>NZ_JBHZQA010000003.1:0-536722 GCF_042787335.1 Flavobacterium fructosi | reverse complement strand
TAATTGTACACCAAAATCAGGTGGTCAATTTGAACTGGAAAGTGGTGGTCAGTTTGCTCCGAAACTGGTGGTCAATTTACACTGGAATAGGGTGGTCAATTTGACCGGTTTTTCCAATTATATAACAAAAAGAGAGTTTGAAATTCGCTTATATGGAATTGACGCGCCTGAAATGACCTATTGCAACAAAATTAAAAATGATGAAAAAGCACTACAAATGCCAGCTGCTCTATTAATCAAACTGGGGTACCTATCATTTAACTTTTTAAAAGATCAAGTTAACTTAGGTGATGTTTGTACGTTGGTTCAGGAAGAAAATAATTTAGTTGACAAATACGGTAGATCCCTTGGTTATTTGATACTAAATGACGGTAGAAGTTTGAATGAAATAATGATTCGAGAAGGATATGCAAAACCATATAGCGATGTATTTTGTAAAATGCTACCTTTGTACCAAGAATGGAGTTTACAAGCAAAAATCACATCAAAAGGACTTTATTCTTTAGTGAGTAAATTCTAATAGATATTGTTAATTATTGTCTTGTATTTATGGTTTTTATCGATTATTTGATGGCTGTTTGTTGCCCAATCTTCGTTAACCACTGTAAATATTAACTACTTCATATTCTGCATCGGAAAGTAATTATTTTACTGTCTGAACACACGATACATTGCAAGTCCGCAGAAAGTTATCCGTAAAATATAACCCCATAAGTAACTTCCTCAGGTTGCTGTTTCAGTGTTTGTTTTATAAGGTGCTTCTTCCCTTGCGTGCTTTTCATTAATATCCTTGACAGGAATCGGGCTTTCATAATCCACAAATTACTATACAATCTCAAATACTGAATAAAGAAAAAGCGGTATCTTTATTGTATGAAAAAGCACTTCAACATTATTATTGCTGGAGCTGGAGGAATTGCCGAAGCCGTCGGTTTGATATTGATGGAATGGAGCGAAGTCACCCCTACTCTTTTTATTGGTGACAGAACCCATTCGAAAGCAAAAAAAGTAGCTAATTGGATTCAAGAAGGAACAACCAATTCCGGATTCATAAAGGACTTTCATCTTGCGGAAACAGGTCTAACGGATGAAATGAGAGTAATCTTGCGCCAGGGAGACATCATTCTGGACTGTCTACCTGGAAGCCAGGCACCAAGGATCGCTCAGTTTGCCAAAGATTTCAAACTGCAGTACGCTAACCTCACGGAATATGTTTCCGAAACTGAAGAAATAATCGCTTTGGCAAAAAATGCCGAAACTGGTTTTTTACTTCAGACAGGTCTAGCTCCCGGATACATTGGCTTATTGGCCAACGGGATTTTTCAAGAGTTTTGTTCTGATTTTAATGTTGCCAAAGTGGACAAACTTGAGTTAAAAGTTGGTGCACTTACCACACATGCTGTTGCTCCACATTATTATGGATTTACTTGGAGCCCAATAGGTGTTGCAACTGAATATCTTGAAGACACCATTGTACTGAGAAACTTTATAAAAACTACCCTGCCATCCTTATCAGAAAGAAAAACGATTATTATTGATGGTGTAACTTACGAGGAAGATCTGACATCAGGTGGGTCAGCAGATTTGGCTGATGCATTATCGGGAAAAGTGGGCTCCCTTGATTACAAAACCCTTCGCCATCCAGGACATTATGCATGGGTACAGGATCAATTTTTAAATTTGGTGAATTTCGACAATTCAATTATTGACTTACAACAAAAAATGGAAGCTATAATACCTCACGTAGAAGACGATCAAATTATTTTATATGCTGCGGTAGAAGGAAAAGATGCAGATGGAATTTTACGCCGGCGAGAAATTGCCAAACGCATACTTCCTCAAAAAATAGGAAAGCACCAATTAAGAGCCATACAAACCACCACGGCTGCTCCTTTAGCCCAAGCTGCTAAGCTATTGCTCGAAAATCCTCATAATGGTATTATTCTGCAAAGCCACATTGATTCGATAGCGTTTTTAAACGGAAATTATATTGTGCGGGTCTACGGAAAAATGAAAACTTCATAAACTACTAATGAGTAAATCGAAATAAATATTCAAATAAAAACTTCTATAGAAAAAAGCGATTTGTTTTGTACTTTTGAATATTTAAAGCAGTAAATCTACAAATACATAAGTGTCAGTACATGAATACCTACTACATACATAACGGAAATGAAAGTACAGGTCCATTTGGGCTAGACGAACTAAGAAGTAAAAAAATTACTAAAACTACTCCTGTCTGGTGCCAAGGAATGGAAGACTGGAAATACGCAGAAGAAGTGGTAGAATTGAAAACTATTTTAATCATAATTCCTCCCCCTTTAAAATCTATCATTACGCCTACACAAACGACAAAATCTATAGATAAAGAACTTAATACCAAAATTTTAGGAATTAAAAAAGATATCTTTTTTCCAGTTTTAATTGTTTTAGTTTTAATAATTGGAACAATAAGTTTTAATCTTTTTGAAGAAAATAGAAAAAATGTTTTAGAGCAAAAAAATAAGATTACGGAAAGAAACAATCAACAATTTCTGATACAACAAAGAGAAATCGAGGAACAAAAAATCCGTATTGCAGAGCAAGAACGCAAAGAGTTAGAAAGGCTGACAACCGAAAGAAAGCAACAATTAAGTAGTCGGCTTTTAGAGATTCAAAAACAACTACTTGATGATATTAGAAATCTGGAAGAGGCAAAAAATAAATTAGTTGAAGCAAACGATTTCGAGTTTTTGCGAACAACCGATGAAAAAAGTGAAGAAATAAGTTTAATCCAAAGAGATATTGAACATTGGATAAACGAAATTGATAAACTTAGAAAAGAAAAAGATCAATTGTACTTAGAGCTGGAAAAAATACAGCCAAAAGTTAGTGGAGTTACTGACGTAAATTAGTTCGTGATTTTAATTAATTAGTAGTCGTATTTTCTGAATTTTAGAGAACAATAAAAGTAATAATTGTAACGAATACAGCTATCAATCGCACTTCAACCACCCTGTGATACTCATTCGGGTATTATGGGTTACCAAAACCTCATGCACCAATTCGTCACTTTTAAAGAAAACGGTTTTACCCTGAGTAGGTGAAATTTTTTGATTGTTATTTATTTGATGAATTAATAACTCTCCGCCATCACTTTCTTGCCAATCACTATTCAAATAACTAATCATCGAGTACTTTCGACTTGGGTTGTTTTTGAACTGATCCAAATGCTTTAGATAAAAATCTCCTTTTTCATACAAGGAATAATGAAACTCATATCCAGTAATTCCAGTATAACAACTTAAATTTAAGTAGGTTATAAAAGCTTCAATTTGAGTAAAGAATTCATTTTCGAATATATTATTGTGCTTTTTATCCAGCCAATAAATAGAATCTCTTCTTACCGTACTATCGTAAGAAACAACTTCTGAGTTGCCTGTTCCTGCTTCTATCAATAAACTCTGTTGGTTTAAAGCAAGTAAATTTTGCTTTAGGTTATTTGCCAAAGCGTCACTTAAAAAATGTTCGGATATACCTACACTATTTTCAATATAGGAGGCTATTAAATCCTCAAAGCTGTTTTCCATGTCGTTTTTGTTAACTGCAAATACCGCCAACGGGACAAGGTAGACTAAATAAAATCGTTATTGGCTCATTACGAAATAAATAAAAATTTAAAATGCAAAATCGTTTCTTTAAAGTAAAACACACTAACAATTATATCCATAAAAGTCATTTAAGAAACTACAAAATTGAAATTCCTTAAATGACTTACATGGCTTATAACTTGCAGGTATTTATAACTTACTGATATAACTTCCGTAGATATCTTTAAATTGATAGCCATCAGCAAAGCGATCTTTACTAAGTTTCTTATATTCCACTAATCCCCAAAGTATAAATTCTTTCATGAAAAACTTTTCCTCTTTTTCTAATTCTGGTTGGTATTTCTTGATTAAAATTTCTAAAGGAACAATACCTCCCAGAATTCTTTGGTACTCATCATCAGAACAATCATCCAATAATTCGAAACCGCTTTCTGCAAAAAACCATTCGATGATATCCGTATAAGGTGTTTTCTCGTCTTGTTTTTCCAGTTTTTCAATTTTTGGGAAATAGGCAGGAAAAAAAGTATGAATGGCATCCCCTAATAAATGTTGTGCTACAGCGGCTGCGCCCTCCTGCTCTCCTTCGTAAACTAATTCTACTTTACCGGTAATAGCGGGAATAATTCCCATAAAATCAGATAATCGTAAAGTAGTTTTATCTTCTCCTGATTTCAATGCTCTTCTTTCGGCAGTGCTTAATAAATTCTCTAAAGCGGTAATACTCAATCTGGCACTCACGCCACTTTTATTATCAATATACTCACTTTCTCGTGCTTCAAAACTGATTTGTTCCAATAAATCTCGGGCTAACGAAGGAACATAAACCATATCACTTTGTTTAACATCAAGTTTAGCTTCCTGCTCTGTAATTGTTCTGGCAATCTTAATAGTATCTGGGTAATGTGTTAAGATTTGAGATCCAATTCTGTCTTTCAAGGGCGTAACAATACTCCCTCGATTCGTGTAATCCTCTGGATTAGCAGTGAAGACAAACTGCATATCTAGTGGCATTCGCAATTTAAAACCTCGAATCTGGATATCACCCTCTTGCAATATATTAAATAAGGCCACTTGAATTCGAGCTTGTAAATCAGGTAGTTCATTGATTACAAAAATACAACGATTCGCACGCGGAATCATTCCAAAATGTATCACACGATCATCCGCGTAAGACAGTTTTAAATTCGCTGCTTTTATCGGATCTACATCGCCTATTAAATCCGCAACGGTAACATCCGGCGTGGCTAATTTTTCGAAGAAACGGTCGCTTCTGTGTAACCAGGAAATTGGCGTTTCATCGCCTTTTAATTCAATAATGTCTTTTGCAAAACGGGAAATTGGTTGCAACGGATCGTCATTAATTTCGGAACCGTTTACAAACGGAATATATTCGTCTAATAATTCCACCATTTTACGTGCCAATCTGGTTTTGGCTTGACCACGAAGACCTAACAAATTGATATTGTGACGCGATAAAATTGCACGTTCTAATTCTGGAATTACCGTATTCTCAAATCCATGAACTCCTTCAAAAGTGGGTTTTCCTAATTTAATCTTTTCTCTAAGATTGGTACGCAACTCATCCTTGATGCTTTTGCTTTTATAACCTGATTCTTTTAATTCTCCGAGTGTTTTTATATTTTCTATTTTCATGTAAATTGTCTTTCGTCTTGTTTCTTTTCTCTAATCCTTTATTTTATTCTTTTTTTACGATTTGTTTCATAATCTTCAAAAATCATTTCTCCTAAACCTTTCAATCCAGTATAAAATGCTTTTCCTTGGTTAGCTTCCGTAAACCGATTGACAAACTGTTGTAAATACGGATCATTAGCAATCATAAAAGTAGTAATGGGAATGTGCAATTTTCGGGCCTGTTGTGCCTGACTGTAGCATTTATCCACAATATATTCGTCCAAGCCATTGCTGTTCATGTAATAAGAACCATCTTTTTCGCGAACACAACTTGGTTTACCATCGGTAATCATGAAAATTTGCTTGTTGGTATTTCGTTTCCTGCGGAGAATATCCATGGCCAATTGTAAACCTGCGACCGTATTAGTGTGAAAAGGTCCTACTTTTAAATAGGGCAAGTCCTTGATTGCTATAGTCCAGGCATCATTCCCAAAAACCAAAATATCTAAAGTGTCTTTTGGATAACGTGTCGTAATCAATTCAGCCAGAGCCATTGCCACTTTTTTAGCAGGTGTGATTCGGTCTTCACCATATAAAATCATACTGTGACTGATGTCGATCATCAAAACGGTACTCATTTGGGATTTGAATTGGGTTTCTTCAACGACCAAATCATTTTCAGTGAGCATAAAACTTTCTACCCCATTATTAATTTGGGCATTGCGTAAACTTTCGGTCAATGAAATTCTTTCGAGACCATCACCAAAATGAAACTCTCGAAATTCTCCTGTATGTTCATCTCCATTCCCAGAATGTTTAGTTTTGTGATTACCAGTTCCAGAACGCTTTAAGTTCCCAAAAATGGTATCTAACGCTTGTTGCCTGATGGCGCGCTCCGTTTTTGAAGTAATTCCAATTCCTGAAGTACCATCTTCTTTGAGTTCATCACGGATGTACCCTTTTTTCTTTAAATCTTCGATGAAATCATCAATGGTGTAATGTTCATCAGTCAATTTATACTCCTTATCTAATTCTCTTAACCAATCAATCGCTTCATCAAAATCTCCTGAAGTATGTGTGATTAATTCTTTGAAAACACCAAAGAGTTTATCAAATGGAGACTGAAATGGCGCTTCATATTGTTTAAAATAAAATCCTTTTTTATTATCATTTTTCATAGACTTTAAAAGTACATTATTTTAAACCGTAGGTTAGACAAACGTTTATTAATTTTTAGTTAAAACATAAAGACACTATTATGCAGGTATAAAAAATAAAAATTAATTAAAAAATTCCCCATCGACATAAAACCAACTTCCGTTTTCACATATGAAAGCAGAACGTTCATGATGAATTTGTTTTTGAAATTCTCTGTCCAAAAAATAGGCTTTGAATTCAACCGTATTCGCTGTAGCGTTGATAATTTCTAATTTAAGCCACTGATTACTACTAGCCCAATTTAGAATTTCGGATTTAGAATGGTATTTCCTTTCAGAAAAATGAGTTGTAGCCATTAAATAATCAACGTGAAGTGTGGCATAAGCGGAATACCGAGATTGCATTAGTGTTACAGCAGTTGGGGCTTTTTTACTTTCGTTTATAAAAGGTTCACAACAGTCCTTAAAAGTTTTAAAGGAACCGCAATAGCATTTTTTTTGAATCATTAAATTGATAAGATCTTTTTAAATTTAACTTGTCGCTTGTCCGTCAAGCCCCGCTATTTTTTGATGCAATTGATTTAACAATACTTGATAGCGACTTACTTCCATTAGATCTTCATCGTCGTCAGAAAAATCAAGCAATTCGTCCAGTTCCTCACTTACTTCAACTAATCTATTGTTGGCCTTTCTCGAATTTTTTTCGGCAATAAAATTAATTATTTCCTGCACCTTATTTTTTATTATATTAAATTTATCTTTTTGCATACTAGTATTTATTGGTTACTCTCGGAAGAATTAGTTTCGTTAAACTTCTTTACAATTTGCTTTAATTTTTCTTTACGATCTCGTTCAGCTTGCTTTGCTTTGTCCTGTGCTTTATGCAGTTTATCGTTGTGTTTCTTGATATTCCCTTCATTATTTCTACTCATTTCCTTTACTCTTAATTATCACAATCAATTATTTGATTCAAAACTTGTGCAAAGTTCGGGTTATTTATTCAAATTTAGATTGTTTTTGTCTTGATTATCGATTGAATTCAAGATTCACTGAGACTAATTAGCAACTTTTTAAACGAAAAAAAATAAAAAAAATAAGATATTACTTATAGATAAATTAATTTTATTACAAAAATTAAATCCGCAATTTAAATAGCGTTGATAAACAATTATATAGGAATACAATATGGACTACTTCACTAGCGTCAGAAAATTTCTTTGCAATCAATTAACGACTTGTGCTAATTAATTTTTTTTATTTATATTTAGCCACTAGTAAAAAAAAGTCTCAAAGCCGATCAAATTATCCTATGATATTAGAAAAAAAATGGACAAAGTTTATTTCGTGGTTTTTAAATAAACCAAAAACTACAGGTCTGCTTGTGTTCCTTTTTTTGAGCCTAGTTGTTGGCTATATTGTTTATCAACAATATCGAATAGTTAAAGAAGATGAACACACGGAAATGAATAACACGCTACAAAGCGTTCAACAAAATATAGAACAATCGCTAAGAAACTGCTACACTACTGCATTAACTTTAGCATTAACTATAAATGACAAAGGTGATCCACAAAATTTTGATGCTATTGGAAAAAAACTATTAGAATCAAATCATAGTATTTCTGCCGTTCAACTAGTGCCAAAAGGAGTGATTAAATATATTTATCCAATGAAAGGGAATGAGGCTGTGATAAATTTAAATATTTTAGCTCCTCCTTATCTTAAGGAAGCACTAAAATCGATTGCAACTCAAAAAATGTATTTTGCCGGTCCTTTAGATTTAAAACAGGGAGGTGTTGGAATTGTTGGACGTTTCCCTGTTTTTCATAATAACGTATTTTGGGGATTTTCTGCTGTAGTCATTAAATTGAATCATTTATTAGATTCAGGCATTAATAATGCTGATGGGTCAAAATATTATTTTCAGTTATCCAAAAAAAATGCAGTTACCTTACAAGAAGTTTTTTATTTACCTAATACAAGTAATTTTTCTAAAAAATATCACATTTCTGCATCTATTCCTGATGGAGAATGGAAATTATACCTAATTTCTAAACATCAAAATTATCTTTACTACCAAATTTTAATCCCAGGAATATTAGGTCTTATTTTTGCGGCAGTTTTTGGTTTTACGATAACTTCACTTTTAAGAATGCCTCAAGAATTTCAGCTTTTAGTTCATAACCAGGCAACGAAACTTTTGAATAGTGAAATAAAATACAAGTCAATTTTTGATCAGGCCGCCGTAGGAATTGCCTATATTGATTCGTATTCTGGCAATTTTCTGAAAATAAATAAGCAATTATGCAACTTACTAGGATATTCTGAACAGGAAATGAAAGAAATGAGTTTTCAATTCGTAACCTATCCAGATGATTTAGAAGAAGATTTAATGAGTATGGCAAAATTAAAAGAAGGAAAAATAAGAGCGTATTCAATGGAAAAACGCTATATTACAAAGAAAAACAATGTTATCTGGATAAAACTTACTGTTTCGCCTCTTTGGAATATCAATGAGAAACCCACAACTCACATTGCAATTATTGAAGACATTTCATTAAAAAAGGAAGCCGAAAAAGAATTAAATGATTCTTTCAATTTAGTTACGGAGCAAAATAAAAGACTTCTTAATTTCTCTTATATCGTTTCTCATAATTTAAGATCACATACGAGCAATATTTCTTCGATTATGGATCTAATTGAAATTTCGGAATCAGAAGAAGAAAGAAATGAAATGATCCAGTTATTGAAATCTATTTCTAATTCATTGAATGAAACCATGCTTCACTTAAACGAGGTCATCAATATAAGAACGAATATAGGTTTAGTATCAGAATCCTTAAATCTAAAACAATATATAGACACTGCGCAAAGGGTCCTAACCGAACAAATAACACTAAATGATGTTGCAATTACCTCTATGATACCAGACGACGTCATGGTAAATTATAATCCGGCTTATCTGGAAAGTATACTTTATAATGTTATCTCTAATTCCATTAGATACAGGCATCCGGAGCGAAAACCAGCTATTTCAATCAAATGGCTTTTAGAAAATGAGATAAATGTGCTACAAATTTCAGATAATGGAGTTGGAATAGATCTTGTTAAAAATGCGGATAAAATTTTTGGAATGTACAAAACATTCAGTAATAATTCAGATGCAAAAGGAATTGGGCTATTTATAACAAAAAATCAAATTGATGCCATGGGAGGCAATATAACTGTAGAAAGTGAACCTAATATTGGGACAACATTTAAAATCTATATTCAATGAGAAAAAAAACAATATGGGTAATAGACGACGATACTATATATCAAATTATAGTTAATAAAATTATTCAAAAATCTGAAATGTTCTCTAACGTAACTTCTTTTAAAAACGGTAAAGAAGCAATAGATACTTTAACTTCTCTAGCAAAGCAGGATGAATTGCTACCAGATATCATATTATTGGATATTAATATGCCCATTATGGATGGATGGGAATTTATGGAAGAAATGACAATTTTAAAGCCTTCAATGACCAAAAAAATTATTGTTTACGTCGTAAGTTCTTCCATTGCTATAGAAGATAAAAATAAATCGAAAACGTATCCAGATATATTAGGATATTTATCTAAACCTGTACACATAAACGATTTAATTTTAATTGCCTCAAATGATTAAAATACCATAATAAATTTTGGCAATTGTTGATTGTATTTCGAATGACATAAATCTTTGTTATTAAGGATTGAAAGCTAAACGATTTCTCTTTTTATTTCGTCCAAAGTTCTACGGGTAAATATTAATTCCTCAATAATTTTTTTTCGCAAAATGTCCAAATCATCATATTCAAAATACTTTGCCCATGATGTCAACGCAAAGAGATTCCTAATTTGTTTGATTCTTTTTGTGGTTTCAAAACTCGTCCGAAGAATGGCTTTATTATCATAATTTGAATTGTTTTTATGCTGATAATTGACAGTCTGTTTCAAATAATTTGCTTCTAAATAATACAACTCATCCACTGGATTATCATAATAAAAATTCTCCCAAGGAGCAAAACCTAATTTAATTTTAGATTCTGATTCAGGTTCCAGTGGCTCCAAACGCCATTTGCTATTAGCCAATCGCCCCCAATGATTAGACAATCGATACATTCCTGATTTAGAATAATAATAACTGCTCCCTGCTTTACTTTGGTATTGAACTACCAATCCTTTCAGGCTAATCAATGACACTTCCTGAAACACACAAAAGGTATTTTTGAATGAATTGGGATTGGGACGAAATATTTTTTCCATAAAACAAAGGTAATCAGAAAGTCTAAAATAGAGCAAGACAAATAATATTTGATTAACTTTGCAAACTAGAATTTCAATAAATAAAATAGATCATGACCAAAGCTGCAGACGAAAAGATGTTACAAAAAGGGGTATATACCGGAATAATTGAAAAAGATGAAAACAACAATTTTTTTTGTGGTGTATATCTTTTAGATTACAAAATGGTTCAGGCTAAACATATTGTTGGAGATTGGATTACAATAAAATCCATAATAGAAAATCCAAGTGATATTAGTTATAATAAATATCAGAAAAAGTCAAAAAACTTTGACAAAGCAAATAATAAACCACAGCAATAAAAATCGTTGAACCGTATTTTTAAATAAAATACATAAGTATTGGTCACTTTTTTTTGAAAATTTTTTAGTCATAAACTAAAAAGTTAAAAAAAAGTGTACCTTTGCAAAAAATTTGTCGATTTTGAAATCAAATTATATTGATTTTATATTAAAAGACAAGTAGTTACCATATTTATGAAAAAAATAGTTGAATACCGCAAACTACTAAATGTAGACAAAACTGCTGCGCTTAAAGATTTGAAAACAATTTATCGTAATGCGATGAAAGAAGCACATCCTGACAAATTTTCAGGAGATGAAGCTGGATTAAAAGCTGCTGAAGAAAATAGTAAAAAAATTATTGAAGCTTATCATTTCTTGGTAAGTATCAATCCGGAAACTCTTAAACAAAACTTACCAGAATATACTGAAACTATTGCAACTGCAACAATTTCAGATTATAAGTTTGTTGAAGGTCGATTGATAATCAATTTTTCAAATGGTAGTGTTTACGAGTATATTAGTGTACCAAAAGCAACTTATGTGAAAATGGTCAATGCAGATTCTCCTGGAAGATTTGCAAAAAGACATATTCTTAATTCTTTTACTTGGAGAAAAACGATAAACCAAGATTAATTTTTTAAGATAGAATATCCCAAGCACCCTATAGACGGGTGCTTTTTTATTTTAATATAATTTTATTCTTTGTTTTCGAAGAGTCCTTCAAAAAACAAACTTGTGTAATAAACTTATATTTAACAATTTAGCGATCAAAAGTAAATTTAAATATAAAATCATAAAACATCCTTGCGAAATATTTAAGTCCCAATGCAAAAAAGCAAAAGAAACTTTGGAGATATTGCAACTACAAAAATCTCAAATTGAATTAGTGCTTGAATCAAATCCTATCTCTTCGGGTTTAAACAAAAAATTGAGAGAAATCAATTTAGACATTAAGATTCCCGTTAATGAATTAGAACATGCGGATTACAGTAATGCAAAATGTGAAATTAGTCATCCTACATCTATAGAAAATACTTAATCCTATTGCTAAATAAAACATCCATAACCTTTTCCATTACTCGAAGGTCTGATTGTGTTGTTACTACTATTTATTTTTACTGAAATTAGGCTAAACAATTACTAATCAGTATTTTAAAATATATTGTTTTTTTAGAAATAGAAATCAAAAAAAATTACAAATTTGATTTAGTATAATATCGCCAATTATTTCGCTTTTAACGATCCTAAAAGCTTATTAAGAATAAAAAACTATAACAAAAATTTAAGTGCTAAAGTTATAGATAATTTATTTTTTTAAATACTTTTGCTGACTTAACTTAATTAACTAAATAAATAATGAAAAAAATAATTTTATTACTTTCTGCTGTTGTGATCTTGACTTCTTGTGCTAAAGATAAATATACCATCTCCGGTACTGCAACAGGATTTGAAAATGGAAAAACAGTGATCATGGAAACCCAAAATGAAAATGGTATGGGAATGATTGCTATCGATACTGTAAAAATTGAAAATGGTAAATTTGAAATTAAAGGAAAAGCTTTAGAGCCTACTTTTCATACATTACAAATTGAAGGAACACAAGAAAAAATTCCTTTCATTTTAGAAAATGGCGATATTACAATAGTAGTAAATAAAGACACTCTTCAAAAATCAAAAGTTTCAGGTACATATAACAACGATGAATATGTAACTTTCAATAAGGAAATTACTCAAGTTCAAAAGAAATTAATGGATTTCCAAACAAAAAACATGCAAGCAATGAATGCTGCACAACAAACTAAAGATACTGTTGTAATCAATGGTTTAATGAAAGATTTTGCTAAAATCCAGAAAGAAGTTGGCGAGGCTTCAAAAGCTAAATATGTAGCTTATGCTGAAACTCACCCAAAATCATTTATTTCTGTTTTAATTATTCAAGGAATGTTGAATGATCCAAGCGCTGATTCTAAAAAATCTGAAAAAATGTACAATGGCTTAGAGGAGTCTCTAAAAAATACGAAACCAGGTAAAGCAGTAAAAACAAAACTTGCCGAAATGAAATCACCGTCTGTTGGAACTACTCCTCCAGCGCCGGCTCCAGCTCCAGCAGCTGAAGCTAAATGAAGAGCAGATTTTTCTGGTCCTAACCCTGAAGGGAAAGTAATTTCTCTGAAAGAATGTTTAGGTAAAGTTACAATCGTTGATTTTTGGGCTTCTTGGTGTGGACCTTGTAGAGCAGAAAATCCAAATGTTGTAGCAATTTATAAAGACCTGCATTCAAAAGGTCTTAATATTGTTGGGGTATCTTTAGATAAAGATGCTAAAGCTTGGAAAGAAGCTATAGCTAAAGATAAATTGACTTGGAACCATGTTTCAAATTTAAAATTTTGGGATGAGCCTATTGCCAAACAATATAAAGTAAAATCTATTCCAGCCACTTTTATTCTTGATGCTTCAGGGAATGTAGTTGCAAAAGATCTAAGAGGTGAAGAATTAAGAGCGAAAATTATAGAGCTTTTGGCTAAATAAACGTAATTAATAGAATAAACTGAAAAATCTCCCTAGTGGAGATTTTTTTATTTTATTCAATACCAACACTTTAAAAATAATAGTAAAATTAAGTGCAAATATAGTTTGGAAACTTCAAAACAGTTTTTATATTTGCACCCGGTTAGCACAATAAGCAATGCTTGTTGAGTCTTGGGGAGATACTCAAGCGGCCAACGAGGGCAGACTGTAAATCTGCTGTGTAAACTTCGCAGGTTCGAATCCTGCTCTCCCCACTAAAACGTTTCAAGCAATTGAAACGTTTTTTTTATATAAAAATTTTGTAGGTTCTCCAACCCTGAAGTCTCCTAATTAGGGACTGCTATCAACATAAAATGTTTAACTTTTTTTTTTGCAAAAATAAATTCAAAAAAAATCCCATCTCTTTTTAAATGAGATGGGATTTATATAATTCATAATTTATTTTATTACTCCAAAATAAAACTTACACTAACATTAGCAGTAATATTAATTTCTCCCACTGCCAGCGTTTCTCTTGGAGCTTTAGAATCGCTCATTTCCATTGATTTCATGGCCGCATACATTGGTTGTGGATAATAAGTCTGTGAATTGTCAGATATTGTCATAGCACGCCCTACTTTTTGTCCCAGAACAGAAACATAATCCTCCGCTTTCATTTTTGCCTCTTTCATAGCTAATTTTCTAGCTTCAGATTGGTATTGAACCAACTTAGAAGATTGAAAGGTTACATTATCAATTCTATTAATCCCCTGGTCGACTAAACCGTCCATTAATTCATCATATTTTGATAAATCTCTTAGCAAAATTTCCACAGTCTGAGTTGCATTATAGCTGTGTTTCTTTTTTTCATAATCGTATTGTGGATTCAAAGAAACACGTTGGGTCTTGTAATCTGCGGCAGCCAAGTTCATTTTTTTAATAAATCTCAAAACGGCTTCCATTTTTTGATCATTGTCTTTTTTAACGTCTTTGGCGTTATTCCCTTTGGTTTCAATTGTTGCAAGTATAGTCGCCTGATCCGGAACAACCTTTACTTTACCTTCCCCATTTACATTTATTTGCGGAATTTGTTTAATTTCCTGACCATAAGAAAGTGTGAGAAATAGAATTGACAGAATTAGTAGTGCTTTTTTCATCTTATCTAATGTTTAATTGTTTTTTGTTGTACTACTCTTTCAAAAGTTGTGCCATTACTTATAACTTGCCCATTTTTTCCATCACAAAAAGAATAACTATGGGAATAGCCAATAAAATCACCATCAAGGTATGATCTACAAACAATTGAGGGTCTTTTATAAGTGTTATCATATATCCTCCAATAGCGCCTCCGAAATGCGCAGTGTGACCAATGTTATCATTTTTAGCTTTCATCCCATAAATAGAATACATTAAATAAAGAATTCCAAAAAGATAAGCTGGTATAGGAATAACGAAAAATAAACCCAACATCATATCCGGTTGTAATAATATCGCCGAATATAAAACACCTGTAACTGCCCCTGATGCTCCTACGGCTCTATAACTATAATCATTTTTATGCAAAATCATAGTCAATAAACTTCCAAAAATTAAACTCCCGATATAAATCAAAGCAAAAGAGAACTCTCCCAAATACTCAATAACAACAGGTGCAAAAAAATATAGCGTTAACATATTAAAAATCAGATGTGGAAAATCAGCATGAAGAAATCCTGACGAAAACATTCGGATTTGTTCTCCAGCTCGAATACTGCCCACATGAAACTCATATTTTCTAAAAAAAGAAAGGTCATTAAACCCTTTGTAACTCATCAGTACATTAGCAACTATTATTCCTATTAAAATGGCATTCATAAAGTATATTTATTTTGAATTGTAAATGTAGTGATTCTCCTAGATCTCTTTAGTAAGTGTTCAAAACTTATATCGATATTCATTTTTGCCTTATATTTGCATAAAAAATTACTGAATGCAATTTCTTATATTTATAATAGCTTATCCATTTCTATGGATGATTTCTATTCTCCCTTTTCGCATTTTTTATTGGTTATCTGACTTCGTCTATTTTATAGTCTATTACATCATTGGTTACCGAAAGAAAACCGTTAGAGCAAATTTAACCTTGGCGTTACCTCATCTTAATGACGAAGAACGTCTCGTCATAGAGAAAAAATCCTATCAGCATTTATGCGACATGTTCATGGAAATGATAAAAACCATGACCATTTCGTCTGAAGAAATGAACAAAAGATTCGTAATAACAAATCTGGAGGTTATTAAGGACTATGAGAAAAAAGGAAAAAGTATTATGCTAATAGCTTCTCATTATGCAAGTTGGGAATGGCTGATTACACTGAACCAAAAAATATCTTTTCAAGGTGTCGGTGTTTACAAAAAATTAGCTAACAAGTATTTTGATAAACTCGTTCGAGATATTCGATCAAAATACAACACAGAATTAGTTCCAACGTATAAAACAATTCCATTGATTGCAGCTAATCAAAAAAATGGGATTCATTGTGTATATGGACTAGCCAGCGATCAATCTCCAAAAGCAGACCGGATATTCCATTGGGATAGCTTCATGGGTGTCGAAGTTCCTGTTCATACCGGCCCTGAAATGTTAGCCAAAAAATATGATATGACCGTAGTTTTTGCCAAAGTAAAAAAGGTTAAAAGAGGGTATTACGAACTTACCATAATTCCTTTAAGTGACAATCCAAATTCAGTTCCCGGCTTTGGGATTACTCATACCTTTATAAAAGAAGTAGAAAAACAAATACACGAAGCTCCTGAATATTATTTTTGGACGCATAAAAGATGGAAACATAGGAAATAGTGTTTATTTAAAGGTATCTAACAAAAAAAAATCAAGAAAAAATTACATAGTATAAACAATTACGTTTATGCGATGTGATTTTTATGTTTCTTTTAAACATCCTCTTTCCAGCTCTATTTACAATATTTTCAATTCTCATTTAACTCTTTCAATTGAATAGTCAATATGGTTTTTTTACCTGAAGAAACTCAGGAATACCGACATCGTCCTTTGCAACTTCCTAACACGGAGCTCGGATTTCCTCTGCCAATAAAAAAACCAACAAAAAAATTAATCTTTATTGGTTTTAATAATTAAAAAGATACAGGATTGTTTTATTTATTTTTTCCAAACTCTATCTGCGAAGGTTGCATCAACTTCAGCATTAGTAATGTGATTGGAGTAATTACTCATTAATTTTACTGCAATTCCTGCAATAATACCCAACACATGCACTTCTTCATATCCAGCTGCTAAAAAAGAATCTACGTCTGATTGGGCAGCATTACCACGCGTTGAAGTAAGAATTCGTGTTAATGTAGACAATGCTGCTAATTTTTCATCCGGAACTTGTTTTCCATCACGGATGGCGTTTGTTACTTCTGTTGGAACTTTTGACATTTTATCCGCAATAAAACTATGAGCTGCAACGCAATAGTCACAATTATTCTCGAAAGCTACTGATAAAAAAATAACTTCCTGCTCCACAGAATTAAAACCTGAATTAGCTCTGAAACTGTTGTAAGAATAAATATAGGAATCCAACAAAGCAGGATTTTGTCCCATTTTCGTGTACATATTAGGAATAAAACCCAAACCTTTTTGTGTTTTATCAAAAATTTCCTGTGAGATTGGAGAAATTGAATTATTTTCTAATTTTAAATGTGCCATTTTTTTCTTTTTTAAGTTAAATAACGGCTATGCTATCTAACAAAACAAAGATAGCATGAATAGGTCGAAAAAACTTTTGTAATTAGTTCAATAATTTGCCTATTTGGTTCAATCGATACGTTGAAGGAATACAATTGAATTTATCATGAAAGAGAGTGGAAAAATTAGCCAAATCGTTAAAACCGCAATCAAAAGCAATATCCGTGACTCTCTCTTCTGAAACAAATAAATACTGCTGCTTTTTCTAACTATTTATTCCGAATATAATTCGCAGGACTGTCATTGTAATTTTTTTCGAATACACTTTTAAAAGAAGAAAGACTAAGATTTGCCATTTGTGCAAAGTCATCCATAGTAAAATGTGAAAATAAATTATTCTCGATAACTTGTTTAAGAGAATAACTTGTAGGAGAGAAAAGTTGAGATAAAATTTGCTGAATTACAAGAGCATTTTTTGTCTGACACAATAACAAAACAATCTCTTTTAACTTTATGATCAAAATATCCTCATTTATAAATGTTGGCTTATCAAAGTAAAACAACATGCCTTCAATGTATTTTTGTATTAGAAAATCATTATTGATTTTTCCTAAACTTACACTTAGATCTCTTTTCGCAGGCTCTTGAAAAATCTTTGGTAAATCCGTATTGTAATTTTTTTTAGGATTTCAGGATGAAAATGAACAATTACAATCTGATTATTTTTTGATGTTGTACTATTTCTAATTTGGCTAAAATAATTACCACACTTTAATATGACAGCAACATTAACTGGAATAGTAACGCTTTTATTTTCAATTCATACTTAATGTGACCTTCTACCAGGTAAATAAAACAAGCTTCCTCTGGCATTGGATTTGGTATTTTAAAAGGGGTTTCAATAATCACTTTCTCAAAATGATTTTCCCAAATAATTCATGTTGTTTTCTAAAAAGTATCATTATTTAGTATCGGTTTCCATTTATTGACTGCAGAAAATTAGCCTTTTTTATTTAAGTTAAAAACTGTAGGCTTTTATAAGCTTACAATGTAATTTTATTCTGGATAGTTAGATTCCTAATATGTTAACTTATTGTCTTTATATTACTTTTAATACAAGTTTATCTTCATTGTTTTATTTATTTATCCAATCTAAAAAAATACTAATGAAACAAATGTTCAGTCTTATAACGAAAACCAATTTTTAACCAATTCATCTTCTAAAGGTTTTGCGTTCTGATGCACAAACTCATTGGTAGCCGAATTATAATCATAATCCAAAGCCCAGGTTTTATGACTTTCGGCCAATGCTTTTATTCCGTTACAGACGAATTCAATTTCAGCATTTGTAGTTGTTGGATGAATAGACATTCTGATCCAACCCGGTTTTCTGATTAAATCGCCTAAAGTGATTTCGTCAATTAATTTATGGGAGGTTTCTTGGTCTACATGCAACAGAAAATGACCATAAGTTCCCGCGCAACTGCAACCTCCACGAGTTTGAATTCCAAATTTATCGTTCAGCAATTTCACCCCTAAATTAAAATGCAAGTCCTCAATAAAAAAAGAAATCACCCCTAATCTATCCTGATGTTGACCGGCAAGGATTTTAATATTTGGCACATTACCTAATGATTCAAAAACATAATCAACGATTTCGTGCTCGCGTTTCAGAATATTATCAATTCCCATTTTCTCTTTCAACTGAATAGCTAATGCGGTTTTTATGACTTGAAGAAAACCAGGTGTTCCGCCATCTTCCCTATCTTCAATATTATCGATGTATTTGTGTTCTCCCCATGGATTCGTCCAACTTACGGTTCCTCCTCCGGGATTATCAGGAACTAAATTTAGATATAATTTTTTATTAAAAACCAAAACGCCACTTGTTCCTGGGCCTCCAAGGAATTTATGTGGTGAAAAGAAAATGGCATCCAAATAACTTTCCGGATCTTCGGGATGCATATCTATTTTTACATAAGGTCCAGAACAGGCAAAATCTACGAAACACAATCCATTATGCTGATGGATCAATTTTGCTGCTTCATGATACGGCGTTCTGATTCCCGTAACATTGGAACAAGAAGTGATCGAAGCAATTTTGAAAGTTCTATCTTTATATTTTTCAAGAAGTATTTCTAAATTTTCAACACTGAACAAACCATCTTCAGTAGACGGAATTACTTCAACATCAGCAATAGTTTCTAGCCAAGAAGTTTGATTGGAATGGTGTTCCATATGCGAAATAAAAACTATTGGCTTTTTTTCGACTGGGATAGTGATAAAATCTTTTAGGTTTTCAGGTACTTTTAAACCCAAAATACGTTGGAATTTATTAACAACTCCTGTCATTCCGGTTCCATCAGTTATTAAAACATCGTCACGATTTGCATTAACGTGCTGTTTGATAATATAACGTGCCTGATGATATGCTTTAGTCATTGCTGTTCCCGAAACGGTAGTTTCTGTATGTGTATTTGCCACAAAAGGACCAAATTCATTCATCAGTTTTTCTTCAATAGGGCGATATAAACGACCACTGGCTGTCCAATCTGTATAAATAATTTGTTGCTGCCCGTAGGAAGTTTCAAATTTTTGATTGATTCCAATAATGTTATCGCGAAACTGTTGGAAGTATTGTTCTAATTGAGTTGGCATTTCTGTGGTGGTCATTGTTACTTAATTTGAGTTCAAAGATATCGATTTTTACTAAATAGTCTTTTTCAAATATCGTTAATCCCATCATTAAACTAAATTAAAAAAATTGGCTAAATGTAAACTAGCTGACAAAGAATAAACCGGATTGCTTTTAAATTTGATTACTTGATTAAGTATGAATTAAAATCCATTTTGACTATGAAAAAAATTGCATTTTTATTACCCATCTTCTTTACCCTACTTTCCTGTAAGATTGAAGGTCAATTGACTCGGAAACCAGAGCAAGATGCTGGAATTCCTGAAAATACAATTCCTGTATTTACAGGCAATTTTATGCCAACTTCAGGTATAAATGTTAATGGTTCTGCTAAAATTTATTTAAATGCAAATCAGAATGATGTGCAATTGGAAAATTTTAGTATTTCTAATGGCCCAGATTTAAAGGTATATCTTTCTAAAACAGATACGCCAACCGACTTTGTTACTTTAGCAAATTTAACTTCGGGAACCGTTTACAAAATTCCGTCGCGAGTAGATGTTTCACTTTATAAATATGTACTAATTACTTGCCAGCAATACAATCATCTTTTTGCAATAGCACAATTATCCAAAAATTAAAAACATACGCATGAAAAAAATAATATTAATTTTTGCTTTAGGATTCGTTTCAAATTCCCATGCACAAGGATGGAGTGACGCGGGGATTTGTTCAATTGCCAACAGCTTTCATACTTCAGATCGAGAATATAAAAACAGAATATAAATAGGAAGTTTTTTTGGCGCTGGTGAAGCCGATGTTTCTTATTTTTCACCTTCTGTTACCTATACAACGACTGTGAATGACCGCTTATCGTTAAGTTCAAAAATCACGTACTCGGTCGCTAGTGGAAGTTTTGGAAAAAGAGGAGGTTTGGGTGATGGGTATTTAATAGGAAATTACAATTGGAAAATAAAAACTAAAACCCAATGGAGTACTCTATTAAGTTTTAAAATACCTTTTACCACTTCGAATCAAAAAATTAATGGTTTTTCACTTCCGCTAGACTATCAGTCGAGCCTTGGAACTTTTGACTTGATTGCGGGATTGAATTTAAATTATAAGAAATGGGACTTAAATACCGGTTTTCAGATTCCTCCATTCAATAACAATAAAAATTCATATTTTAAGGAGTTTTCTAACTCGGATGATTTTCCTTCTACCAATTTATTCGAAAGAAAATCTGATGCGCTTTTTAGAACAACTTATTCCTTTCAAATTGCAAATAATAAATTCACTTTTAAGCCCAATATTTTATTTATCTATCATTTAGGTGAAGATAACTATGAAAATACTTTTGGAAAAAGAGAAAACATTAAAAACTCTGATGGATTGACCATTAATGGGAATTTAATTGTTTCTTATACGATTAATTCTAAAAATTCTATAGAGTTATCAGTTGCTACTCCATTTGTAGTGAGAGAAATTAGACCAGATGGCTTAACGCGGAAATTTACTGGAGGGCTTATTTATAAATACTCTTTTTAGACCTCCAGCAAAAGAAAAAGAAATAGAAGTACAAACAAAAAAATGTCCAAGAATTCTTGGACATTTTTAATATATACTTGGTAGGTTTTATAAATCAAACCCTACTGAAAATTGCCAAACTCTGTTGTGCGCCTGACCATTATCATACAGATCTCCTAAGCCCAAATGATAACGAACACCTAAACTTATACCGGAATCGGTTTTAAAACCACCTCCAAAGTTCATTCCCCAGTCAAAATTGTTTGGATCGTATTCTTGTGAACTACTAATAAAACCATTGTACTCTTCTTTGTGAGAAATCGCCAATCCTATTTGTGGGCCTGCTTCCAAAAAGAAATTTTTAGAAGGGTACGCTTTAAGCATTACCGGTAAATTGATATAATTTAATTTTTGCGTAAATGTCCCGTTACTGTCTTTGATCTCATATCCTTGTTGAGAATACATTAATTCCGGTTGAATTGAAAAATTTGGGCTAATAAATTCCTCACCGTAAACACCTACATGAAATCCATGACGTTGTCCTGTTTCTCCTTGACCATCATAATTTACTGCGGCTAAATTATACCCGCCTTTTATACCTGCGCTTGATTTGTGATACGTTTTATTTTGGGCACTGATTGAAGCTACCATCCCAAAAAATAAGGCTAATACTAAATTCTGCTTTTTCATAAAATTACTGTTTTTGAATTATTATATTTATACTATTTTATTTTCCTCCATTGGCACGCAGATCTGCAATACATTGCGCGTCCAACTGCGGCGCTGATCCACCTGAAACCATATTCCCAATACCATTTCCTGTTTCTGAAGACCAAAACATTAAGCAACTATTTACATTACAATGCTTAGCATGTGCCGTATCTTCATGATTACTTTGCAAAGCAGTACCAAGGTTTGTTAGTCCAAGAATATGTCCAAACTCGTGTGTAATTACGGTCGTTTCAAGCAAAGCCCTGTTGGGCTCAAATGGACTGTCGCTTAAACCTTGAACGGTTTTCTCATAAATAACAAATGAAGTATTTCTATATGCGGTTCCTAAAATAACACTTGTACTGGTATCACTAGTTGATTGTCCATCGGCAAAGAATGCCCATATTGCTACTTGATTTGCCGTATTGTATTTTGTTCTGTTAGCATCCTCAATTGCTGCGATTTCTTCATTTGTATAAGGAGCATTCCCAGGCGAGGTAATTGCTCTTTTAATTACAGTTATTCCCTCAGGTTTATAGGTTCTTGCTTCTAGAAACGCTACGAAGTTGTTTATTGCGGCAGTTGTGGGTTCAAAACCTACGACATAAACCAATTCAACAACTGTACTTTTAAAAGTATTGTCAGATAATAAATCATTTGCCGAACTACCGGTAGGCTTTTTATTGTTAGCAATGGAACTTCCTGTCCCGGAAACGTTACTTAAATCATCCTCTTTTGAACAGGATAGTAATAAGCCAAAACATATCGTTAGTACTGCAATTCTTTTTTTCATTATTATCTTTTTAGGTTATTAGTTAATTTATAAATAACAGCCACAGTATTTACCGCAACTGTTATTTATTATATAGCATTCAAATTAAACCCTGCTTTATATTTGTTTCAAAACTACTGTTACTGCTGCGTTAGTAGTACTTTGTAATGAAATTGATGTCGCAGTAAAACTAATTACTTTCCAATTATTGTTTAATAAATTGAATGTCGCATTACCAGAAAAATTCAATTTAAGAAAAACTTCTAATTGTGAACTTACAGCATAGGTTCCATTTACAGTTGCGCTTAATGTACTAACAGCAGTTACAGATAAATTATTTGCAAAATCAACCGTGTAATCTTTATAGTTAGTTGCGGTATTGACTCCTGAAGTTAAAAATGATTCCACTTTAAACTTTCCATTTACCAAAATTGTCTCTAGTTTTTTTGAATTTTCAATCGCAGCTGCCATCGTCGCTTCTGTTTTTAGAGATGCATTAATAGTCGATTGAAATTCGGCGTCACTTGAAATTGTTGTTTTTGTACCATCAATAAGTGTAACTGTCATTGGGTATTTTACTGAAAATAATTCCGTGCTACTTACATTAGACATATACGTGTATAATTGTTGTTCGGATGTGATGACAACACTTCCTGTTTGTACTAAACTTACATTATAGGTTAAAATTGTAATTGGGAAGTTAATATTTACCGAAGAAATGGCATCTTGTCCAGAAGCCTCTGCTGATGTACACGCATTAAGAATAGCATTATACTCGGTTTGATTAATAACAGTAGCCTCTGTATAGTTACTTAATCTTACTTTTAAAGGGAATTGCAAAACGACAGTATCTTGATTATTATTGTATTGCCCTAAAATAGAAATTACCTGTTGGTAATCCAGTTGACTTAAAATTGAAACCTGAATACCATTAACTTTTGCACTAGCTGGTAGTACAATTGAAGAGCAAGAAGCTCCATCAATAAAATCATCAAATGAGCCATCGTACATAGAAGTACGTTTTAAATTGTTTGCAGTCGTAGAATTGGCTGCATTTGTATTTGGATTTTCTCCGTAAACATCGTTTACTTCACTTTGACAAGAAGTAAAACCTAAAATAGCCATTAGTGCAATCCCTGTAATCGTTTTTAATTTTTTCATGATTTTCAAATTTAATGTTTTTTTATATTTACAAGCGGTCTTTCTTGCGCCTTTCTGTTAGTAAGACAACTCTCTTTATATTTACCCTACCCTAAATTCTAAAAAAAATAAAATAATTAATCAAATAAAACGCAACACATTTATTTACAATATTTTAAACATTTAAATTTTAATTAAAATAAAGTAAACTCATAATTTGCAACATTAATTTTGAAAAAAAAATTTACTTTTACCACCTACCAAAATGAAATAGTATTAAATGAGCGACGATAACACTAAACTTTGCGAAGAAAATCATTTTAGAGACTTTTACTTAAAACATGTCCAATCGGCAAATAACTTTGCTTATTATAAGTGTGGAGATAACGAAGCTGCATTAGACTTGGTACAGGATGCATTTACTAAAATTTGGGAGAATTGTTCCAAAATTGATTTTAGTAAAGTAAAAACCTATTTGTTTACCAGCATCAATAATTTATTTCTAAACAATATCAAGCATCAAAAAGTCGTACTGGCTTATGCTAAAGAATCTCCAAATTTAGATACCAACAATCAAAGTCCTGAATATTTATTAGAAGAAGAAGAATTTAAACAAAAACTTACCCATGCAATCGCATCATTAAGCGAAGTGCAAAGGGAAGTGTTTTTACTGAATCGTATTGATGGAAAAAAGTATAGAGAAATAGCAGAGTTACTCGATATCTCTCAAAAAACCGTAGAGAAAAGAATGTCTGGAGCACTACAAATATTAAAAGCCCAAATAGAAAATATATAATTAGTCATTTAGCTATAGGGTAAATACAAAGTTAGTTGTCTTATAAACATAGAAATATAAAATGAAAAACGAAAAAGAGATATTAAAATGGTTGAATAATGGGCTTTCAAGCAAAGAAATTGAGGATTTAAAACAATCTGAAGGTTTTGAAACGCTGGAAAAAATTGCTCATTATGCATCACAATTGGAAACTCCAAAAGTGGATGCAGCTGTTGCGCTTGAAGCTTTTAAGCTCAGAAACAAAACTAAAAAAGAAATAAAAGTTAGAACATTAAACTTTAAAACATTCTATAAAGTTGCTGCTGTTCTGGCTATTTTATTAACTTCATCCTATTTTTTATTCTTTAATAATACTACCTCATTTGAAACTCAAATAGCACAAACGAAAACCTTCAATCTTCCCGATAACTCAGAAGTAACATTAAATGCTGCTTCAAAAATAACTTTCAATGAAAAGAAATGGAAAGAAAAAAGAGATTTATCACTGCAAGGCGAAGCTTATTTTAAGGTGCAAAAGGGACAAACTTTTAGTGTTAATACCTCCGATGGAATCGTTCAAGTACTAGGCACACATTTTAATGTAAAACAACGGGACAACTATTTTGAAGTTCATTGTTACGAGGGATTAGTAAGTGTAACGTATAAAAATGAAACCGTAAAATTACCACCTGGTAAAACATTTCGAGTTATAAATGACATTATCGAAAATGTTGAAGATTTTAATGCCCAAAATCCTTCGTGGATTCAACAAGAATCAAGTTTTAATCAAATACCATTAAATCAGGTTATTGCAGAATTGGAGCGTCAATATAATATAAAAATTAAAGTGAAGGATGTGGATACTTCAAAACTTTTTACGGGAAGTTTTACACATACTGACAAAGAAATAGCGCTTCAAGCGGTTACAATTCCGCTTCAATTAAGTTACAGCACCGAAGGCAAAAATATTATATTTTACAACTATGGTCTTAAATAAATGGCTGATTTATTTGCTACTTTTTATTGGCAATATTTGTTACGGACAAAATACAGCTAAAAAAACACCTTTGACCGAGGTCATTATTTCCCTCGAAAAACAATTCAATGTTAAGTTTTCGTATGCTGTTGAAGATGTAGCCATCATTAAAATTGACAAACCGAATGCTTCTTTTACATTACAAGAAATAATTGATTATTTAAATTCGAAAACCACTCTGAATTTCAAGGCGTTAGACGATCGATATGTTACAATTTCTGTGCTAAACAAAACAATATCTGTTTGTGGAATTGTTTCCGACGAAAAAAAATCTCCTTTAGTTGGCGCTTCAATATTGGTAAATGATATTGGAAAAAGTACCATAACAGATGAAACGGGAAAATTTAAATTACAGAACATTCCGATCAATGCAATACTAAGCATTTCCTATTTGGGTTTTGAATCCAAACAATTTGAAGCAAGCGAATTGTTTTCTGCACAAAAAAACTGCAAAGAAATTGTTCTATCTGCAAAAAATGAGGAACTGAATCAGGTTTTGATAAATGTCTATTTAACCCCTGGATTACAAAAATATTTAGATGGAAGCACTGTTTTAAACACTAAAAAATTTGGTATTCTTCCCGGATTAATAGAACCGGACATTTTGCAATCTATACAAGCGCTTCCCGGTGTTGAAAGTTCCAATGAAAGCATCGCTAATATCAACGTTCGTGGCGGTACTAATGATCAAAATTTAATCCTGTGGGATAATATCAAAATGTACCATTCCGGTCACTTTTTCGGTTTAATTTCTGCTTACAACCCAAACCTTACCGAAAAAGTAGTGGTGAGCAAAAACGGAACAAGTGCTGAATATAGCGATGGCGTTTCCAGCACGATAAGTATGTACACTAAGGATATCATATTTAATACGTTTACAGGAGGCGGAGGAATAAATCTACTCAGTGCCGATGCGTTTTTGGAAATCCCTATTGCTAGAAACCTGGCACTACATATATCCGGACGCCGTTCTATTACCGAATTATTTAAATCCCCTACCTATACCCGATATTTTGAACGCAGTTTTCAAGACAGTGAAATCAATGCCGACAGCGATAAAAATGATACTTCATCTGACTTTTACTTCTATGATTATACGGCTAAATTGCTTTTTGATTTAAATGAAAAACATCAATTCAGAGCTAACGTTATTGGGATTAATAATGCGTTAGATTATTCAGAACGTTTAACTGCAAACTCAAATACAAACCAATCTAAAACCAGTAACCTATCTCAGAAAAATATTGGTTACGGAGGAAATTGGAAAGCACAATGGAGTCCAAAATTAAGCTCCAACTTCAACACTTACTTTTCTAGATATAATATTGATGCTACGGATTATAGAGTTGAAACGGATCAACGCTTGACTGAAGCCAATGAAGTGCTTGAAACGGGAGTAAAATTGAATACTTATTACAAAACTAATGAGCACTTAAATTTCTTAGTTGGTTATCAATTAAATGAAACGGGTATGCTCAATCAAACCGTTGTTAGTAATCCTTCCTACTCCAGCACCATAAAAGACGTATTGCGAAATCATGCTGTATTTTCTGAAGCCGAATTCAACAAAAAAAACACCTATTTGAGAGTTGGGGTACGCTTAAATTATTTTCAAAAATTTGCAAAGTTTTTGGTGGAGCCGAGAATAAACTTTAGACAAAAATTATCAAACGAATTTGCGTTAAAACTTGAAGGAGAATTTAAAAACCAATCTACTACTCAAATTGTAGATTTTGAGGATGATTTTCTAGGTGTGGAGAAAAGACGTTGGGTTCTGGTAAATAATAATGATATTCCTATTGCCATAAGCAAGCAGGGTTCTGTTGGTGTGGAATTCAATAAAAATAAGCTAATGGTTGATCTTACGGGTTTCATAAAAAAAGTTGACGGAATCACCGCCTCCAATCAGGGATTTTATAACAATTTTCAATATAAAAATGCTCATGGCAGCTATATTGTAAAAGGCATCGAGTTTTTAGCAAATAAGACTGCTCGCAACTATAGTACTTGGATTAGTTATACTTTTAGTGTCAATGATTATGAATTTGAAATTTTTAATCCATCGACATTCCCGAATAATGCAGATATTAGACATTCGATTTCTTTTGGCCTTAACTATGAAATTAATAAAAACTTAAAAGCCTCTATTGGCGGAATTTGGAGAAATGGACAACCATATACAAAACCAGTTAAAGGTGATGAAACAGTAACCATTGGCAATACAACGATGGTCAATTATGATAGCCCTAATGGTAGCAGCCTAAATAATTTCATGCGTTTGGATGCATCCTTTAGTTATAACTTTAATGTTACAAATGCCATAAAGGCAACTGTGCGTGCAGGTATAATTAATTTAACTAACGAAGATAATATAATCAATAGGTATTACAAGGTCGATCCAAACAACACTGATAACGCTATAAAAGTGGATAACAAATCACTTGGCCTAACCCCAAATGTAAGTTTTAGAGTGAATTTTTAATTCCATTTTATACCGCATAAGAAAAATTAAAACCCTTTCAAATTTTATTTTGAAAGGGTTCCTATTATATAAAAACATGAAATTAAATTCCTGCTACTGCTTTTATTTCTTCAATGATTCGAAGTGCTAACACATCTGCTTTTTCTTGTGAAGAAGCTTCTGTGTAAATACGAATAATTGGCTCGGTATTCGATTTTCTCAGATGAACCCAATTTTCTGCAAAATCAATTTTTACTCCGTCAATGGTTGTGATATCTTCATTTTTGTATTTCTCCGTCATAGCAACAAGAATCTCATCAACATCAATTTGTGGTGTCAATTCAATTTTATTTTTGCTCATATAATATTCAGGATACGAAGCGCGCAAAGCCGAAACAGTCATTTTTTTGTTGGCCAAATGCGTTAAAAACAATGCCACTCCCACCAAACTATCGCGACCGTAATGCAATTCCGGATAAATGATTCCGCCGTTTCCTTCACCGCCAATCACCGCATTATTCTTCTTCATCAATTCCACTACATTTACCTCGCCTACGGCACTGGCTTCATAGCTTCCGTTATGTAAATTGGTAACATCACGCAAGGCACGAGACGACGACATATTTGACACGGTGTTTCCTGGTGTTTTACTCAAAACATAATCGGCGCAAGCCACCAAGGTATATTCTTCACCAAACATTTCACCGTTTTCGCAAATGAAAGCCAAACGATCCACATCGGGATCTACCACGATACCTAAATCGGCTTTTTCTTTAACTACTAATTCTGAAATATCCGTCAAATGTTCTTTTAAAGGTTCCGGATTATGAGGAAAATGTCCGTTTGGTTCACAATATAATTCTACTACTTCCACGCCCATTAATTCCAGTAATCTTGGAATAATAATCCCTCCTGAAGAATTTACACCATCCACCACCACTTTAAATTTAGCCGCTTTTACAGCATCAACATCTACAAGTGGTAAATTTAAGACCTCGTCAATATGAATATCCATATACGCATCGTTAATCATAATAGCGCCTAAATCATCCACATCCGAGAAATCGAAAGCTTCCGCCTCAGCAATTTCAAGAATTTTAAGCCCTTCTTCGCCATTCAGGAATTCTCCTTTTTCGTTCAATAATTTCAAGGCATTCCATTGTTTAGGATTGTGCGAAGCAGTAAGAATAATTCCACCTTCCGCTTTTTCAAGAGGAACAGCAACTTCAACCGTTGGTGTTGTTGAAAGCCCTAAGTCAATAACATCAATTCCCAAACCTATTAAAGTATTCACTACTAGATTGTGAATCATGGGGCCAGAAATACGAGCATCACGACCTACAACAACAGTAATTTTTTCTTTACCAATATATTTTTTCAACCAAGTTCCATACGCCGAAGCAAATTTAACCGCATCAACTGGTGTAAGATTATCACCTACTTTACCTCCTATTGTTCCCCGAATTCCTGATATTGATTTTATTAAAGTCATTGATTATTATTTTAATTTTTGAAATATAAATTTTAAATTGCTCACAAATATAATAATTGACGGTTTATAAAAGTCATTTAGAATTCAAAATTCATCATTTAAATTCCTAAATTAGGCGAATGAATTTTCTAGCACATATCTATCTTTCCGGCGATAATAATTTAATCAAAATTGGCAATTTCATGGCCGACGGAATTCGTGGAAAACATTTTGAGAGTTATCCTTTAGAAATTCAAAAAGGAATCATCCTGCATCGTGCTATTGACACTTTTACCGATGCACATCCCATTTTTAGACAAAGTACTAAAAAACTTCATCAAAATTACCATCATTATGCCGGAGTGATTGTAGATGTTTTTTATGATCACTTTTTGGCAAAAAACTGGAACACTTATTCTGATGAGAAATTGGAAGAATTTGTAGCAAGGTTTTATCAATCTTTACAGGATAACCATACCACTCTTTCGGAAAGGACCAAGGAAATAATGCCCTATATGATTGAGCAAAATTGGCTCGTTAGTTATCAAACGGTGGAAGGAATTAATCGAATTTTGACGCAAATGGATCAACGTACCAAAAACGAATCTAAAATGCGCTTTGCTACTAATGAACTTTCAGAATTTTATACGGAATTTGAAAAGGAGTTCACTAATTTTTTTCAAGAATTAATACAATTTTCGAATACTAAAATAATCACTATATGAAAAAAATACTATTCTTACTGGCCTTTGCCGTTTTGGGTTGCAAATCGAATGAAAAAACGGTAGAACCCACTGGTTTAGTAACTTCAAAAGCCATGGTCGTTTCGGCACGGGAAGAAGCTTCACAAATTGGAGTTGAAATCATGAAAAAAGGTGGAAACGCTTTTGACGCTATGGTAGCGACTGAACTGGCTTTGGCGGTTTCACATCCACAGGCAGGAAATATTGGTGGTGGCGGTTTCATGGTTTTCAGAAAAGCCAATGGCGAAACAGGTGCTATAGATTACCGAGAAAAAGCACCTTTGTCAGCATCAAAAGATATGTTCTTGGATAAAAACGGAAATGTTATTGAAGGTAAAAGTAGAGAAACCGCTTTGGCATCCGGAATTCCGGGTACCATTGCAGGAATATTTGAAGTACATAAAAAATATGGTTCTTTACCCATAGGTGAAATTCTTAAACCTGTAATTGCTTTGGCAGAAAGAGGTGTTGTCGTTACTAAATTTCAAGCGCAAAGTCTAGCGGATTACCGAGCTTCTTTCATCAAGGTTAACGGGCGTAACAGTTTATTTTCAAAAGAATATAAAGAAAATGACACTATTAAATATCCAGCATTAGCAGCTACTTTAAAAAGAATTGCAATGAATGGCCGTGATGAATTTTATCATGGAGAAACCGCTCAAAAACTAGTTGCTTTTTTAGCCAATAAAGGCGGAAATGTAACAATGGAGGATTTGAAAAAATACCAAGCAAAATGGAGAACACCCATTACATTTCAATATAAAGAATTAAAGATTACCTCAATGTCTCCACCAAGCAGTGGCGGAATTTGTTTGAATCAAATCATGAAAATGATTGAGCCTTATAACCTTTCACAAATGGGACACAACAGTCAAAAAACGATTCAGGTAATTACGGAAGCGGAACGAAGAGCGTATGCCGACCGGAATTATTTCTTGGGAGATCCTGATTTTGTAAAACTTCCGTTGAAAGAATTAGTCGATCAAACCTATTTAGAAAAGAGAATGACTGATTTTTCATTCGATCAAGCTTCAAAATCTTCGGATATCGCTAATGGGAAAATTAAAGGATATGAAAGCAAGCAAACCACTCATTATTCGATTGTGGATGCCAAAGGGAATGCTGTATCAGTAACGACTACATTAAACGACAATTATGGTTCTAAAATATATTGTGATGAATTGGGTTTCTTTTTAAACAATCAAATGGACGATTTCAGCGCAAAGCCAGGTGTTCCAAATTTATATGGACTTACAGGAACGGAAGCCAACAGCATTGCTCCCGAAAAAAGAATGCTGAGCTCTATGTCGCCAACAATTGTGGAGAAAGACGGTAAACTTTTTATGGTTGTGGGAACGCCGGGCGGGTCAACTATCATTACATCCGTTTTACAAACGATATTGAATGTGTATGAATTTGGAATGAGCATGCAAAAAGCGGTAAACGCACCTCGTTTTCATCATCAATGGCTACCCGATGAAATTACATTTGAACCAAATTCTTTTGATAAAGAATTATTAAATAACTTGAAAAAAAAGGGATATATTATCAATGAAAAAAACAAGGAAATCATTGGAGAAGTAGATGCTGTTTTAATTCTTCCAAATGGTAAACTAGAAGGTGGTGCAGATAAAAGAGGTGATAATAAAGCGGTTGGTTTTTAAATTTATACTATTCTAATGAAAAAAATTATTATTCTATTGAGTGTTCTTTCTATTGGTTGTAAAACGCAAAACGTTATGGTTAATCCCACAGGACTAGTAGCTAATGAAGCAATGGTAGTTTCGGCACGTGAAGAAGCTTCCAAAATTGGAGTTCAAATTATGAAGAAAGGCGGCAATGCTTTTGATGCGATGGTGGCAACCGAACTGGCGCTTGCAGTGGCTTATCCGTTTGCAGGAAACCTTGGTGGAGGAGGTTTTATGGTATATCGAAAAGCAAATGGCGAAATTGGTTCTTTGGATTACCGAGAAAAAGCACCATTAGCAGCCACTAAAGATATGTTCCTTGACGAAAAAGGAAATGTTATAAAAGGAAAAAGTACTGCTACAGCTTTGGCCATTGGCGTGCCTGGAACGATTGCCGGAGTTTTTGAAGTTCATAGAAAATTAGGCTCCTTGCCTATAGAAGAAATATTAAAACCTGTAATTGCATTAGCAGAAAGAGGTGTGATTGTTACTAAGAAACAAGAACTTCGTTTTAATGATTATAAAGCGGAAATATTAAAAAAAAACGGACCAAATTCTCTCTTTTCGACTGTTTTCAAAGTAAATGACTTTATAAAATATACTGCTTTAGCGGCTACTCTAAAAAGAATTTCTAAAAATGGCAGAGACGAATTTTACATCGGAGAAACAGCCAAAATATTAGTCAAATACCTTCAAGAAAAAGGAGCTATTATCACCTTGGAAGATTTGTCCAAATATGAAGCTAAATGGCGTACTCCTCTTACTTTTGATTACAAAGATTTAAAGATAATCTCCATGTCTCCGCCAAGCAGTGGCGGAATATGCCTGGCAGAAATATTCAAAATGATTGAGCCCTATGACCTGGCAAAAATGGGTCATAATTCATCCCAAGCCATTCAGGTTATAGTTGAAGCCGAAAGAAGAGCGTACGCGGACAGAAGTTATTTTCTGGGGGATCCTGATTTTGTAAAAATACCTGTAAAGGAATTAATGTCAGATGAATATTTGAAACAGAGAATGTCAAACTTTAGTTTTGATAAAGCCACTTTATCAACTGATATAAAACAAGGAAAAGTAAATTATAACGAGAGTATGGAAACTACTCATTATTCTATCGTAGATCATTTTGGTAATGCCGTTTCTGCCACCACAACATTAAACGACGGCTATGGTTCGAAATATTATTGTGATGAATTGGGCTTTTTTCTAAATAATGAAATGGATGATTTCAGTGCCAAACCGGGTGAACCCAATATGTTTGGATTAGTTGGAAATGAAGCCAACAGTATTGCACCACAAAAACGAATGTTGAGTTCTATGACTCCAACTATTGTAGAGAAAAAAGGCAAATTATTTATGGTTGTGGGTTCCCCTGGCGGTTCTACGATAATCACATCAGTATTACAAACGATATTAAATGTTTATGAGTATTCTTTGAGTATGCAGGAAGCGGTAAATGCGCCTCGTTTTCATCACCAATGGTTACCAGATTTAATTACTTTTGAGCCTAATACTTTCAACACTAAAACCTTTGAAACCTTGAAATCAAAAGGATATCTTATCAACGAAAAAACGACACCCGTAATAGGTAAAGTGGATGCGATTTTGGTTTTACCAAATAAAAAACTGGAAGGTGGTGCTGATTTTAGAGGAGACGATAAAGCGGTGGGATTTTAGCCCTTCGTCTGCGCTCAGGATGACCAAAAATTTACTATTTATGAACTTTATAATTGTCTTAGAAAACGCTTTTAAACAAAATAAGAATCCAGAAAATGCTTTGTCCATGGCAAAATACATGAAAAATAACTTTCTTTTTTTTGGAATAAAAACAGACGACAGAAGACGCATTTTTACAGAAATTTGGAAAGAAAACAAACAAGAAGTTACCGAAAATGTTAGAGAAATTGCAGTTGCGTTATATTCTAAACAAGAACGGGAATTTCATTATTGTGCTATTGAAATTTTGATAAAAGAACTCAAAGGAAATTATAAAAAAGAGGATATTCAATTAATTGAAAAACTGATAGGCAACAATTCTTGGTGGGATAGTGTCGATACAATTGCAAAGTACATTTTAGGAGAATATTTATTAGAATTTCAATCGGAAACAAAAAATGTAATGGAACGATTTTCAAATTCAGAGAATATGTGGTTGAACCGAAGTGCTATTTTATTTCAATTGGGTTACAAACAAAAAACGAAAGCTGCTTTTTTATTTTCAGAATGCATCAAACAGGCTCATTCTAAGGAATTTTTTATTCAAAAAGCAATTGGCTGGGCATTACGGGAATATGCAAAAATAAATCCCGAAGAAGTGAAGGATTTTGTTCTAAACAGTGATTTAAAACCATTAAGTACAAAAGAAGCATTAAAAAATATTTTGTTGCCCTTAAAATAGTAGTAATTTTGCACCCCCTTTAAAAAATTATAATGTTCAAAAAATATTTATCAAAATTAGAAACCATAATAGCTTTTGCGCAATCTATGTTGACGCCAAAGCAGTTTATCTTTTTGTCCTCTGTATTAGTTGGCATTTCTGCGGCTTTTGCCGTTATCGTTTTAAAAACTTTTGCGCATTGGGTATTTTCTTTCGCCACTTATGTAAGTGGAATTTTGAAATTGGGGTTCATCAACAGTATTTTACCAATCATTGGAATTTTGCTTACCGTTTTTGTTGTCAAAAGAGTTTTAGGTGGCACTATTGAGAAAGGAACTTCGCAGATTTTATATGCCGTTGCCAAAAAAGCGAGCATTATTCCAAAAAAACAAATGTATGCTCAAATAATAACCAGCTCACTTACAGTTGGTTTAGGAGGTTCGGCAGGTTTAGAAAGTCCTATTGTAATTACCGGTGCCGCTTTTGGATCCAATTATGCTCAGAAATATAAATTAAGTTATAAAGACCGAACTTTATTGATAGGTTGTGGTGTTGCTGCAGGAATTGCCGCGGCTTTTAATGCTCCTATTGCCGGAGTTTTATTTGCTATTGAAGTTTTGTTGGTTGATGTAAGTATTTCGGCGTTTACTCCCATTATGATTGCGGCTGCGACTGGTGCATTAGTATCCGTTATAGCTTTAGACGAGACTATTTTATTATCTTTTAAACAGCAACAAACTTTTAACTATCATAATATTCCTTTTTATGTTCTTTTAGGATTATTTACAGGATTTATTTCTGTTTATTACTCCAGAAATTTTGAAAGAGTAGAACATTTTTTTGACCGACTTAAATTTTCTCCTTATAAAAAAGCATTCTTTGGGGCTTCTGTTTTGGCTATTCTAATTTTTATTTTTCCGACACTTTTTGGAGAAGGATACGAAAGTATTAAAACATTATCAGAAAATGATCCTGGGCAATTATTAAAAAACACCCTCTTTGAGGGATTTAGAAATAACAGTTGGGCCCTTTTGGCTTTTGTTGGTGTAACAATGATGCTAAAAGTTTTCGCCACAGGAATTACGCTGGGTTGTGGGGGTAATGGAGGAAACTTTGCTCCCTCCCTCTTTTTAGGCTCCTATGTTGGGTTTTTCTTTTCCAAATTTTTAAATCTTACCGGATTAACAAAATTGCCAATCAGTAATTTCACTATGGTTGGAATGGCAGGGATTTTAAGCGGTTTGTTTCATGCGCCACTAACGGCTATTTTCTTAATTGCTGAAATTACCGGAGGATACAACTTAATGATTCCTTTAATGATTGTCGCTTCAATTAGTTTTGCCATTTCTAAACGATTTGAAAAACATTCTATGGACGTGAAAAATTTAGCAAAAAAAGGACATGCTTTTACCAGTAATAAAGACACAAACGTATTATCTACATTAGATACTAATTCCATTATTCAAACGGATTATTTAACCGTTTCTCCAGATGAAAATCTAGAAAAATTAGTTGATTTAATTTCACATTCCAATCAAGTTATTTTTGCTGTGGTTGATAAAGACGGAGAAATATTAGGTATCGTACATTTTAATACCATTAGAGAAATTATTTTTAACCCATATCGCGTAAAATATACCTTGATAAAAGAAGTTATGATTTCGCCTGTTGAAATAATATCCCCCGAAGATAGTATGGAAACCGTAATGAATAAATTTGAAAAAGCGAAAGTTGTTTTTCTGCCCGTAATCAAAGAGGGGAAATATTATGGTTTTATCTCCAAATCTATTGCTCTTGAAGCCTACAGAGCCAAACTAAAATCAATGACGATAGAATAAATTATAATACTTCTTTTAACACAATCTTCTAAACTGTTCTATCGAAAGAATAAATCAAAATGGTAACTTTGCTTTTTTGCAAAAATTATGTTAGACAAAGACAATACCATTGAAGTTCAAGGCGCTCGCGTTCACAATCTTAAAAATATAGATGTTTCCATTCCTCGGGAGAAACTGGTTGTGATTACCGGTCTTTCAGGTTCTGGGAAATCTTCCTTAGCTTTTGATACTATTTATGCAGAAGGGCAACGCCGTTATGTAGAGACTTTTTCTGCCTATGCGCGTCAATTTCTGGGTGGTTTGGAGCGTCCCGATGTAGATAAAATCGACGGACTTTCTCCAGTAATTGCCATTGAACAAAAAACAACCAGTAAAAGTCCGCGTTCCACTGTGGGAACAATTACTGAGATTTACGATTTCCTGCGCTTATTATATGCCCGTGGTGCCGATGCGTACAGCTACAATACCGCTGAAAAAATGGTGAGTTATAATGATGAGCAAATCAAAAATTTGATTATTCAGGATTTTACCGGAAAGCGAATCAATATTTTAGCTCCGGTTATTCGTGCTCGAAAAGGACATTATGCCGAGCTTTTTCAGCAAATTGCCAAGCAAGGTTTTCTTAAAGTTCGAGTAAACAACGACATACTGGATATTACTTTAGGAATGAAATTAGACCGTTATAAAACACATGATATAGAAATTGTTGTGGATCGAATGGTGATTGATGATACTCCCGAAAACGAAAAACGTTTGACTGAAAGCATCAATACGGCGATGCATCATGGGGAGAATGTCTTGATGGTTTTAGACCAAGATTCAAATGAAGTACGTTTTTTTAGCAGGAATTTGATGTGTCCTTCTACTGGAATTTCCTATCAAAATCCCGAACCTAATTTATTTTCTTTCAATTCCCCAAAAGGCGCTTGTGATCATTGCAACGGTTTGGGAACGGTAAATGAAATCAATACTAAAAAGATAATCCCAAATCCGAAATTATCTATAAAAGCAGGTGGATTTGCTCCTTTGGGAGAATACAAATCCTCTTGGATATTTAAGCAATTGGAAATCATAGGTGAAAAATATGGCTTCAAATTGACGGATGCCATAGAAACCATTCCGCAGGAAGCCATGGAAATGATTTTGAATGGCGGAAAAGAAAAATTCACCATCAACTCCATAGATTTAGGCGTTGCACGAGAATATAAAATTGATTTTGAAGGAATTTCGCATTTCATAAAAAACCAACATGACGAAAGTGGATCTACAACTATAAAACGTTGGGCAAAGGAGTTTATGGACGAAATAAAATGTCCTGTTTGTGAAGGTTCCCGCTTGAAAAAAGAAGCGATGTTCTTTAAAATCAATGAAAAAAATATAACCGAATTGTGCGATATGGACATTTCGGATTTGACAGCTTGGTTCAATGACCTTAACAGTCATTTATCAGATAAACAAAAACGTATCGCCACTGAAGTTATCAAAGAGATTAAGGATCGATTGAACTTTTTGATGAATGTAGGTTTGGATTATTTGGCTTTAAGCCGAAGCTCAAAATCACTTTCTGGTGGTGAAGCACAACGCATTCGATTAGCTACTCAAATTGGTTCGCAGTTGGTTGGGGTTTTATACATTTTGGATGAACCCAGTATTGGTTTACACCAAAGAGACAACGATAAATTGATTCATTCTCTCGAACAATTACGAGATATCGGAAACTCCGTAATTGTGGTGGAACACGATAAAGACATGATTGAACGTGCGGATTATGTCATTGATATTGGTCCAAAAGCGGGAAAATACGGAGGAGAAATCATCAGTAAAGGAACACCTGCGGAAATTCTGAAACATCATACTATTACAGCGATGTACATGAACGGTGAAATGAAAATTGAAGTTCCTGCAAAACGTCGGGAGGGAAATGGAAAATTCCTGAAACTGACTGGAGCAACAGGAAATAATTTGAAAAATGTTTCGATAGAATTGCCTTTAGGCAAAATGATTTGCGTGACTGGAGTTTCCGGAAGTGGAAAATCAACTTTGATAAATGAAACGCTCTACCCTATTTTGAACGCCTATTATTTTAACGGTGTCAAAAAACCGAAGCCTTATAAAAAAATTGAAGGATTAGAACATATTGATAAAGTGATTGATATTGACCAAAGCCCGATTGGAAGAACTCCAAGAAGCAATCCAGCAACTTATACCGAAGTTTTTACCGAAATCAGAAACCTGTTTACGATGACTTCTGAAAGTCTGATTCGGGGATATAAAGCAGGACGATTTAGTTTTAATGTGAAAGGCGGACGCTGCGAAACCTGTCAAGGTTCCGGTGTGCGAACCATTGAAATGAACTTTTTACCCGATGTGTATGTAGAATGTGAAACGTGTCAAGGAAAACGTTTTAACAGGGAAACATTGGAAATTCGATTCAAAGGAAAATCCATTTCGGATGTGTTGAATATGACGGTAGATGAAGCGGTTCCGTTTTTTGAAATGATTCCGAAGATTTATAGAAAAGTAAAAACCATTCAGGATGTTGGTTTAGGTTATATTACGCTTGGCCAACAAAGCACAACGCTTTCCGGCGGTGAAGCACAACGCATCAAACTGGCGGGAGAATTATCTAAAAAAGATACCGGAAACACTTTTTATATTTTGGATGAACCCACGACTGGATTGCATTTTGAGGACATTAGAGTGTTAATGGAAGTGATTAATAAACTGGTGGATAAAGGAAATACGATTTTGATTATCGAACACAATATGGACGTAATTAAACTTGCAGATTACATTATTGACATTGGTCCTGAAGGAGGAAAAGGTGGCGGACAACTTATTGCCAAAGGAACTCCGGAAGAAATTATAAAAAATAAAAAAAGCTACACGGCGCAATTCTTAAAAAAAGAATTACTTTAGTATACATAATAAGTAAAAAAATAATTTGTGCAAATTATGAATTTAAAAGAAGCGTTCAGTACTGTCGAAAACTACTTTTCACCTAAAATAATTGGTGAAGTTAATGATCAATTTATAAAAGTGGCAAAAATCAAAGGCCAAGATTTGCCATGGCACAATCACGAAAATGAAGATGAATTATTTTACATTGTAGAAGGAGAACTTTTAATGGAAATTCAAAACGAACCTAAATCGACTTTGAAAAAAGGTGATTTATTTGTGGTGAAAAAAGGTGTAAATCATAGAGTTTCTTCCACTGATGAATGTTTAATAATGCTTATAGAATCAAAAACTACTGAACATACTGGTAAAGTTATATCCAAAATAACAAAATCCATTGAACAACAAACGTATTAAATTTGCCTAGCCCTGATAGTAATGGAAATCCTTTATTGTTTTTCTTTAAAACAATAAAGATTGAAATGAATAGCAGGAAATAGCTCCAAAAAAAAACAGAAATTAAATTATATTTTTGAAAATGAGATTAGAAGATTTTGATAATGACGAGGATAAAGTAATCCAAGACAGATTGAAAAGAAAGACGTGGAACGAAATAAGAACCAATGATAGTTGGGCGATTTTTAAAATTATGGCCGAATTTGTTAACGGTTATGAGAGTATGGGACGTATAGGTCCGTGTGTTACTATCTTTGGCTCTGCCAGAACAAAACCAGATCACGATTATTATTTGCTTGCCGAAAAAATTGCCTATAAAATAAGTAAAGCAGGCTATGGCGTGATTACTGGTGGCGGACCCGGAATTATGGAAGCAGGTAATAAAGGAGCGCATTTAGGCGGTGGAACTTCAGTGGGACTGAATATTGTATTACCTTTTGAGCAACATTACAATCCTTATATTGACAGTGATAAAAATTTGAATTTTGATTATTTCTTTGTTAGAAAAGTGATGTTTGTTAAATATTCACAAGGTTTTGTAGTGATGCCAGGAGGTTTTGGAACTATGGATGAATTGTTTGAAGCGATGACTTTAATTCAAACAAAAAAAATAGCCCGATTCCCTATTATCTTGGTTGGAACCAGTTTTTGGTCGGGATTGATTGACTGGATTAAGACGGTACTTGTAGAAAAAGAAGGCACGGTTCACGCTGAAGATTTGAATTTATTTAAAATTGTAGACACCGCTGATGAAGTTGTTGATGTTTTAGATAAATTTTATAAAAAATATGATCTAACTCCAAATTTTTAATTATAAGCTGCCTAAAAGCAGCTTATTTTATTTTGAACTAACATTTCTTCATTTAATGTTTAATAATAAGTACATTTATTTTTTATTAAATTTTAAATTATTTACTTGAAATCACTCTATAAAATCATCGTTTTAACTCTTGTTTTATTAGCTTCAATAAAACAATATGGACAACATCATTCTACAATGACTGTTGAATTGAATTCAGAAAATAAAACGCTGTATGTAGAACAAGAAATGACTTTTTTTAATCAATCAAATGATACTTTGACATCGATTGTTTTGAATGATTGGAACAATGCCTATTCTAATAAAAATACTCCACTGGCAAAACGATTTTCTGATGAGTTTTACAGAGGTTTTCACTTAGCTAAAGAGGAAGAACGAGGAAGTACCAAAAATTTGACTATTACCGATAAAAGTCATTTAGCATTTATGTGGGAACGAACAGAGAAAAACCCTGATTTTATCGTTGTTAAATTAAAAGATAAATTAATCCCCAACCATAAAATCACATTACAACTTACCTATATTACTAAAATTCCAAGTGATAAATTCACTAAATACGGTTATAATGATAAACAAGAAATAAACCTTAAAAACTGGTTCCTTACTCCTGCTCGTTATGAAAATCATGATTTTATTAGATACAGCAACAATAATTTAGATGATATCTCAAACGCAGTTTCAGACTTTGATATAAATTTGACTGTTCCTTCTAATTTAGAAGCCACTTCTGATTTAAATAATAATGCTCCAATTAAGAATAAAAGTCTTTCTATCTATAAATTATCCGGGGAGAATAGAACAGATTTCAGTCTTTTTCTCGAACCCAAATCCAGTTTTATCAGTTTTAAAAACAGCACTAACGAGGTGCTGACCAATCTTAAAGAAAATAAGCTAAGCGCCGTTCAAAAAGCAATTATTATGGACCGTGTGATGAATTATGTAACCAAGCAAATTGGCCAATATCCGCATAAAAAAATAATTGTTTCACAAACCGATTACGAAAGAAACCCCTTTTATGGTTTGAATCAATTGCCCTCCTTCTTGAGTCCGTTTCCGGATGAATTTATTTTTGAAATTAAATTTTTGAAAACTTATCTGAATACTTATCTCAAAAATAGTTTAGGATTAAATCCTAGAAATGACAACTGGATTTATGATGGAATTCAGGTTTATGCCATGATGAAATACATTGACGAAAACCATCCAAATACGAAGATGTTTGGTAGTATTTCCAAATTTAAATTATTGAAAAGTTATAATCTGACAAACTTAGATTTTAACGAGCAATACAGCTATTTTTATATGCTTATGGCACGGAAAAATTTAGATCAACCGTTAGGAGATCCGAAAAATACCTTAATAAAATTCAATGAGCAAATTGCGAGTAAATATCGTGCGGGTTTAAGTCTTTTATACTTGGATGATTATTTAAACCTGAATACCGTAAAGAATAGTATTCGTCAATTTTATCTTCAAAACAAGGAAAAACAAACCTCGAGAGATGATTTTGAAACCTTATTAAAATCAAATACCACCAAAGATATTGATTGGTTTTTCAAAACAATCATCAATTCCAGGGCTATTGTTGATTACAAATTTTCGGGCGTCTCAAGAACTTTAGACAGCATTACTTTTTCCGTAAAAAGCAAAACAGGAGTCTTGGTTCCTGTTCCTGTTTATGGTATTAAAAAAGGAGAAGTTGTTTTTAAGAAGTGGCTTGATATACCTGAAATAGACAGCAGTTTTACTATTGAGCGAAAAAGTGTTGATAAAATTGTCTTGAATTACAACAATGAAGTTCCAGAGTATAATTTAAGAAATAACTGGAAATCATTAAAAAGTTTCTATCCAAACAATCGCCCTTTCAAATTTAATTTCATGAAGGATTTAGAAGATCCTTATTACAATCAAATTTTGTACGTTCCCTCGATAACTTATAATTTATACGATGGTTTGTCACCGGGATTACGATTACACAACAAAACAATATTAGATAAACCATTTATCTTTGATATAAATCCATCTTATTCTACTAAAACTAATAATTTTTCCGGTTCTGGTTGGTTTGCAATTAACCAAAATTATAGAGAAAGCAGACTATATAACGTGAGATATTCGCTATCAGGTACTTATTTTCATTACGCCCCTGATGCTTTTTATCAGAAGATAAATCCAATGGTTCAAATGAGAATTAGAGAAGAAAATTTTAGAGACAACAGAAAACAATTAATTATGCTGCGTCAAGTCTTAGTAAACCGCGAGAAAAGCGCTTTTGTTGTTGATAATTCAACGGAAAATTACTCGGTTTTTGATGCGAAATACTTTAATTCAACAACGGAAGTGACCAATCATCTCAGTTTCACGTCGGATATACAAATCGCAAGCAAATTCGGAAAAATTGCAAGTGAATTGGAATACCGAAAACTGTTTGAAAATAATCTTCAAATCAATTTAAGATTGTACGCTGGAAGCTTTTTATACAACAAAACCGATTCGGATTTTTTTAGTTTCGCACTGGACAGACCTACGGATTATTTGTTTGATTATGGCTATTATGGAAGATCCGAAAGTACTGGTCTTTTTAGCCAGCAATTTATATTATCGGAGGGCGGATTTAAATCGAAATTAGCAACTCCTTATGCTAACCAATGGATTACGACGGTGAACGGAAGTTTTAATATTTGGAATTGGATCGAAATTTATGGAGACTTGGGTTTGGTTAAAAACAAGTATCAAAATCCAAAATTTGTTTATGATAGTGGTATTCGTCTGAACTTGGTTACTGATTATTTTGAATTGTATTTCCCTGTATATTCGAATAACGGATGGGAAATAGCGCAGAATAATTTCAATGAAAAAATACGATTTTTAGTTACTTTTTCACCAAAAACATTAATCAATCTTTTTAATCGAAAATGGTTCTAATCGATTGTTAAAATGATTTTTATTTACATAATTATCATTAAAATCGTTATTTTAATAAATATAACAAAAAAAGAAGTCCATTTTATATCAAATTTATTACAATAATTAAATTATATTTTTTTCAATGAATTATGAAAATAGCTAGTTTTTAATTAAATTTGCCTCACAAAGTTATACTTTTCAATTATGATAAAAGAAAAAACCAATTCTACGTTGACATTTGAAGATTTCAAAACCGAAGTATTAAATGACTATAGAACAGCCATAGTAAGTCGGGAATGTAGTCTATTAGGACGTAAAGAAGTATTAACCGGGAAAGCAAAATTTGGAATATTTGGAGACGGAAAAGAAGTTCCACAGTTAGCCATGGCCAAAGCTTTTAAAGATGGTGATTTTCGTTCTGGATATTATCGTGACCAAACTTTTATGATGGCCATTGGTCAATTAACCGTACAACAATTTTTTGCAGGATTGTATGGTCATACGGATATTGAACAAGAACCAATGTCAGCAGGAAGACAAATGGGTGGGCACTTTGCGACACACAGTTTGAATGAAGACGGAACTTGGAAAGATTTAACAAAACAAAAAAATTCAAGCGCAGATATTTCTCCAACGGCCGGGCAAATGCCAAGGTTGTTAGGGCTTGCACAAGCTTCAAAGATTTACAGAGAAGTTTCAGGTATAAAAAACGCAAGTAATTTCTCTGACAAAGGGAATGAAATTGCTTGGGGAACGATAGGAAATGCCAGCACATCTGAAGGATTATTTTTTGAAACTATAAATGCTGCAGGTGTTCTACAAGTACCAATGATAATGAGTGTTTGGGATGATGAATACGGTATTTCAGTACATGCAAGACATCAAACTACTAAAGAAAATATTTCTGAAATTCTAAAAGGATACCAAAAAGAAAAAAATACCAATGGGTTTGAAATACTAACAGTCAAAGGATGGGATTATGTTGATTTAGTTGCTACTTACGAGAAAGCTGCCCTTATATCAAGAGAAAACCATGTTCCGGTTTTAATACACGTAAACGAACTTACGCAGCCACAGGGGCATTCCAGTTCAGGATCTCATGAGAGATACAAGGATGCGGCCAGATTAGCCTGGGAGAAAGATTTTGATTGCATTCGCCAAATGAAACTATGGATGATAGCCATTAACATTGCGTCTCCAGAAGAAATTGAAGCCATTGATCAGGAAGCCCGAAAAGAAGTATTGGAAGGAAAAAAAGCAGCTTGGAGTGCTTTTTTAAACCCTATTATTGACGAACAGAAAGAACTTGTTTCTTTGTTGCAAAAAGTAGCAGAAACCAGTAAAAATAAAGAAACAATATTAAAATTCGTTTCTGAATTAAATAGCAATAAATCTCCTTTGAAAAAAGAAATTCTTGTTGCCGCTCGAAAAACATTACGCTTAGTGATGAACGAAGCCGGAAAAGAGGAATTATCTCAATGGATAACTTCCTATACTAAAAAAACACAGCAAAATTTTAGTAGTAACTTATTTTCTGAAACCGAATTGAATGTATTTTCAGTAGAGAAAGTTTTACCGGTATATTCAGAAAATGCTAAAGAAGACACAGATGGACGCATGATTTTGCGTGATAATTTTGATGCTATTTTTACCAAATATCCGGAAACACTAATTTTTGGCGAAGATGCAGGAAATATTGGAGATGTAAACCAAGGTTTAGAAGGAATGCAAGAAAAATATGGAGAACTCCGTGTTGCCGATGTAGGAATTCGTGAAGCAACCATTCTTGGTCAAGGTATTGGAATGGCATTACGTGGTTTACGACCTATTGCTGAAATTCAGTATTTAGATTATTTGTTGTATGCCATCCAAATTATGAGCGATGACCTAGCAACATTAAGATATCGTACGGTAGGCAAGCAAAAAGCACCTTTAATCATACGTACACGTGGTCATCGTTTAGAAGGAATCTGGCATTCCGGTTCTCCTATGGGAATGATTATTAATGCCATAAGAGGAATTCATGTTTTGGTTCCAAGAAACATGACACAAGCTGCTGGATTTTATAACAGTTTATTAGAATGTGATGAACCGGCTTTAGTAATCGAATGTTTGAATGGCTACCGATTAAAAGAAAAAATGCCGTTGAATTATGGTGAATTCAAAACTCCTATCGGCGTTGTTGAAACGTTGAAAGAAGGTCTAGATATTACATTAGTTTCTTATGGTTCGACTTTGAGATTGGTACAACAAGCGGCCAAAGAATTGATTGAAGTAGGGATTGATTGTGAGATTATCGATTTACAGTCTTTACTCCCTTTTGATATTAATCATGATCTTGTAAAAAGTATAGCCAAAACAAATCGACTTTTAGTAATAGATGAAGATGTTCCGGGTGGTGCTTCGGCCTATATTTTACAGCAAATAATAGAACACCAAGATGCCTATAATTATTTAGACAGCAAGCCACAAACTTTAACTGCAAAAGCACACCGACCAGCTTATGGCACGGATGGGGACTATTTCTCAAAACCATCAGTTGAGGATATTTTCGAAAAAGTATATGGAATGATGAATGAGGTTAATCCAGTTAAATATCCTAGTTTGTATTAAAACATAATTTTAAAAAAATTGAAATCCCATTTTTATGAATGGGATTTTTTTTGATTTATAATTAATCACTTGTTAACAAAGACTAAAATATTAAATTGGCGATCAATTATTTAGTCAACAACCATAAAAACAAATAATAGAAAAAAAAAATACTGATCTTAGAAATACTTACGATTATGACAATAGTTTCCTGCAAGAAAAAAGACAACAAACTTAAGACTTCACAAGCAGAAACGTTTACTACTACAACTATAGACGCTTCTAAAACTGATGCTTCAGGGCAGGTAAAGACAGCTCCTCAATAATAGTTGGCACAAATGGCGTCAATGTTAGTACTAAAATTGGCACCACCAAAACTATTGTAAATATTTCTGGTGGTACGGCAAAAATTGAGGTAAAAAAAATAAGATTCGGATATTCTCTTAATTAAAAGTTATAATGCCAATGTAAATTTTTTATGTTGGCATTTTTTATTTTATTTTAAGGTTTATTCCAAATAATATAAAATGAACACATTACAAACTATTTTAAAAAGTATTCATAACGTCAAAGTAATTGATGATTCTATTGTTACTAAATACTACACTCCTTTAGATTTATCCGTTTCAAATAGTTTTTTTTCAAAACAAGAAATTAGCACATCAGGCGATTTCGAAGAATTTATTGAAAAATATTTAGCAAAAGAAAATTCAAAAGTAGCTTTTGGTGGTTACAATGAAGAACGCAATTTATACAAGCGAAGTACTGTTTTTAATGATGCTGAAACAGCAGAAAGAAATATTCACATTGGATTAGATTTATGGATAAAAGCGGGAACTCCGGTACTGGCGGCTCTTGATGGAACAATTCACAGTTTTAAACACAATATAGGCTTGGGGGATTATGGTCCAACTATTATCTTAGAACACAAGATAGAAAATCAAACTTTTTATACGCTTTATGGCCATTTATCAATAGAAAGCATTACTAAAATTGAAGTTGGCACTACTTTCAAAAAAGGACAACAATTAGCAACTTTGGGTAATGCAGCCATTAACGGAGATTATGCGCCACATTTGCATTTCCAAATTATAAAAAATATAGGAGATAATTTTGGGGATTATCCCGGGGTTTGCAGCAAAAATGACCTGGATTATTATTTAGAAAACTGTCCAGATCCAAACATATTATTAAAAATCACATAAATTATGAAAAAGATAATTCTTATTTTAGTAGTAGCTTTATTTACTAGCTGTAAATCTAAAAAGGTCGGTGATGCACCAAAGCCTGCCGAAATAAAAATTGCAAAACTGATGCTGTCTGATGTTAGTGTCTCTCAAAAAGATAAAGCGTACGAATTAGGAAAAAGAGTGCTGATGACGTGCAATACTTCCAAGTTTAAACCTTTTAACGAAAGTGAAGCAATTACTTCGGTTATTCAAAATACAACCGAAGAAAGATTGACAAAAACATGCACTAAATTTCGTCAATATTACGGCACCTTTAAAGACCTACAGTTAGTCGAAATCTATAAAAACTACATTGACAAAATAATTATTTTTAGATATAAAGCTTTGTATACCAAAAAAGTGGCTAACAAAGAGCTCCGAGTATCAATGAATGAAGAAAACAAAGTTTCGGCTATTAAATCTCTTGATTGGATAGATACTTTTCAAAATAAATAATGCCAAACTGAAAAACTGGTTTCAAAATTTATTTGGAATATTAGTTTTAACTTTTTACAAAAACTCGGTACCGGGTATTACTTTGGGACAATTCAATACTACTATTACTGCTTCTACTACTAGTTTCTGAACGCTACTATTTTATTAAAATGGAATTAGTTTCCCTTTGTCGCAGTTTCTTCGTAAATTTAAAGAAAGTTTTTTTTGAGGGTTTATATGTTTAAAAAACAGCTTCCATTTAACTACTTTTTCTTTGAACACCAACATTATTGAAATTAATAATGTGTGAATTATGCAACTTTTTCTGTAAGTTATATAAGTAATTTTAACCTATTTATTCGATTTTTACATAATCAATTAAAAAAAATAATTTGAAACTATATATCAAATACATGGTTAGTAATCGCTGTAAAATGGCGGTAAAAGAGGAATTGAAAAAACTTGGACTACATTTTATTGTTGTTGATTTAGGTGAAGTTGAAATCATGGAGAATATTACTATGATTCAACGTGAGCAATTAAAAAAAGTTCTTTTAGATTCAGGACTTGAATTGATGGACGATAAAAAGGCGATGTTGATTGAAAAAATAAAAAATGTTATTATTGAAATGGTACATCATTCAACTGAAAATATCAAAGTGAATTTTTCTGATTATTTAAGTGAAAAAATGAATCATGATTACACTTATTTATCTAATTTATTTTCGGAAGTTCAAGGAACTACTATTGAACAATTTATAATTTCACATAAAACAGAAAGAATAAAAGAATTGATTATTTACGGTGAATTGAATATTACCGAAATTGCTTGGAAAATGAACTACAGTAGTGTAGCACATTTATCGAGTCAGTTTAAAAAAGTTACCGGTCTCTCCCCTTCTCATTTTAAACAATTAAAAGATAAAAGACGAAATCCAATTGAAGAAATTGGAACTTCACATGAAACAAATAATTAAAATGGAAACTTCAAGAACGCAGGATCCTCTGTATACTCGTAGTTTAATTGAAGCCAGCTTGGACCCTTTTGTAACTATTAGTTTAGAGGGAAAAATTACTGACGTTAATGAGGCATCGATAAAAATTACTGGTATTTCGCGGGCAAAATTGATAGGTACCGACTTTTCAAACTATTTTACGGAAAGAGAAAAAGCTAAAAAAGGATATGAACAAGTTTTTGAAAAAGGATTTGTTAAAGATTATCCTTTGACCATAAAACACAGCAATGGAAAATTAACTGACGTGCTGTATAATGCTTCTGTTTATAAAAATGAAACAGGCGATGTGTTAGGCATTTTTGCAGCTGCAAGAGATGTAACAGCCCAAAGACTATCATCTAAGTATTCCCTTAGCTTGATTGAAGCAAGTTTAGATCCATTAGTTACGATAAACATTAGTGGTAAAATCACTGATATGAATCAAGCGACGGTTAATATTACTGGAATAGAACGTAAAAAGCTAATTGGTTCAGATTTCTTTGATTATTTTACTGACCCCCAAAAAGCTCGTGAAGTATATCAAAAAGTTTTTGCAAAGGGATCAGTTGCTGATAGTCCGCTGACACTTCGCCATAAAGACGGTAAGTTAACTGATGTATTATTCAACGGATCAGTTTATAAAGATGACAGAGGAAATGTTTTAGGGGTTGTGATTGTCGCCAGAGATGTTGCAGAGCAAAAATGGTCAATAGAATTGCGTTCCGCTAACAAAGAACTGGCATACCAAAATGATGAAAAAGAAAAACGTGCAAATGAGTTAGTTATCGCCAATAAAGAGCTGGCGTATCAAAACGATGAAAAAGAAAAACGTGCAAATGAGTTGGTTATCGCCAATAAAGAGCTAGCGTATCAAAACGATGAAAAAGAAAAACGTGCAAATGAGTTAGTTATTGCGAATAAAGAACTGGCATACCAAAACGATGAAAAAGAAAAACGTGCAAATGAGTTAGTTATTGCGAATAAAGAACTGGCATACCAAAATGATGAAAAAGAAAAACGTGCAGATGAGTTAGTTATTGCCAATAAAGAGTTAGCGTATCAAAATGAAGAAAAAGAAAAACGTGCAGACGAGTTGGTTATTGCCAATAAAGAGTTAGCATTTCAAAATAATGAAAAAGGAAAACGGGCAGACGAGTTGGTAATTGCCAATAAAGAACTTCGTTTTCAAAACAATGAAAAAGAAAAACGTGCCGCAGAATTACTAATTGCCAACAAAGAACTTATTTTTCAAAATAAAGAAAAAGAAAAACGAAAAATTGAAAATAAAGAGCTGGAAGATTTTAGCAATTCTTTAAAATTAGCTTCACAATATTCTTTAAGTTTAATTGAAGCAAGCCGTGATCCTTTATTTACTATTAGTCCAAAAGGCAAAATAACAGATACTAATGAAGCATCAGTGAGAGTGACTGGCATTCTGCGTGAAAAGTTAATTGGTTCAGATTTCTTTGATTATTTTACCCAACCACAAGATGCTCGTAAAGCGTATCAGGAAGTTTTTGACAAAGGTTTTATTGTCGATTATGCATTAACTATAAAAGATCATAAATTAACGGATGTTTTGCTGAATGGTTCTGTATATAAAAATGAGCAGGGTGAAGTACTTGGAGTTGTTGTGGTTGCAAGAGATATTACGGATCAAAAAAGAATTGAAAAAGAATCAATAGAAGCTAGACTTTTTGCCGAATTAGCAACCGAAATTGCAGAAGAAGCAAAACTTAATGCCGAAAACGCTACAAGTATAGCAGAAGATGCAGTGAAGGCAAAACAACAGTTTTTGTCAAACATGAGTCATGAAATTCGTACGCCGATGAATGCTATTATCGGATTTACAAAAGTAGTCTTGAAAACTGAATTATCTGCCAAACAAAAAGAATATTTAACAGCGATAAAAATGAGTGGAGATGCATTAATCGTACTCATAAACGACATACTTGATTTAGCAAAAGTAGATGCAGGTAAAATGGTGTTTGAAAAAACTCCCTTTAAAATGAAGACTTCCATATCTTCAATGCTTCATTTATTTGAAACTAAAATCCAAGAAAAAAATTTACTTTTAATAAAGGAATATGACAACAAAATTCCTGCAGTTCTGGTGGGAGATCCAGTTCGATTACATCAAATAATTTTAAATCTCGTAAGTAATGCTGTAAAATTTACGCATAAAGGAAATATTACTGTAGGAGTTCATATGCTCCATGAGGATAATGAAAAAGTAATTCTTGAATTTGCAATTACAGATACTGGAATTGGTATTCCCAAAGCGAAAATAGAAACCATATTCGAAAATTTTCAACAGGCATCCAGCGGAACTTCCCGATTATACGGAGGAACTGGACTAGGACTCGCTATCGTGAAGCAATTAGTTGAACCCCAGGGTGGCAAAATCCGAGTAAAAAGTACGATTGATATAGGAACTACATTTAGTTTTACATTACCTTTTCAAAAAACAAATGCTGATGCTGAATTAGAACACGAAATTTTAGAATTAGATACTGAAATAAAAGATATAAATGTATTAGTAGTTGAAGATATTGCACTTAATCAATTATTAATGAAAACGCTGCTGGATGATTTTGGATTCAATAAAGATATTGCCGAAAATGGCCTAATAGCAATTGAAAAACTAAAAGGCAAAAAGTATGATATTATCCTGATGGATTTGCAAATGCCGGTAATGAATGGATTTGAGGCTACAGAATATATCCGCAATACCATGAATTCAAAAATTCCCATTATAGCTTTAACTGCTGACGTCACCACAGTGGATTTGGCTAAATGCAAAGCCGTCGGAATGAATGATTATATTGCAAAACCTGTTGACGAAAAAATACTATACAGCAAAATAGTTGGAATATTAAAAAAACCAAAATTAGAACAACTTAGTATAAAACTGAATAAAAATATTGAGATTAAAGATGGGGCAGAAAAAAAACAAAAATGCACTGACTTGGTTTATTTAAATCAACGAACAAAATCAAATCCGAAATTAATGATGGAAATGATTTCTCTTTATTTAGAACAAACTCCGTCCTTAATAAAAACTATAAAGCACAGTTTAGCTAAAGAAGACTGGCTCTTATTAGGCTCAACTGTACATAAAATGATTCCTTCTTTTTCAATGATGGGAATACATCCTGATTTTGAAAATATGGCAAAAAAAATTCAGGAATATGCAAATGCGCAAGAACAAAAAGACGGAATACATGACTTGGTCAATCAAATTGAAGATGTATGTTTGCAAGCCTGTAATGAATTACAAGAAGAATTTAACCTTATAAAAAATAATTAACTATGAAAAACGATACTAAAATAAAAATATTCTTAGTTGATGATGATGCACTTTTCTTAAAGTCTTTAGAAATTGAATTTCTAGAAAATGCTGATTTTACGATTGAAACTTACCCTACTGGAGAATTGTGCGTTGCCAATTTATCTAATACTCCTGATGTCGTAATATTAGATTATCAACTTGATGGTATTGTTGAAAATGCAATGAACGGATTAGAAACTTTGGATAAAATAAAAGGTTTTAATATAAATATTCCAGTTGTCATGTTATCATCTCAAGATAAAATTGAGGTAGCTATAAACTGTATGCACCACAAGGCATTTGATTATGTTGTAAAAAGTGAAACTGCCTTTGTTCGTTTGCAAAAGATTATTACTACCATTTTTAAATATCAAAAAATGGAAAAAGAATTAAGCTGGTATATGGACCGAATGTAATCCATATTCCTCTATAATTATCCTTATCATTCATCGATAAGTATTTTAATCACACTCGATTTGGTCAAATTAAAACCAAATTTATTTCAATAAAATGCATTATAAAGACACATCAGATCTAGAAATTTTATTGCTATTAGAAGCGATTTATAGAAAACATGGTTATGATTTCAGGCAGTATTCTCAAGCTCATATTCGCCGAAGAATAATGAACAGAATGGCCATTTCAGGATTTGCAGATGTTTCTCAAATGCAGTCTAAAGTTTTGAATGACGAAGAATTTGCTTCAGAACTCCTGCAGGATTTATCAATAACGGTAACCGAAATGTTTCGTGACCCAACTTTTTATCGGTCATTAAGAGAAAAGGTCATCCCTATTTTAAAAACGTATCCCTTTATAAAAATATGGCATGCTGGCTGTGCTACAGGAGAAGAAGCGTACTCAATGGCTATTCTTTTGCAGGAAGAAGGCCTGTATGACAGAACTACGATTTATGCCACTGATTTTAACCAGTTGGCATTGAACCGTGCAAAAGAAGGTATTTTTTCGAACAAAATGATAAAAGAATACACTGTAAACTATCAATTGTCTGGAGGAAAAGAATCTTTTTCAAGTTATTATACTTCAAGTTATGACAATGTGATTATGAACCAATCTTTGAAAAAAAATATTGTTTGGGCCAATCATAATTTAGTTACAGATAGCGTATTTGCTGAAGTTAACTTGATATTATGTCGAAACGTACTCATATATTTTGATAAAAATTTGCAAAACAGTGTGCAAACTCTTTTTTACAATAGCCTCATTAATGGAGGTGTTTTATGTTTAGGCTCTAAAGAAAGTTTGCGATATTCCGATTTATATTCGGAGTATCAAGAGATGGATAATAAACAACGAATATTTAAAAAGAAATATTAAATGCGTTATGAAGCAATTGTTATAGGAGTTTCATCTGGAGGCATGAATGTTTTAAAAATCATATCCGCGGCCTTACCGATTGATTTCAAAATACCAATTATTGTAGTTCAACATGTAGGGGCACATTCCGATAGCCAATGGATACAACTTTTAAATGAAAAAAGTAATCTTCATGTTAAGGAAGCCGATGAAAAAGAAAAAATAGAAAAGGGAAAAATTTACATTGCTCCGCCTAATTATCATTTGCTAATTGAAAAAGATAAAACTTTTTCACTTACAATAGACGAGCGCGTAAATTTTGCAAGACCAGCAATTGATGTTTTATTTGAATCAGCTGCTGAGGCTTACAGGAACAAATTAATAGGAATCGTGCTAACAGGCTCAAATAATGATGGCACTAACGGTATAAAACGAATAACAGAATGTAATGGTCTAACCATTATTCAAGACCCAAAAACAGCTGAATCTCCTTATATGCCCGAATCAGCTATTAGGGCTATTAAACCGGATCATGTTTTATCAATAGAGAACATAATCGCATTCTTGATAAAACTAAATTAGTAAAAACGAATAGATATAAACTTTACAAATAAAAAAATGAAAATGACCCTTGGCAGAAAAATAGTAATAGGATTTAGTACCTGTGCCGTTATCCTTTTAGCAGTTGCAATTTTCTCTTTTAAAAATAGTGAGAAATTTGTGGCTTCAAATGCCTTGGTTAATCATTCTAATGAGGTGATAAATCAATTTGACCTAATATTGATAGCGACTATCGATTCTGAGACAGGAGTACGAGGTTATGCAATTACAGGTAACGAAGATTTCCTAAAACCATTTTTATCTGCCAAAACAAGAATAATAGAGCAACTTGGTAAGGCTAAGCAACTAACAACCGATAATGCCAATCAACAAAAAAATATAGAGGAACTTTCGGAACAGATCAAAGTTCGTTTTGATAATCTAAATAAATGCATTGCTTTTCGTAAAAGCGGTTTTAAAAAAGTGCAAGAATTTATTGCGTCTGGCGAGGGAAAACAGCTTCAAGATGAAGTAAGAAGAACAATTGCCAAAGCACAAGAAACAGAATATACTTTACTCAACGAAAGAAAACAAACGAGCGAATATGATGCTAGTAAGTTTAATCTTGTTTTTGCTTTTTTATTGTTTATTATTTTTCTAATTCTCCTTGTTGTTTACACTATAGTCATTGAAAATTTGAAAGCACTTAAAAGCTCCGAATCAGAAACTGCCAATAAAAACTGGCTGCTTACAGGTAACTCAGAACTGAACGAAAAATTAATAGGAAATCAAAGTATTGTGCAATTAGCAAACAATACCATTAGTTTTTTATGTAATTATCTGAACGCTAATATAGGAGCTGTTTATCTATATAATGAAAAAGAAAATACGCTGATTCTAAAAGGAAAATTTGCTTTTTCATCTTCAAAAGAAGGTAAGGAAATATTTAAAGTAAATGAGGGACTAATTGGTCAGGCCGCCTGGGAACAGAAACAAATTGCTATAACAGAAGTATCCGAAGATCAAATACGCATCACATCAACCGTGCTGGATGCAAAACCTAAAAATTTACTTATTACCCCTTTTCTGCTTGACGGAAAAACGATAGGAGTAATCGAAATAGGCAAGCTTAACGATTTTAATGAAACAGAAAAGGAATTTGTTAATGTCTCGATGAATAGTATTGCCATAAGTGTCAATACGGTACAACAAGCTGAAGAAAAGGAAAAAAGAGCTGCAGAGTTAGGAATTGCCAACAAGGAGCTTGCTTATCAAAATGATGAGAAAGAAAAAAGAGCTGCCGAATTAGGAATTGCCAACGAAGAACTCGCCTATCAAAATGATGAGAAAGAAAAAAGAGCTGCCGAATTAGGAATTGCCAACGAAGAACTCGCCTATCAAAATGATGAGAAAGAAAAAAGAGCTGCCGAATTGGGAATTGCCAACAAAGAACTCGCCTATCAAAATGATGAGAAAGAAAAAAGAGCTGCCGAATTAGAAATTGCAAACAAAGAACTCGCCTTTCAAAATGAAGAAAAAGAAAAAAGGGCTGTCGAATTAGGAATTGCAAACAAGGAACTCGCCTTTCAAAACGATGAAAAAGAAAAAAGAGCGGTAGAGTTGAGTTTTGCAAACAAAGAGCTTTCGATTCAAGCAGAAGAACTTCAAATGCAGCAGGAAGAACTCAGACAACTGAATGAAGAACTGGAACAACAAACGCAAAATCTTAAACAGCAACAAGAGAAATTGCAAATGACCAATCAAGAATTGGAAGAGCAGACCCAGTCATTAGAAGAGAAAAACAAAGAAGTTGAAGCCTCAAAAAACAGTATAGAATTAAAAACAAAACAACTGGAGATAAGCAGCAAGTATAAATCTGAATTCCTGGCAAATATGTCCCATGAATTGAGAACACCACTGAATAGTTTACTGATACTGTCAAAAGATCTATCAGAAAACAGAAAGAAAAATCTGGACGAAGTACAGGTTGAAAGTGCGGAGATAATTTATAAAAGTGGACATGACTTACTGGTCTTAATAAACGAGGTACTGGACCTCTCTAAAATTGAAGCAGGTAAAATGTCTATCAACATTGAAAAAGTATACTTAAAAAATTTCACCGATGATTTAATTCGTGATTTTAGACATCAGGCAGAACAGAAAGGATTAAAACTAGTGTGCAAATTGAATACTAATTTACCCGAATATATACATACTGATTCACAACGATTGAATCAGATAATAAAAAATCTTATATCCAACGCTATAAAATTCACCGAAAAAGGAAGTGTAACTTTATCTATTGACCCAAATACAGCAACTACATTGAACATTTCAATTACCGATACCGGTATTGGAATATCTGAAGACAAACAAACCGCCATATTTGAGGCTTTCCAACAAGCCGAAGGTGGTACTTCAAGAAAATATGGAGGAACGGGTCTAGGACTTTCTATTTCTCGTGAACTTGCAAAATTATTAGAAGCAGAAATTCAGTTAAAAAGTGAATCAAACCGTGGTTCTGTTTTTTCTCTTATTATTCCATTACAAATTCACCCTCAAAAAGAATCATTCCACCCAATTCCGGTACAAGCTGTTTCCTATACATCACAAGTTACAAAGGAATTAACGTATCTTAATTATGACACCATAAAAGATGATAGAGATACGATAAATAAGGAGGATAAAGTGGTACTGATCATTGAGGATGATCGAAATTTTGCCGCTATCCTTTTAAAACAAGCGCACAAAAAGGGATTCAAATGCTTGTCGGCAGCAACAGGCGAAGATGGACTATTACTGACTTCAAAATACAAACCTAACGCCATTATTTTAGATATGGGTTTACCCGGAATCAAAGGGCGGCAAGTATTACACGAACTAAAAGCAAATCCCTCCATAAGACATATACCGGTACATATCATTTCAGCAAATGACCGCACACTAGAACCAATTAGAGAAGGTGCTGTGGAGTATTTGATGAAACCAATCGATAAAAATGAACTGGAAGAAGCTTTCAACCGAATTGAGAATTTTGTCAATAGAAAAATTAAAAACCTGCTGATTATTGAAGATAATGAAAATTCCAGAAAAGCAATGAAAATACTCATTGGTAATGGCGATGTAAAATGTTTTGAAGCAGGAAGCGGTAAAGAAGCTTTAGAGCTATATGAACAAAATAACATCGATTGCATTATTTTAGACATTGGTTTACCAGACATAAGTGGCTTTGAGCTCATCCATAAATTGGAAGAGATCAAAGGACATAACATGCCTCCTATTATTATTTACACCGGAAAAGAACTCACAAAAGAAGAAAACAATCTGCTTCAAAAATATGCAGAAAGCATTATTATTAAAGGAATAAAATCAGAAGAAAGATTACTCGACGAAACCGCGCTATTTCTGCATCGTACAATTAGTAATTTACCAAAATCGAAACAAATAATCATAAATAATTTGTACGATAAAGAGGCTATATTTCATTCTAAAAAAATACTTTTAGTGGATGATGATATGCGAAATGTTTTTGCATTATCCAAAATACTTCAAGAACGCGGAATGGAGGTTATAAAAGCCGAAAATGGAAAAACAGCATTAGATATGATGGAAAAAAACCCTGATATTGATTTAGTTCTAATGGATATAATGATGCCTGAAATGGACGGTTATGAAGCCATGAAAAGAATACGTAATCAAATAAAATTTAGGAGTTTACCTGTTATTGCACTCACCGCAAAAGCCATGAAAGACGATAAACAAAAATGTATAGACGCTGGTGCAAATGATTACATTTCTAAGCCCATTGATGTAAAACGTTTGCTATCATTGATGCGCGTATGGTTAAGCAAATAATGTAATGTCATTAAGTCTTGTTGATATTTCAATATTCGTTATTGAAAATTCAACTTTCAAACTTTTATTTTAAAATTGTATTTGTTTAAATAGTCTTCAAAAAAGAAAAAAACAACGAATTTTGAAATATAAAAAAAACTTAACATAATGACATTGGGTATTTCCCGATAATTATCAGGAGAAGCAATCTTAACCTTGTGAACAGGTTGCTTCACTTCACTAACCTTCGCAATGAAATAAAAAAAATTGAGATTAATTTTTATTGAAAATGAAAATAAATAGCCCTGTTAAAATTTTATTAGTAGACGATTTACCTGAAAATTTGTTTGCCTTAGAAGTAATTCTGCGTACGGAGGATTATTTATGCGTAAAAGCAACTTCCGGTAATGATGCCTTAAAAATTCTACTTCATGAACAAGATTTTGCCATTATATTAATAGATGTGCAAATGCCCTTGATGGACGGATTTGAAACTGTAGAACTAATTCGCCAAATCGAAACACTCAAACATGTTCCGATTATTTTTTTAACAGCAAGTATGGACAATACGGTCCAAATTTTCAAAGGCTATCAAGCAGGGGCCGTCGATTATATGATTAAACCGCTTTCTCCTGAAATATTAAAGGCAAAAGTGGCGGTTTTTGTAGATCTTTATAAGAAAAATCAGGAACTATTAGTTCAAGCTGAGCAACTTAAAAAATTAAATACTGATTTGACTGCACAAAAATTACTATCTGAATATTCACTTAGCCTTATTGAAGCAAGTCATGATCCTTTGTTTGCTATTAATCCTGAAGGAAAAATAACCGATATGAATAATGCATCAGTGCAAGTAACTGGAATGCAACGAGAAAAATTAATTGGAACCGATTTTTTTGATTATTTTACTGAGCCTCAAAAGGCCCGTGAAGTGTATCAAAAAGTGTTCGAAAAAGGATTTGTTGCTGACTCACCACTTATTCTTCGCCATAAAAATGACAAGCTGACAGACGTATTATTTAATGGATCGGTATACAAAGATGAGAAAGGAAATGTGCTTGGAGTAGTAATTGTTGCCAGGGATGTTACAGATCAAAAAAGAATCGAAACCGAGCTGATTGAAGCAAAAGTATTTGCGGAGTTAGCCACCTTAATTGCGGAAGAAGCAAAAAGTAAAGCAGAAGATGCTATGAAAGCAAAACAGCAATTTTTGTCTAATATGAGTCACGAAATCCGGACGCCAATGAATGCGATTATCGGGTTTACAAAAGTGTTGATTAAAACCCACTTGACGGATAAACAGAATGAATATTTTAATGCTATTAAAGTATCGGGAGATGCCTTAATAGTACTCATTGACGACATACTCGATTTGGCAAAAGTTGATTCAGGAAAAATGACCTTTGAGCAAACTCCTTTCAAAATAGCGACATCACTATCAGCCATGCTTCATTTATTTGAAACAAAAATTCAGGATAAAAATCTACAATTATTTAAAAATTACGACAGTAAAATTCCTGAGGTTTTGGTTGGAGATCCAGTCCGTTTGCACCAAATTATTTTAAATTTAGTCAGTAACGCTTTAAAATTTACCATAAAAGGAGAAATTACAGTTAGTGTTGACTTGGTACATGAAGATAATGAAATAGTTATTATCCAATTTGCAGTTACAGATACGGGAATAGGTATTGCTGCAGAAAAAATACCCACAGTTTTTGAAAATTTTCAACAGGCTACAAATGGAACCTCAAGATTGTATGGGGGAACTGGTTTAGGATTAGCCATAGTAAAACAATTAGTAGAAACACAAGGAGGCAACATACAAGTAGAAAGTAAAATTGACCAAGGTTCAACATTTAGTTTCACACTCCCTTTCCGTAAAACAAAAGCAAAAACAAAAGCAAAATCAAAATCAAAATCAGAGAAAGTTATAACACAATTAAATTCGGAAATTAAAAATATAAAAGTATTGGTAGTGGAAGATATTGCTCTTAACCAGTTACTGATGAAAACCCTACTGGATGATTTTAGATTTGAACGCGATATTGCCGAAAACGGAAAAATAGCCATCGAATTATTTCAGAAGAATTCCTATGATATTATTTTGATGGATTTGCAAATGCCCATAATGAATGGATTTGAAGTCACGGATTATATTCGTAATACCCTGAAATCAAATATTCCCATCATTGCATTAACTGCTGATGTAACAACAATTGATCTCGCTAAATGCAAAACAGTTGGGATGAACGATTATATTTCGAAGCCAGTCGACGAAAAGATATTATACAGTAAAATCGTTGGCTTAGTAAAAAAATCGAATCTCGAAAAAACCGAAGAGTTTATTGCGGTTGAAAATAGTCAACGTAAAAAAACAAAATGTGTTGACTTAACGTATTTGAACAACCGTACCAAGTCAAATCCTGCATTAATGATGGAAATGATAATCTTATATATGACTCATACTCCTCCTTTAATTACTACCTTAAAACAGAGTTTAGAAGACAAAAACTGGACTTTATTAGCAGCTGCGGCACATAAAATGATTCCTTCTTTTTCGATAATGGGTATCAGTGCAAATTTTGAAAGTATGGCTAAAAAAATTCAGGAATTGGCTGATAAAGAAGAAAACACAACTGAATTAATCGATTTAATTAGTCAACTTGAAGCTATTTGTGCTCAGGCTTGTGAAGAATTAGAAGAAGAATTTGCCATTATAAAAAACAAATAATATTTTAACTAAATTACAAAAGAACACTTTAAAATAATTTTTAGAAAAAATTGAAGAAAAGTTAAAATTAACACATTATTTTCCTTGTTTGAAAATTCAAAAAAGCGAGATATTACACTTTGATAAAAGCCACTAATAATAAAAAATCTTTTAAAAATAGTACATAATGCCATCTATTCTTAAATCTGATCAAAATTTAGAACCGCAAAAAACCGCTTTCTAATTTAATATAAATTATTGTTTTTTTAATAATTTATCAGAATTTTTATTCATTATTTACAATAATAGTTGAATACTACAACATTAAACTCATATCTTATAACTTCTTTGGATAGCAAACCGTGCATCTTTGTGATGTGATAAATATGTCCCAAAATAAATAAATAAATAAATGAGTTATGAAATTAAAAAATACACTATCTACCCTTGCATTGCTTTCGGTAGTATTTTTTTCCAGTTGTAATAATGATACTGCTGAGAAATCAACTGCCAACAGTTCTACTGTTGCAAAATCAGATGGTTCAGCTTCAAACATATATGCATTTAATGAAACCTATAATATAACGCCAAGCGTGGGTTCGTTGAATCCTGTAAATCTAGGTATTGCAGGAGATTTTGCTATTTTATCAAAAACAGGAATTACCGATGTTTACAAATCAGCAATTACGGGTGATATTGGTTCAAGCCCAATAACTGGTGCTGCTATTTTAGTTAGATGTACAGAAGTAGTGGGAACAATTTATACTGTTGATGCAGCAGGACCACTCCCATGTAGTGTAACTAACGCAACACGATTAACTACAGCAATTGGAGATATGCAAACAGCATACACGGATGCAGCTGGACGAACTAATCCTGATTTTCTAAATTTAGGTGCGGGAAGTATCGGCGGAAAAACACTTACGCCAGGCTTGTACAAATGGACAACTCCACTTAATATTCCAACCGATATAACGATTGCAGGTAGCCCAACAGATATTTTTATCTTCCAAGTAGCTGGTACTCTTAAATTGAGTTCTGCTGTTAGAATGACATTAACCGGAGGAGTTCAAGCTAAAAATATTTTCTGGGTAACTTCGGACGCTGTTACATGTGGAACGACTAGTCATTTTGAAGGTAACATACTAGGAATGACAGGTATTAATTTACAAACTGGAGCAACAATCAACGGAAGAATGTTAGCACAAACGGCCGTAACTCTACAAATGAATTCGGTTACGAAACCACAATAAATTAAAATAATTCAATTCTCAAGAAGAGGCTGTCCTAACGGATAGCCTTTTTTTTTGCAATTTTGCTAATGCTTCAAACACTTATGCCGTATCGAAAGTTACGTTTATAAATCAGGTCAGATCTATTTTTTAACTCTTAGCATCCATTAATTTCGGTTATTATACCATATAAAAAATCAACAGTTAAATAATTATTAAATACTATATACCAAACACTTAAGTATGTGTGAATATTAAAAAAAAAAAAAATAATTATATAAAAATAATACTCTAAATTTTATTGAACTTTGTATTGTGAAAATTAATTCACTACATAAATATTAAAAAATGGATACTGAAAAATCAATTGCCATATTAAATTCCTTAATCCAAATTAATAACGATCGAATTGAGGGATACGAAACTGCTTCAAAGGAAGCTGATGAAACAGACTTAAAAACATTGTTTTCTCACTTTACTGAAACTAGTTTAAAGTGTAAAGCTGATCTTGTTACAGAAGTAAAAAGATTAGGTGGGAAACCTACGGAAGGAACAACTGCATCAGGTAAATTATTTAGAGTATGGATGGATATAAAATCAGCTATTACCGGTCGCGACAGAAAGGCCATAGTTAATTCATGTGAATACGGCGAAGATGTTGCTGTTCAAACTTACGACGACGCATTAAGTCATAGCGAAGATTTAACTCCAGAGCAATTAATGATGATAAAAGAACAACATTCAGTTTTAAAAGCAAATCATGACAAAATCAAAAACTTGCGCGATTTAATGGGGTAATCAATACTGATTTTTAATCAAAATATTCGTTAACTGCAATGTCTTTTCTACGCCAATTTTTTTTCTTTCTCCAGCTTAGACTTTAGTCTTTTACTTTTTAAGTGTGAATGATGTAACTTATAGTGACAATTATATAATAATTTTTAGACTTTATAAAAATACATTTGTGATACAATTATGATGCTAAGCGTAAGAGATTTAAAATATTTTTTCTCTTTATTTTAAAGTCTATTAATCATTGAAAACATCTAATTCAAAAAAATATACTAATAAATCTAAAAATAAAAATTATGAATCTTAAAAGAATCTTTGGAGCATTACTTACAGCTCTCGGAATAGGTGGTCTAATCTACACTGCAATAGTGTTTAGTAGCACTTCAGGTGAAACACAGGATATAAAATCACTCATCATTTATGGTGTTCTTGGAATTGTATTCTTTGTTTCAGGAATTAGCTTAGTTCGCACCACAAAGGACGAAGCATAATTTAAAATTGGTTAAACAGTTCTATTTTTTTTTAAATATAACTAATTATATAATGGTTAAAAATCAAATCGCTCTGGTATTTTCGAATATTCAAAAGCGGTTTTTTTGTTTTACCTTTTCTATATTCCTTAGTCGATCCATTTTTCTGCTTTTAAAATTCAATTATAGTAGATGTAACGACTTATATATCAAATACTTAATTTTATTTGTTTTTAATAATTACCTGTTAAAATGTGAATAATACAACTCTTACCCTTAATTTTGTAACAGTGTTTTATTATATTATTCCAACCTTGAATTTTTAAATACTAAAAAAAATGAAAAAGAAAGCAATTATCTCGAACCCGCTTAAAAAGGAATTAAATAAAGAGAATGAGGACAATTTTCCAGATCATCAAATCTATCCCTCCAGTGACGATATTTATAACAAAAATCACAAAGAAAGCGATATAGATCCTGAAGACATTGACAAAATGAAAGAGGCAATAGAAAGAGATCAAATTGGCGCATCTAATGAAAAAAATTTTAATCAGGATATGTCAGGAAATGATTTAGACATTCCAGGTACAGAATTAGATGACATACAAGAAAATATAGGAAGTGAAGACGAGGAAAACAACTATTACAGTACTGGGGGCGACAATCATAATGACTTAGAGGAAGATAACGGTTAATCATTTTAAAATTAAATAATGAAAATAGCGGTATTTAGTACAAAACCCCATGACCGGGAATATCTAGATAAATTCAACAGCAATAACAGGCATCAGCTTACTTACTTTGAAGCACCTCTAAATGCTGATACAACTAATCTAGCATTAGGATTTGAGGCTGTTTGCATATTTGTCAATGATAAAATAGATGCAGTAACGATTGAAAACCTTTTCAAAATAGGTGTTAAACTTATTGATTTAAGAAGTGCAGGTTTTAATAATGTTGATATTGAAGCCGCAAAAAATAAAAATATAAAAGTAATGAGAGTTCCTGCTTATTCTCCAGAGGCAGTTGCGGAGCATGCAGTAGCATTAATTTTGACTCTAAATAGAAAAACCCATAAAGTTTACAATAGAGTGCGTGAGAGCAATTTTTCATTAGAAAACCTTATTGGATTTAATCTTCATGGAAAAACAGTTGGAGTTGTTGGAACAGGAAAAATAGGTATGGCGTTTTGCCAAATAATGTTAGGTTTTGGATGCAAAGTCATTGCTTATGATATTACTGAATCTGAAATGCTAAAAGATAAAGGCATTGAATACACAACCTTGGTTGACTTGTATAAAAACTCAGATATAATTTCACTGCATTGCCCTTTAAATGAGAAAACAAAATATCTCTTTGACATTAGAACCTTTTCTACAGTAAAAAAAGGAGTCATGCTCATTAATACCAGTCGAGGAGCTTTAATCAAAACATCCGACGCAATTGATGCGTTAAAAAAAGGTCAACTGGGGTATTTAGGAATCGATGTTTATGAACAAGAAGAAAATTTATTCTTTAACGATCTGTCTGAAAGTATTATCGAAGATGATTTAATAGAGCGATTAATGGCGTTTCATAATGTTTTGATTACACCTCATCAAGGATTTTTTACAAAAGAAGCGTTAGATCAAATTGCCGTTACTACCTTAAAAAACTTCGCGGATTTTGAAGAAGGATTACCATTAGAAAACGAAGTCAAATTATAAGATATTAATTGATTTTATTTTTTATATAAAGTACAATAACCAATTGATTTAAAATTAATTATATTTTTTTATGATCTTTTTAACTAAAATCAGGGCTTAAATCCTTAAATTTAAATTGCGATTCCATTTACAATTTTTAATCAGCAGGTATACCTTACTGATATTTAATCCGGCTATTTAGGCCTCTTCGTAAAAAAAAATTGGCATAATAAATCATATAAAATAGTCCTGTAATTTTTTTCAATACCAAACCATTTTTTTGAACTATTCCATATTTCCGAATGAAAATGTGTGAAAGTTGTAACTCATATATAAAATTGTATAAAGCGTTAAATCACATTAAACCTGAAATTTACAATATTAAAATTTCACGATAATTAAATACAAAATTATGAAAAGTACCGACACCAAAACTGATAAAAAAAGAATGACAAAAGAGGGGAAGGGAAAATCAATGTTTGCAAAACAAGAGATAAAGGAAGGTTGTCGCAATATTTTTGTTGATGAACTTAAAGAGATTTATTTTGCTGAAAAAGCATTAATTATATCCATACCCATAATGATTAAAAAGGCTACAACGAAAGAATTAGTTGATGCGCTTACCATACATTATGACTTTACAAAAGAACATATCAAACGCTTAGAAGCTATTTTTTGTTCGATAGGGGAATCGGAAATAATAACGAAATACGAAGCAATGTATGGGGCGATTAAACCTTTAAAAGAAGAAGAAAAGGAATAATACCTATCAAAAATTACAAACTATGTCTATTCAAACCGTTAATCCAAACAATAATAAAGTTGTCAAATCATTTGAAGAAATGTCTGACAAAACTGTTGACACATTAATAGAAAAATCTGCAAAAACATTTAAAGAATGGAAAGAAACAAGCTATGCAGAACGTGCTAAAATATTGCACAAAGTGGCTAAATTAATGCGTGATAAAAAAAAATCGCTTGCTAAAATAATTACTTTGGAAATGGGAAAATTAATTGCTCAAGCTGAAGGTGAAATTTTATTAAGTGCTGATATTTTTGATTATTACGCAAATAATGCCGCTCATTTTTTAGCTGATAAACATTTGGAGCCGGAGTTCGGGAGCGCTTTAATACGGTTCAGTCCAATAGGAATAATTTTAGGTGTAGAACCTTGGAATTTTCCATTTTATCAAGTAGCGCGTTTTGCTGCTCCAAATATAATGGTAGGAAATACGGTTTTAGTAAAACATGCCTCCTCGGTTCCACAATGTGCCATTGCCATTGAAGAATTGTTTAATGAAGCAGGAGCCCCAGTTGGTCTTTATACCAACCTTTTAATTTCAGGTAAAAGAGCTTCCGCTCTAGTTTCTGACAAAAGAATAAAAGGAGTAGCATTAACCGGTAGTGAAGAAGCAGGCGCAAATATAGCCGCAGAAGCAGGTAAAAATTTGAAAAAATCTGTTCTGGAATTAGGAGGTAGCGATGCTTTTATCATATTAGATGATGCTGATGTTGATAAAACTGTTGAATGGGCTGTCGTTGGTAGAATTAACAACAATGGCGAGTCCTGCGTGGCTTCCAAAAGATTTATAGCAGTCGAAGCTGTTGCTGATGAATTTATTAAAAAATTCAAAGAAAAATTATCAATCTTAGTTATAGGTGATCCAATGGATCCTAAAACCGAGCTTGGTCCATTAAGTAGTGAAGCGGCAGCTATGCATATCGCAGACCAGATAAAACGATCAGTCGATGCTGGCGCAAAACTTTTATTAGGCGGTACACGGTCTGATCGTGAAGGTGCTTTTATGCAACCTACAATTTTAACTGCTTTAAATCCTAAAATACCAGCTTACTACGAAGAGCTATTTGGCCCGGTTGCTTCTTTTTATCGGGTAAAAAATGAGCAGGAAGCAATTGACTTAGCAAATGATTCGAATTTTGGCTTAGGTTGTTCCGTTTTTACTCAAGATATAGAAAGAGGAAAACGTGTTGCTGATAAAATCGATGCCGGTATGGTTTTCATTAATCATCCAACTGGTACTAAAGCAAATCTACCTTTTGGAGGAACAAAAGGCTCGGGTTATGGAAGAGAATTATCGGAATTGGGAATTCAAGAATTTGTAAATAAGAAACTCATTCGCGTAAGCGGTCTTTCGGACCCTTTTTAGAATTTGACTTTTAATGAAAAACGTAATGAAAACAAAACAAATAGTATTAGCATCAAGACCAAAAGGATTCCCTACTCTTAACAATTTTAGATCAGAAACTGTTGATGTGGCTGAACTTAAAAATGGTGAAGTTTTATTAGAAGGGATGTATTATTCCGTTGATCCTTATATGCGAGGCCGAATGAATGATGCAAAATCTTACAGTCCTCCTTTTAATTTAAATCACCCTCTAAATGGTGGTGTGATTGCAAAAGTATTGGAAAGTAAATCTGATATTCTTAAAGCGGGTGATATCGTTTTGGGAATGTTACCGTGGAAAGAAAAATGTACGGTTTCAGAAAAAGATTTAAAAAAAATTGATACTTCTATTGCACCAGCAAGCTATTATTTAGGTGTTTTAGGAATGACAGGACTTACCGCTTATTTTGGTTTATTGAATATTTGTAAACCAAAAAAAGGAGAAACTGTTGTCATATCAGGCGCTGCCGGAGCTGTGGGAGTTGTGGTAGGACAAATGGCAAAAATTCAGGGATGTCGGGTTATTGGTATAGCCGGTTCTGATGAGAAAACTAAATTGTTAAAAACCGAATTCGGTTTTGATGAAACCATCAATTACAAGACCACTAAAGACATGAGCAAAACAATTGGAATGTTGTGTCCAAATGGTGTAGATATTTATTTTGATAATGTAGGCGGTGAAATCTCTGATGCAGTTATAGCAAATATAAATTTTAATGCAAGAATCGCATTATGCGGACAAATTGCTTTGTACAATAGCACTGACACACCCATGGGACCCCGTTTACAGCCAATGTTATTGACTAGAAGTGTACTAATGCAAGGCTTTATAGTAAGTAATTTTAAAAACGAGTTTTCCGAAGGTATCAGCCATTTAGCGAATTGGGTAAAAGACGGAAAAATAAAATTTACTGAAACAATCGAAAATGGCTTTGATCAATTACCTAAAGCATTGCTCGGATTATTTAAAGGAGAGAACACAGGCAAAATGATTGTTAAAGCTTAATAATTATATGAAAAAAACAAAATATAAAACAAAGAATTATGAAACCACAAATTGGAATTACAGAAAGTCATTTACAAAAAAGCAATTCATTTCTTTCGTCTATTTTAGCTAATGAAATGACATTATATGTTAAATTAAGAAAATTTCATTGGAATGTTGCTGGTGAAAATTTTATGGAACTGCACAAATTATTTGAAGGTCAGTATAAACAATTGGAAGAAGCGATTGACGAAGTTGCGGAACGTATCGGCAAACTTGGTGGCAAAACTATTGGTACGATGAAAGAGTTCTCGGAACTGACCATTCTTAAAGAATCGCCAAATCATTACCCTTCTAATAAAGAAATGAAAAAAGAACTGTTAGAAGATCATGAAACTCTGATTGTACAATTACGAAAAGATATTGATATCTGTGCTGAGGAAAATAAAGATGCCGGTACTGCAGATTTTATAACTGGATTAATGGAGCAGCATGAGACAATGGCATGGGTATTAAGGAGATATTTAAGCTAATTTAAACTTTTATCCTAAAATGGAAATATCAGAAAACAATTTACAAATCGTTTCCAAAAGTAATTGCAGAGTTGGTAAAATAAGCTCCTCAAGAGTTCTTGATGAAGAGAAACTAATCACTGAAATGGAGTTTGAAAAAGAAAATTTGGAGATATTAAATGACACTATCACAGTTGAAGTTTCCTAAATAATCTTTATTACCTATTGATTTATACATAAAAAGTAAAATTTTATTGAAGAATGTAATTCTATATTAAGCAAATGGTCTGTTGAATTAGAACGATTATAAAAAACAATAAGTTGAGTATTTTTTTTGGTTTGGATTAAGAGGGCTGTTGGTATCAACAGCCCTTTGATAGTTAAAAATAATTACAACTGCTAAATACACTTGCACCAATCACGATTGTAAAGAATAAAAAAAATCTTCTCTATTTTCTTCTTGAATTAAAAAATACGTGAATTATATAAATATATCGCAAAGTTATATAACATTTTTAATACATAAATAACTGAACTTTAGACTATTGCAATTCCTAGATTATAAATAGTGTTTATGATTTCATATTTATCATATTTTTAAAATAAAGTTATGAAAACGAGAAAAAGATTAGGCATTTGGATGGATCATTCTATTGCGCATTTAATGGAATTTACCAATAAGCATTTTGAAATCAAAACCATTGTATCAAAATTAACTGATGAGGTAAAAGAAGAAACTTTGTCTGAAAGAGAAAGTCTAATGCACATTAAAAAGAAACGCCTTCTTTTAGACTATTATAAGAAATTAAGTGAGGCAATTAAGGATTATGAGCAAGTTATACTCTTTGGTCCTACTAATGCTAAAATTGAATTTTTTGATATTATAAGCGAGGATATTCATTTTTTCAAAATAAAATTCAAAATAAAAAATACCGATAAAATGACTCATAATCAGCAACATGATTTTATTAAAGAATACTTTTCAGAAGCATAATTATATTAAAAAAAATAATTAATAACCCCTATAAAAAATAAAAACATGCAATTAAAAAATTTAGGAATCGCAATGGTCATAATAGGAATAGTTATGATGGCATATACGGGGTTTAACTATGTAACTACTGAAAAAGTGGTTGATTTTGGCCCTATTCAAGTAAACAAAGAGGTAAACCATCCGATAAACTGGTCTCCTATAGTTGGAATTGTATTGGCTGTGGGAGGTATTGTATTAATTCTAACAAATAAAAAAACTACTTAAGCAGTGCTTCATTATTGCAGTTTAATCTGTTAATCTGTGAATAATACAACTTTTAACAAAAGTTATGTAAAAAATTAAAATGAAATCTTAATGATATTTGCACGCTGTTATTTTGCTGTACTAAATATTAAAACACATTAAAGAGGATTATTATTCTTTTTTATAAAAAAAAATAATAATAAAATGCTTCACTGTTTTTTATTTTGAATTGGTATATTCATAAATGAAATTGGATAAAACACTTTAGTTTTTACATTTTTTGTCAGCATATTTTATACTTTTATATTGTATGGTATCAATAATAAATTAAACTAACCTAATAAATATAGATTTTGATTATTTATTTAAAAAATATTTTTGACGATGTTGGTAAAGTTTCGATTTTTGCGATTCGATTTTTCAAAGAAGTTTTAAAACCACCCTATGAATTCAAAGAGTTTATTAAGCAATGTTACGTCATTGGTTATAAATCTTTGCCATTAGTGGCTATTACAGGCTTTATAATGGGATTGGTCCTTACACTTCAATCTAGACCCACTTTAGCAAAATTTGGTGCAGAATCTTGGTTGCCGGGAATGGTTGCACTTTCTCTAATAAGAGAGATTGCTCCTGTAATCACAGCCTTAATTTGCGCGGGGAAAGTTTCATCTGGTATTGGGGCCGAACTAGGTTCAATGAAAGTTACCGAACAAATTGATGCTATGGAAGTAGCAGCTATTAATCCTTTCAAATATCTGGTAGTTACAAGAATTTTAGCCACTACGCTTATGATTCCGGTTTTAGTAATATTTGCAGATGCAATTGGAATGTTAGGAGGATATATTGGTGTGAATATGCATAGCGAAATTAACCTAACCCGCTATACCTCTCAAGTTTTTGAATCGTTAGCCTTTTTAGATATTATACCAGCAACAATTAAAACATTTTTCTTTGGTTTTTTTATTGGAATGATTGGATGTTATAAAGGATTTACTGCCGCTAACGGAACTGAAAGCGTTGGTTTAGCAGCAAACTCTGCCGTGGTTACTGCTTCCTTGACTATATTCATTATTGATATGTTGGCAGTACAGATAACTGATTTATTCTTTTAAAATGATACGAGAGAAAAAAAATATAGATACTCCTGCCCTACCAGATAACAAAGCTCCAATAATAGAAATTATAGACTTGTATAAATCCTTTGGAAAAAACGAGGTACTCAAAGGAGTGAGTTTGATTGTAAATAAAGGAGAAAACTTAGTAATATTAGGGAAATCCGGATCTGGAAAATCAATAACTATTAAATGTTTAGTTGGGCTGGTTTTAGCGGATAAAGGCGAAATAAAAGTTTTTGACACGGATATAACTAAGCTGGATAATAGTCAGCTGAACGAAATCAGGGTCAGAATTGGGTTTCTTTTTCAAAATGCTGCTTTGTATGACTCGATGAGCGTTCGGGAGAACCTGGGTTTTACATTGAAAAGACATGTAACGGATTTATCACCTGAAGAACTGGAAGCTGAAATAAAAGCAGTTCTAGAAAGTGTTGGCTTGGCTGATGCAATTGATAAAATGCCGTCAGAATTATCAGGTGGTATGCGTAAAAGAATTGGACTTGCACGTACGCTTATCCTTAAACCTGAAATAGTACTTTATGACGAACCTACAACAGGATTAGACACTATAACATCAAGGGAAATAAGCGAATTAATACTGGATATACAGAAAAAAAACAAAACGTCTTCTATCATTATTACTCATGATATGGCTTGTGCAAAACACACGGCTGACCGATTGATCATTTTAAAAGATGGGGTAATTCATGCGGAAGGCAGTTATGAAGAATTAGAGAAAAGCGACGACGAATGGGTACGTTCTTTTTTTATTTAAACATTAAAATAATATTAAAAATATAAATTATGAATAAAGAATCTGGGTTCCAATGGAAATTAGGAATGTTTGTAATAATTGGATTAGTCCTGTTTGTTAGTACTATATATTTTATTGGAAAGCAGCAAAATCTTTTCGGTTCAACATTTAATTTAAAATCTAATTTCAAAAGCGTTAGTGGTCTTGAGATAGGAAATAATGTGCGTTTTGCCGGAATCAATATTGGCACGGTGAGTGACATTCAGCTAAAAACAGATTCCTCAGTAGTCGTGGTCTTTTTAATTAAAGATGAGGTACGAAAGTTTATTAAAACCGATGCAACGGCAAGTATTGGTTCAGACGGGCTGATGGGAGATAAAGTATTGACAATCTCTCCTGGAATTGCCTCTAATAAAATTGTTGAGGATAATGATGTTATTGCCTCAAAAATACCAATAGACATGGAAGATGTGATGGGTAGCGTTAAAAAAAGTGTAGACAATGCCGGAATTATAACTGCACAACTTGCCCAATTTACGTATAACATGAATAATGGAAATGGGACTTTATCAAAATTAATGACTGATAAAGAAATGGCCAACAGTATAAAAAAATCACTCTCTAACCTTGAAAACAGTTCCAATGACTTCTCCTCATTCACCACTAAAATGAACAATGGAAATGGCGCTTTATCAAAATTAGTGACGGATAAAAAAATGGGTAAAATGATAGATTCTACGATGAAAAACATTCAAGAAACTACTAAAGGATTTACAGAAATTACGGAAGCTGCAAAACATAATTTTTTATTGAGAGGTTATTTTAACAAAAAGAAAAAAGCGGAAGATAAAAAGCTGGAAAATTTAGATAATCAGGAAGAGATTGAAATGAAAAAAGAATTGAAGATTACTGAAGATAGTATCTCCAAAAAATAATTTGTTTGAAAAAAATTTACCAAAAAGTAACATTAAAAATTAAGGGGTCATGGAAAAACATACGGTAAAAATAAAATCTATAAAAAGCGTCACACATGATGTTTTGCAAATTGTAACCAACAAACCAGAATTTTACACCTTTTCACCAGGGCAAGCCACAGAGTTATCAGTTAATAAAGTTGGGTGGGAAAGTAAAAAAAGACCTTTTACTTTCACCAGTCTACCACAGAATGACTATCTTGAATTCACGATAAAAACATACCCATCACATAAAGGAGTTACGAATGAACTTTTGAAATTAAAAAAAGATGATGAGTTAATTTTACATGAAGTCTTTGGTTATATCTCATACAAAGGGGAAGGTATCTTTATAGCGGGAGGAGCAGGCATTACCCCTTTTATATCAATTTTCAGACATCTTAAATCGATAAACAAAATTGGGAATAACAAACTTATTTTTGCTAATAAAACTAAAGATGATATACTATTAGAAGATGAATTTAAAGAGCTGTTAGGTAATAATTTTATTAATATTCTGTCACAAGAAAAACGTATTGGATATGAGTATGGTCAAATCGATGAAAATTTCATTAAAATCAACCAAAAAGGAACTGCTGAATTATTTTACCTCTGCGGACCTCCGCCAATGATGGAAGCAGTAGAAAAGCAATTAACAGTTTTACAAGTCAAAAAAGACCGTATTATAAAGGAAAAATTCTGAGATAGGGAAAAAAGTATAATTTAATGTATTTTCTATGTGTGAATCCTGTAACTTAATGCTAAAGTTATATAACAAATCATTTTCACGTTGCTATTACCTTTACTAAATACTATAAAGTATCTTATAACTATAAAAATAAATGAAAATGAAAAAAATGAAAATCATCCTATCTTTCTTCGTATTGGGAATTATTATGACTGCATGTAACAACAACGATGAATCGTCTTCAAGTTATCCTTATGCTATTAAAATGACTGATGCTCCCGGACCATATCAGAAAGTAAATATTGATTTACTAGGCGTAGAAGTAACTGGAGATGCAGGACAGACAGTAACATTGAATGTTCGCAAGGGAATTTATAACCTGCTTGATTTTTCTAATGGTGTAAGCACATTAATCGCTACTGATACATTGCAAATTTCTAAAGTTGCTCAAATTAGACTTATACTTGGAACAAACAATACGGTAGTTGTTGATAATGTAACCTATCCTTTGAGTACTCCAAGTGCTGAACAATCTGGACTAAAATTACAAGTACACCATACACTTGAACAAGGAATTTTGTATAATGTATTACTTGATTTTGATGCGAACAAATCAATTGTGAATACAGGAAACGGTACTTATAAATTGAAACCTGTTGTTAGAACAATTGAAACTGCAATAAGCGGTAATATAAAAGGTAAAATTACTCCTGTAGGTAGTTTAGCTGTAGTAACCGCTGTTGATGTTCTTACAAGTTTATCTTATTCAACCAACGTGAATACAAGTGGTGAGTTTTTAGTTATGGGACTTCCTTCAGGAACATATAATGTAACTATTACTCCTGTATTACCATTGTTGCCAGTAACCAAAAGTACTATTGTAGTGACAACGGGAATTACAACAGATATTGGAATAATTACATTTTAAAAAAGAATTAATATTTCTATTAAAAACACTTAATTTTCTAAAAAAATTAGGTGTTTTTTTATCATAACGCATTCTATAATGAGATATTTTTAAATTAAAAAACACAACATCCTCTTATTATAAAAACAGTCCATTTAAAAAATAAAAAAATAATTATTATGAAAACTGAAACTGAAATCGAAGATGCTATTCTTAAAATCACAATGAAAATCAAAACTGAGTATCCCGAATTATCTAAATACCTGGAAGAAATGCCTACCACCGTTCCCGACGTCAAAAATCCGGAAATAAATATAAAAATTTTACAGGATTACTATAATTCTTTGGAATCATTGTTAAAAAAATATACGATAAAATAATACCACTATAAATCATAAATAATTACTTTTATTTTTTTTTAGAACCAACAAAAATATATAAAATTAAATTTACTGAAATGATAGATTTAATTTTTATATATTTTACTTGTTTTTATAATTTTGAAATTAAACTTAAAATTCATGATTAAAATTTATGGCCATTTAGAAAGTGTTTTTGAAAAACTCACTTCTGTAGCAACAAGTATTCTTGGTAATTCAATTACATTTATTATTGCATTAGGTTTAGTGTTGTTCTGGTGGGTCAACAGTTTTTTAGCTACGCGAGATATGCATCAAATTATTGGAGATATTATTTTTGGAACCACTTTTTTAAGTTTATTCATCATTCAAAAATCATTTAATAAATTTTCAGCGTCATTACATTTAAAAATTAATGAGCTAGTTTCCTCCCACGATACAGCTAGTAATACAGTACTGAATGTTGAAGCAAAAACAGAACGTGAAATAACAGAACTTTCTAAAGAGTACAGCGAACTTGCTGAAAAAGTTAGTGATCTTAACGATGAAATTGAAACTAAATAATTTTATTTTTTCTGTAAAAAAAATTACTTTATTAGCAATGTGTGAAATATATAAGTTTTGAGTAAAATTCTATAAGCCAAATCATGTCTCAATCATCGAACTTTGTACAATCATGAACACTTTTTTATGGTATAAATAAATCAAAATGAAAGCGGAAGAATCAAAAGGGAATTGGGACGAACAGAAAGATAAATTAAAACAAAAGTTCGCTGCATTGACTGATAATGATATGTTGTTTAAGGAAGGCACAAAAGAAGAACTGATTACAAAACTTCAACAAAAACTGGGAAAAACCAAAGAAGAATTACTCAAAATTATTGAAGGACTTTAAATAAATTTATATCATATTATCCCACGGTTTAAACATTTTACACCCGCTCTATTTCAGTTCCAAAGCTTGCTAAATTTTTTAATTTTGACAAAAAAATGCTTCGGACAAGTAAATTCTAATTGACTACTTCAACGATTGTAAATCTTTAAATTTCAAAAAATGAGCAAAACAATTTATATGTTAGGAATACTAACCGTCATGACAGCGACAGTGTTAATAGCATGTCAAACTTCTGCAAAAAAAGAAGACGAGGCGAAAGACAATATAGCAGATGCTCGAGAAGACACAGAAGATGCCAAAGAAAATTTAATGGTGGCTAAAAAAGTGGCAACTGCTGAAGAGTGGAGAAAATTCAAAGAAGAAACAAATATAAGAATATCTGAAAATAAAATTATAATAACTAAATTGAAAGCTAAAATAAAAAATACTGGGAGTTCAATAGACGTTATGTATGCAAAAAAAATTGATGAACTGGAACAAAAAAATAAGGGAATCAAGATTAAAGTTGATAGTTACAAAAACGATACCAGTGATGATTGGGAATCTTTTAAACGAGAATACAATCACAATATGGATCAGTTAAGTCAGGCGCTAAAAAACTTGACTGTAGATAATAAAAAATAATTTACAGCACTAATTCTAAAAGCGAGTTTTAAAAAACTCGCTTTTTTTTGTGCTATATATTTCCTTAAAAAAATAGGGTTTCTGCTTTAAATATTTAGAGGTGTGAATAATGTAAGTTTTACAAAAAGTTTTGTAACTCTCTTCTCCCTAATCATGACCACCTTTGTATTATATCAAAAACACATTAAATATAAATTAAAATGAAAAATTCAAGGAACATAATTTTAGCTTCTTTCGTCTTAACTTTTATGGGTTATATTAATGCTAACGCTCAAAGTAACGTCACCGAGTTTGGTGTAAAAGGAGGCGTTAACTTCTCTAACTTGTATACGGACAATGCCGATGACGAAAATGTCTTAACTGGTTTTAATGTTGGTTTGTACGCTAAGGTTCCTGTAACCAATTCTATTTCTATTCAACCGGAAATTTATTATACAGGAAAAGGTGCTGAAGTAGTTTATAACAATGCTTTTGCTTCAGGAACGGCAAAATTCAAACTGAATTATATTGAAGTACCAGTTATGTTAGTTGCAAACGTTACCACAAATTTCAATGTACAAGTAGGACCTTATGCTGGTTATTTAATTAATGGTAAAACTACAAACGAATCAGGGTCTTATAATTTCCAAGACAATATAAACACAGATAATTTCAATAAAATTGATGCTGGTGTTGCTGCTGGTCTTGGGATCGATTTAGAAACTGTTAGTTTTGGTGTACGATATAATTACGGTCTTACTAAAGTAGGAAAAGAAAGAAATTATTATGGAACAAATCAAACTTTTCCGGACGCTAAGAATAGTGTGTTAAGTTTTTATGGAGCTTTTTCATTTAACTAATACCCAAAGTGGCAATAAAATAAAATAATATTTTAAAAAAATACATAAATAACTGCAATACAGTTAATTAATTTTTTTAAATTTAAGTAATAATTAGTAATTAATAACTAAAAAATAGAAATCATGAGCAATCTTCTTTACACAATCGCAGTAATTTTAATCATTTTTTGGGCAATCGGATTCTTTGCATACAGCGCTGGATCAATAATACACATACTTCTTGTTATTGCAGTTATCGCGATAATATTGAGACTTATCCAAGGAAGAAGATTATAAAAATCAGAATACAAACAGTAAAAAAAATTTATTATGAAAACAGATAAAGTAGTTTTAGGTATATTAGGCGGTGTTGCTGCCGGAGCATTATTAGGAATCTTATTTGCACCTGAAAAAGGAGATAAAACAAGAAAAAAACTTATGGACAAAAGTAATGATTATGCTGATGAGTTGAAAGACAAATTAGATACATTATTAGGAACCATTACTAACAAATACGAAAAAATTTGGAAGGAAGGTGAAAACTTAATTGCTGAAGGAAAATCAAAATTTGAAGATATTAAATCAGAAGGAAAATCAATGTATGATGATGCTAAATCTGAAGGAAAATCAAAATTTGATGATGTTAAAGCAGAAGGAAAAACAAAATTTGATGACCTTAAAAATGAGATTAAAAATACAAGTATTTGAAAGTATTACGATGACAAAATTTCATAATACAAATAAGTTTAAATTTTAAATCATGGACAATCAAGCAACACCAATAGAAAAGCTTTTTGAAAAAGCGGAGGATTACACCCGAACAACGGTAGAATTAGCAAAACTAAATGTTATTGATAAATCTGCCGATGTTTTATCTTCATTACTTTCAAGATTAACCGTTATCATTGTTGTTGCTATGTTTGTTGTATTGATTAATATTGGACTTTCAATTTGGATAGGTGAATTACTTGGTAAAATCTATTATGGTTATTTTATGGTTGCCAGTATATACTTTATTCTTGCTATCGTTATAAATAGTTTTAAAGATCAATGGATTAAATTACCCGTTAGTAATTTTATAATAACAAAAATGCTTAAAAAAAGATAGTATGAAAAAGAGTAATGAAACGGACGCTTTAAATGAAACTATCGCTTTATTAGAATACAGACAAAAGCAAGAATTAAGGATACTCAAAGAACAATTTGAAGTGACCTATGCTAGTTTAAAACCATTAAACATCATTAAGAGAGTCTATTCTGAAATGACAACTTCTCCTGACTTAAAAGGGAATCTAATTAGTATTGTCATTGGGATGGCAACAGGCTACATTACCAAAAAAGTAGTAGTAAGTTCTAGCCATAATCCACTCAAAAGATTATTAGGTAACGTTTTGCAATTTGTAATTACTAATGTCGCTACAAAATATAGTGACACTAGGAAATCGAGGGAATTACTGGAATAGTAAACAACACCAACAGAACTAAAAAACATTCTTACTTTTTTATTTTTTATACATAGCTATATATTGAATTATATTCTAAAACAGGATCGCATTTACTACGGTATAGGTTACTTCGATATGCAAATAAAACCCGCAGTATTAGTTTAGCAACATTTTTAAAATTATTTTTCTTTTTCCAGAATTCTTCAATAGTTGCATAATTCAAAACAAAGTTTCTCCTTTTTCTGTTGTACCAAATTTTAATATGTTCAAAGATTTCCAGTTTCATTTGTTCTTTAGAAATCAGTTTGTTTCCATAAATCAATTCAGTTTTCAAGTATTTAAAAAAGCTTTCCGCTACCGCATTGTCGCGAAAATTTTCTTTGCGACTCCTACTGCAGGTTATTTTTTTATAGGAATCAAGAACATTTACAAACTTTTTGCTCGCATATCGAACACCTCTTTCGGAATGAAAAATCAAACCTTCCTCAATATTTCGGTTTTTAACCGCCATTTTCAAAGCTCTAAGCTTAGTTTACTTCGCCTGTTCACTATCGCTCGGATCATCTGTACTCATCCATCGATCAAATTTCAACCTATAATTTTTCGGTCGTATAAATCCATAATAGTTGTCAGGTATACAAATCCCTCTTTGGTTTGGATATAGGTGATATCCGAAACCCAAGCATTTGAAGGTATTTTCAAAAGAAACGCTCCAGTAATCACAAATTTACTTTCCATACTATTAGTATTGCATTTATGTAAAAAAAACGACGCTGTTTTTTGAATGAAATTTAAAGTTTTTTTAGATTTTTTTTAAAATTTTTTTAGTAGCGAACTAGTGGCTAAAACAATAAATAAACATAAATAACTATATAACAGTACATTAATAAATAGAATAAATTTATAATAAGTGAATTTTACAAGCTAATTTTTTAATTGTATAATAGATTTAGTCTGCAACTAACCAATCTTTGTCTTAGATAATTTCTTAACCTAAATACAATGAAAATGAAAACAAAAAATTTACTTTTAACCCTTGCAATAGTGTTTATCGCATTCTTTTCTGGCTGCGCCGAAGATGATTTCGTAGAAATCGACGGAGTTTGTCCAGTTGTTGTGTCTACCGTTCCAGTAAACGGAGCTACAAATGTACCCCTAGATCAAGTAATTAGTGTTACTTTTAATGAAGAAATGAATGCTGAAACAATTAATCAGTCTTCCTTTACTTTGAAAAGTGGTACTTCTCAAATAGCTGGTGTAATTACATACATAAATAAAACAGCGACCTTCAAGCCATCTGCTTTACTTGATCCTAACACAACTTATAGTGCTAGATTAACAAGAAAGGTTATGGATCTTACTGGTAATGCGATACAAACAGAAACTAATTGGACTTTCAGTACAGGTTTAACCGTTACCCCAATGGTTACGTCAACTGATCCAGACAATAACGCAAACAACATATTTTTGAATAAAGTTGTAAGTGTTAACTTCAATATGCCAATGAAAGCTTCAACCATTAATACTACAACTTATACCTTAAAACAAGGAACTATTGCCGTGCCAGGAACCGTATCCTACAGTGGCACTACAGCTATTTTTATTCCTACGGGACTTTTGGCTCCAAATACTGTTTATACGGCTACTGTTTCAAAATCAGTGACAAACTTAGACAACACCACGTTGATAGGTGATTATATATGGAAATTCACAACAGGTTCTTTGGTAGCTCCAACTGTGACTTCTACTGATCCTATCAACAGTTCAACAGGAATTAGTCTTTCAAAAACCATTACCGCTAACTTTAGTATGATTATGGATCCGTTGACAATTACCGGAACAACTTTTACCTTAAAACAAGGTGCAACAGTAATTGCTGGCGCTGTAACTTATACTGGGTCTACTGCCTCTTTTAAACCTACCAATGCTTTATTAGAAGGTAAAATTTATACTGCTACAATTACAACTGGGGCAAAAAGTGCTACCGGATTACCTTTAGCAAATGACTTCGTATGGAATTTTACAACATTAGTTGTTAATGCTCCTGCTCCAACTGCAGGTTTATTCTTCGGAGTATTTGGTGGAAATGCAGGAATAACTAATCAAGGTCTTAATACCAGAATTAATAATGGAGGTATCGGAACAACAGCTGCTTCGACATTAGTAACTGGATTCACCGATAAATTAGCTTCGCCAAATGATATTTATACCGTTACACCACTTAATAACGGGCTTGTTTTTGGTGGAATCTATGCCGCTGCACCATTGCCAGGAAATGCTTTAAAAGCGCAAAAAGCACTAGAAGGATTGAATGAAGCAAGAGCACTTTATAACAGTATTTCTCCCGCTTCAAAACCAGGAGGAAGTGACCAAGGATCAGGTGAGCTGGGTGGATTAACTTTAGCCGCAGGAGTTTATAAATCAGCCAGTGGTACTTATAAAATTACAAATGGAGATTTAACTTTATCCGGAAGTGCAACTGACGTTTGGATTTTCCAAGCAGAGTCTTCATTAACAGTAGGTTCTCCCGCAGCTGTCAGAAATGTTAAATTGTCAGGTGGAGCCTTGGCTAAAAATGTATATTGGTATGTAGGTAGCACAGCAGTTATCAACTACGCCGGTGGTGGTGTAATGACAGGAACGATACTTGCAGAAGACGGAGTTACATTGTCTTCTCCAGGTAGTAGCACAACTTTACCAGGTCAAGAAACGGTATTAAACGGAAGAGCAATTTCATTAATTGCTTCGGTAACGATGGTAAATACAATTATTAATGTTCCTGCGAACTAAGCAATTAATATAAAATTTAAATATCCCGTCTTAGGGCGGGATTCATTTAAATAAAATCTAATAATAAAATATATAAAAATGAAATCAAAAAATATTTATAATGAGACATCATTTATTTCATTGTCTCCTAATAAGCTAACCATTAAAAGTGTTGCATTAATTGCTTTGTCGTTGTTAAGCTTTCAAACAGCAGTTCAAGCACAAGAGACACTACCAGTTAAATACACAAAACCCTCTTGGTTTTTTGGCGTAGCAGGTGGCGCAAATTTCAATTTCTATCGTGGTTCTACGCAGCAATTGAATGCTAGTTTTACATCCCCAAAAACATTTCATGACGGATTTGGTGCTGGACTATTCATTGCACCACTTTTAGAATACCGTCCTACCGATTCAAGATGGGGTGTTATGTTACAAGCTGGATATGACAATCGTTCAGGTAAATTTGACCAAGTGATTACAGCATGCGACTGCCCAGCTGATTTAAAAGCCAACGTGAGTTACATTACCATAGAACCAAGTTTGCGTTTTGCACCATTTAAATCTGACTTTTATTTATATGGAGGTCCACGTTTAGCTTTCAACATGGATAAATCATTTACTTACCAATTAGGTGTTAATCCGGCGTTTCCAGATCAGGAACCTAATGCCGCTGTGAAAGGTAATTTTGACAATATCGAAAAAACAATTATTTCAATGCAAATTGGAGCAGGATATGATATTCCGCTTTCATCAGACAGTAACAAGACACAATTTGTATTATCGCCTTTTGTATCGTTCCAACCTTATTTTGGTCAAAATCCACGTTCAACTGAAACATGGAATAATACCACTGTAAGAGCCGGTGTTGCATTAAAATTTGGACAAGGACAAAATATCCAACAGTCTACTGATATGGAGAAAGACGGTGAAGTTCAATTCTCTGTAAACTCTCCTAGTAATGTTCCGGGAGAAAGAAAAATGACGGAAATTTTCCCACTTAGAAACTATGTATTCTTCAATACTGGATCTACTGAAATACCAAATCGTTATGTCTTATTAAACAAAGATCAGGTTAAAGATTTTAAAGAAGATCAATTGGAAGTATTTGCACCAAAAACTTTATCAGATCGCTCAAAACGTCAGATGATTGTTTATTATAACGTTCTAAACATACTTGGTGACCGTATGCAAAAAAATCCTTCAGCAATAATTACTTTAGTGGGTTCATCAGAAAAAGGCCCTGACGATGGAGCTGTAATGGCAGAATCAATCAAAACTTACTTGGTAACTGTATTTGGTATCAATCCTTCTAGAATTAATACTAAAGGTCAAAATAAGCCAAATATCCCATCAGAACAACCTGGTGCAACATTAGAACTTGAACTTTTGCGTGAGGGAGATCAAAGAGTTTCAATCGAAAGTAACTCTCCAGATTTATTAATGGAATTTCAAAGTGGACCAGATGCACAGATGAAGCCTGTTGTAATCAATGCGCTGAAAGAAGCACCCGCTGAAAGTTACGTTACTATAAATAACAACGGAGCTAAAGAAGCTTTGTCTTCATGGTCCGTACAAATGACTGATGAACAAGGAAAAGTACAATCTTTTGGACCGTACAGCGAAGATGTGGCTAGTATTCCTGGAAAATCAATTTTAGGAGACAGACCAGAAGGAGACTTTAAAGTTAAAATGGTAGGTCAAAGTAAAAGTGGTAAAATTATAGAAAAGGAAACCACTATGCATGTTGTACTTTGGACACCTGCAAAAATTGAAGAAGGTATTAGATATAGCATCATCTACGAATTTAATAAATCAAAAGCGATTGCAATTTATGAAAAGTACCTAACTGATATTGTAACACCAAAAATTCCTGCAGGAGCAACTGTAATCATTCATGGTCACACTGATATTATTGGTGAAGAAGCGCATAATCTTGATTTATCTTTAGCCCGTGCTAATGATGTGAAAGGAATTCTTGCAAGCGCTTTATCTAAAGCCGGTAGAAATGACGTGAAATTTGAAGTAAACGGATTTGGAGAAGATGAAAATAAATCTCCTTTTGAAAACAAAACTCCAGAAGAACGTTTTTATAACCGTACAGTGATAATTGATATAATTCCGGCAAAGTAATTAGTTAATCATTTTACATATTTTTATTGAATACAAGAAAGGATAGAAACTTAAAAGTCTATCCTTTTTTTTGTACCTAATTTCTAATTAGAACTCATTTCTGCTTAAGCAATTACAATACTAGATTATCAATTACGATTTAAAATTCTACAAATTAAAAGGTTGAAGTTTAAAAAAAGAAAAAAATTAACAAAAAAATTACTAATTTTACTATTCATTTTTATGTAAATATGATTGAAAACGATAAAACCTTAATCAAATTTTATACTGCTTTTGCAAACGCTGATGCAGCAAGCATGTGCGAATGTTATCATGGTGATATTCAATTTCGTGATCCTGTCTTTGGCTTACTAAAAGGAAACGATGTTTGCGAGATGTGGAAAATGTTGGTTGAAAAAAGTAACGGAAAACTTAAAATCGAGTTTGATGAAGTAAAAGCGACTGAATACATTGGTTCAGCACAATGGATTGCAACCTATAACTTTAGTAAAACGAACAGAAAAGTAGTTAATGTGATTAATGCTCAGTTTAAATTTAAGGATGGATTAATAATTAAGCATACTGATGATTTTGACATTTGGAAATGGTCTACGCAGGCCTTTGGAATTAAAGGTTATTTATTTGGATGGACGGGTTTCTTTCACAAAAAACTTAATGAACAAGCATTATTTTCGTTGAAAAAATATAAAGAAAATAAACATGCTAATTAAAACTTTAAAATCGGTATTCACTAGAGATTTAAATAAACTTAAAGCAGAAATTGAATTATATAGAAATGATAGTGATATTTGGAAAACCCAAGAAGGCATAAGTAATTCTGCCGGGAATCTTTGTCTACATTTAATAGGTAATCTCAACACCTACGTAGGAGCTGAATTTGGAAAGACCGGTTATATTAGAAACAGAGCCCTTGAATTTTCACTGAAAGATATTCCGAAGACAGAATTGCTATCAAAAATCGAGGAAACTATTATTGTCGTTGACGATGCACTTAATAACATCTCAGATGAAGAATTAAAACTGGAATTTCCTATTTTAGTTTTCGAAACAAAAATGACAACTGAATTCTTTTTGATTCATTTAACTACTCACCTAGCCTATCATTTAGGCCAAATCAATTACCACAGACGATTATTGACCTCATAATAAATAATTTACTTATATTATCATCGTTTAAAACGGCTAATAGATTTAAAATTTGTAAATTTATTATTAGTATTCTTTATAAAACTCTGATACTAAAGCTAGGGAAGAAATTGAAGTTTTAATACGATAAAAGTATGGTACCATTTCCAAATATACCCAACCCAATTACTTCCAAAAGAACCTTTTCAGCACTGGAAATCCTTCAACTAATCGTATTTACTTCGTTGATACTTTACTTTGGAAAAACACTTTTTATTCCTTTAAGTTTTTCATTGCTCATTAGTTTTATTCTGTATCCAATATGTAAATGGATGGAGAAAAAAGGAACAAGCAAAGGCCTTTCAATTGTAATCTCTCTTGTTTTTGTCACTTTAATAGCAACATCAATTATCTATCTAATTTTAGCACAAGTGATGGAATTCTTAAATGAATGGCAATTGTTGCAAGTAAAACTTAAGGATGCGACAACTCAAATAAGTACTTTTATCACGGAGCGCTTTGACATAAGCAATGAAAAACAATTGGAATTTATCAAAAAAACAATTGACAATTCTGGGTCTGAAGCTTTTTCAGTGCTACGCAACACGGCTTACTCGATATCAGAAACATTCTTTTTTCTTTTAATAATACCTGTCTTTTCCGCTCTTATATTGTATCATCGCCAACTTTTATCAAATGCACTATACGGCATTTTTCCGGTTGAACGAAAAAATATTATACATGAAATCCTTATTGAAACCATTCATGCCTATTACAATTTCATCAAAGGAATGCTGGTTGTATATATGATTGTTGGGCTATTAAATAGTGTTGGTCTCGCAATTATTGGTGTGCCACATCCTTTTCTGTTTGGTTTTATCGCTTCCATTCTAACATTTATACCCTATGTAGGAATAATGATATCATCACTACTGCCAATAGCAGTTTCTTGGATCACCTATAACTCTATCTGGTATCCATTAGGTGTAATTCTTGTATTTTCTATTGTACAAGTACTGGAAGCTTATGTTATATTTCCTTTTACAGTTGGAAGTCGTCTAAAAATAAACACACTTGTCATTATTATAATGGTACTTGTGGGAGGCATTTTATGGGGTGCTGCGGGAATGATTCTATTTATTCCATTTATAAGTATTGTGAAATTAATTGCAGACCGTACACCAAGTTTAAAATCATTATCCGTTTTATTGGGTGATGGCGAACACGAAAATCTAGGAAAATAATCTACTCTAAAAGGTCAAAATCAAACGCCCAGCCCAACTCTTTTTTATACCATAATTGTCCTTGCGAAACTTCTAATGGACAATCAAAATTATTAGTATAAAGACCTCCAGTTCCCAAACCTTGAGGCATCGAATTGTGCTTTAAAAACGTCCATTGTGAAATTGCGTTTAGACCAATATTACTCTCTAAAGCGGAGGTAATCCACCAGCCAATTTTATACTTTTCAGCCAATGAAATCCATTCTTGCGTACCTCGAAAACCACCTATAAAACTAGGTTTCAAAATAATATATTGAGGCCTAATTTTTTTCAATAATTGTTCTTTTTCACCCAATGTAAACACACCAATCAGCTCTTCATCCAAAGCAATAGGAAAAGGAGTGGTTTTACACAGCTCTGCCATCCTGTCAGTACAATTTGTTCGTATCGGTTGTTCTATACTATGTAACTTAAATTCAGATAGTTGAAGTAATTTACCTAAAGCTAAATTTACACCAAAAGCACCGTTCGCATCGACACGTATTTCGACTTGTTCCGGAGTGAAATGTTCTCGAATAAACCGCAATAATTGCAGTTCTTTATCGAAATCTATTGCACCAATTTTGAGTTTTACGCATCGGAAACCCTGAGCTAGTTTTTCCTCGATTTGTTCCTTCATAAAAGCCGCGTCACCCATCCAAACTAAACCGTTTATCAGGATTGATTTTGCACCACTTGTAAAGTCCGAAGGAAACAGTAAAAAAGGGTTTTCACTCTCCAAAGATTGAAACGCCATTTCTACTCCAAACTGTATCGAAGGAAACTCCAATAATGCTTTCCAAAGCTGGTCTTTTCCTAGGTGGATATGACCACAAGTCCATCGCAATTTTTCTTCATAATCTGGTCGATCATCAATACTCAATCCGCGAAGAATTCCGCATTCACCAATACCTTTTTTACCATCGTGTTCCAAGACGATAAACCAAGTTTCTTTTTGGGTCATAACACCACGAGAAGTTCCTGATGGTCGTTTGAAATCTAGAATATATTTGTGGTAGGTTGCTTTCAAAATGAATAGTGAATAGTTAGTGGTGAATAGCTGTTAAACTTTTAATTGAATTATGCTATTTCAATTTCTAATAAGAAATTCCAATTAAAAAAAATCCTAAAAGACATAATAGGAAAAACAGGTAAGTTGGCCATTCATTAAAAATATACATTTTTAATATTTAAAATTATTCCAACAAGAAAAACAAATAATCCAAAATAGCGTATAAACAAATTTGTTCTTTTCATTTTTTTTTATTTATTATTTCTTTTTTTACAGAATATTTAATAAACAATTCTCTATTTATCCATTAACTTCAAAACTCTTTCAAAATCATCATTTTTAATCCCAACTTTCTTAAAAGCTTCAAAATCTTGTTTTACTTTTTGAGTCCAACTCAAACTATCGGTAACGTTTTGAGATTGGTATTGCTTGTAAATGGCTTTTGCAGAAGCATAGTTATCATTCAATAAATAAGCGTGCGCCAAATTCAGCTTTATCAATAATTCCGAACCATCCAGCTTCTCGCCTTCTTTTAAAAATTTAATAGCTTTACCATACTGTTTAGTCAAAATATAACTATTCCCTATCGCATTGTAATCTAATGCTGTTGCTTTTCCGTCATTAATTATAGTACTCAATTTCATGATTGCCTCCCCTTGCTTCCCTTGTTTCGCAAACAAAGTGGCTTGTTTACGTAAATCATCATAAACTCCTTTAGAAAGACTTGTTTCACCAAAGCAACTATTCCCAAAATCCTTAAAAGCTTTTGAACGCTCCATCGGTAATAATTTTTGGAATTCATTGAACTTGTATTTGGACTGTATTTTATCAAGAATACAAACGCAAAAATCATCTGAATTGGTCATTTTTTGAGCCATATTAGATGTCCTACATTGATCAATGATTGATTTTCTGTTTGCTAAAGTCCATCCGCGACTGAGCTTGCTATCAACCCACGGAACCACTTCGAGAATGATTTTTTGATTCATGATCCAGTTCTTACTTTCGAAACCAAACCATAAATTTCCTGAATTCAATTTCATACAAGCCGATTTCTCTGTAGAAAGTCGCTTGGCATCTTTACTGACTGGTGTATCCTTAACCAAACAAGCATCATCTGTTTTTCCATCTGCTTTATATTTTGTAGCTAATTCTTCTTTTGAAAAAATGGCATATTTACACTTATCATCTCCCGAAATTTTGGATAGAATAAAAACTGCCCCTGCTGAACCTTGACTGATTCCTGTAGGATCTGGAATGGCTTTTAAAACCGATACCAAACTACCTGCCATTTGCTGATTTTTATCCAAAAGTGTTATTCTGTAAACGACTTCGGTAGTTCCCTCAGGAAAATCTTGGGTTTTTATAACAATCCTATCTCTTGCCGAAACGGTAATTTCTTCTGATGTAGCGCGGGTTTTATCCCAATAGCCGTCTTTTTGAGAAAAAACAGTGCTTGTTGAAAATAGAAATAGTATAAAAAAAATGAAATATTTATTTTGCATGATTAATTTAAAATTTAAACACTAAGCTCCCAAAGTTTTTTCGCGAAGTTCACAATGTGTCGCGTCAACGATAATCCTAGCCCTGATAAAAGCGGTATCCTTTAGTTTTTTTTTTTAAAGCAAGTAAAGATACAAGCGGATAGCAGGAAATAGCTTCAAAAAAAATTACAAGTCTATCGAACTTCCTATTTCCAGTAACATCAAATCTTTTCCTTTATCGAAGAATTTGCGAATAGCAGCTTCATGATCGATTTCGATATAACCAAAAGTATCATAATGATAGCCTAGAATTTTATCGCAGTCTACAAAATCAGAAGCAATAATCGCATCATCGACATCCATCGTAAAATTATCGCCGATAGGAAGAATCGCCAAATCGAGTTTGGTGCGCATAGGAATTAGCTTCATATCCATGGTTAGTGCGGTATCTCCAGCAATGTAGATATTTTTGTGTTCGCCTTCAATTACAAAACCACCGGGATTTCCGCCGTAGCTGCCGTCAGGAAAAGAACTAGAATGAATCGCATTTACATATTTCAATTTCCCAAAATCAAAATTCCAGCTTCCGCCGTGATTCATTGGATGCGATTGAAACCCTTTTTGAGAATAATATCCTGCAATTTCTGCATTAGAAACAATTACTGCGTTAGTTCTTTTAGCAATTGCTTCCACGTCAAGCATATGATCTCCATGAGCGTGCGTTACCAAAATATAATCCGCTTTCAAGGTATTAATATCGATATGTGCTGCCTTAGGATTCGCAGAAATATAAGGATCTACTAAAATATGCTTACCACTCACTTCGATTCCCAAAGTGGCATGACCGTAAAAAGTTATTTTCATTTTTTTGAATTTAAAAATTGAATGATTCCAAGATTGAAAAGTCAAACCTTGAATCTTTACTGTTATCTATTTTCCTGCTAAGAATTATTTACTATTAAATCTGAAAAAAAGTATATCATAGACAATGCTAATAATATCGAAAGCGCAAAAGTACTCAGCGCTAATTTTTTTAATTCAGGATCTAACAATCTAGGCTCTTTATTTTTATAAACATTAATTAAATGTTTAGTTAAAGGCAAGTAAGCCAACAAAAACAAATATTGGTCAAAATGGAAATGACTTAACAACGCAAAAATAAGAACCAAAACCATTGCTGTAATCACCAAAAAATAATGATATTTTTTTGCTTTACTTCCACCAACTTTTACAACGATTGTATTTTTATTAGACTTCCTGTCTGAAGCTTCATCGCGCATATTGTTCAAATTTAAAACTCCCACGCTCAATAATCCGATTGCAATTGCTGGCAAAAGCAACACAAAATCCAATTGTTTTGAATAAAGAAAATTCACCCCTAAGGTGCTAACCAAACCAAAGAACACAAAGACAAACAAATCGCCATATCCACGGTATCCGTAGGCAGTATTCCCCACTGTATACCGAATTGCCGAAACAATAGATAAAAGCCCTAAAGCTAGAAAGAATAAAGAATACCAAATATTCGTATTTGCAAACGCAAAATAAATCAATAATATCGCAGCGAACAAAGTCAGTAATGAAGTTATTATTATAGCACGTTTCATAGCTGCAGGAGAGATTACGCCACTCTGTATGGCACGTTTTGGTCCTACACGGTCTTCGTTATCCGTTCCTTTCGTGCCATCTCCGTAATCATTAGCAAAATTTGATAGTATCTGCAATCCAAGAGTCGTCAAGATTGCAAAACCAAATATCCGCCAATTGAATACTTCGGTTGGCGTAAGGATGTTATCTGTTGGGTTTGCCAGCGCATACATACTACCTACAATAATACCGGATACTGATAATGGCAATGTTCGTAATCGTGCGGCTTGAATCCAGTGTTTCATATATTTTTATTTTAAACTATTTTTCACATCCAATTGCTATTGGAGGTTTCTATTTCGTACAACCAAAGGTTGACATATTGTTTTATTGTTGTAAAATTACCCAATTGGAAAGCGATTTCACCACCAGCAGTATGCAAAGTTATCGAACCTATATTTAAATTTTTATGCCAAAAAAGCTGTGAAGTCGTAATCGCTTGAATTTTAGCCGGTTCAATAATTTCATTACTAATATCCCAAGCGCCACTTTGTTTGATAATAAAATGATCATCGATAAAGAGTCTATTATTTTTGAATCTGAAAAACTGAACCAATGCTAGTAAGGCAATGTAAATTGGCACTAAATAACTATATTCAAAAACAGCAGGCATAATCCAATATCCAAATGCTCCGAATCCAGACAAAGGTAATCCTATCGATAAGAAAAGAGAAAAAACAAGCTTACGAAAATTAGGTTTTAGCATTACTCCTTTTTTGGGAATTGTTAGAAACAACAACTGTAATATCGCATCACTTTCTGATGCACTGCAACCTGGAATTTCGATGGCTGATTTACGCTCTTCTTTTTCACCATTTGTGGCTTGCCTGATTTTTAGTTCCAGAATATTCATTTTCTTTTGAAAATAATTACTGGTAACTGTTGTAATTTGAACTTTTTCTGGCTTTATAATCGTGCTTTTTGTATTTAACAAACCGAAAGAGAGCAACAAAGAACCTTTCTGTCTTGTGATGTTATAATTGTAATATTTGAAAACAATGCGAACCAAATTGATTACCAAAACAGTCGACAGCAACAGTATAATAAAAATAGAAAAGGTTTGAATTACTAAATTCTTATCAACATAATTTTCAATATTTTCGTCATGAAAAACATCTCTGCCTGTGATTTTTTTTATGTAATCGGAAACTGTGATGAAAAACAGCAACAATAATGAAATGCTTCTTCCGTAATTAGAGGTAATTCCAATTTTCAACAAGCTTAAAAAACTTATTTTTATAAAAGGATGTTCTTCTTCAAGTTGTTTTTCAATTGATTCTACAAATGGAAATTCCTGGGTTTCGCTGCTACTTTTTTTAACTTCATTTTGCAACAAACGAGATTTTAATTCCAATGCCAGTTCATGCGAAATTGCTTTAATTGCGCCTTCTTTTTTATTAGTTCCGGCTGTATCTACATCAAGTTCGTATATGCCAATCATCCTTTGAACAAAAGACTGATTTATATTTACTTGTTGGATTTTATGGAGCTGAATCGCCGTTTTAGTTTTATTAAAGACTCCTTCGGTGATTATAAATTCATCGTTTATGGTATCTAAAAAGAAAGTGAAATTCAAATATTTCATATACGAAACTACTGCTGTAGCAACGAACACAAGAATTCCTCCAAGTAAAAGATACGTTTTATTAACTTCGTCAAACTTGAAAATCCAAATTACAATAATGGGCCATAACGCTCTTCCATATTGCTGCAGCGAATAAAAAAATAGCACTAAAATCCCAACAACAGACTGACGTTGCGGTTGACTGAAATCCGTACTCATTAAAGTTGTTTTTGTATTTTACCCATCAACAGCTGCTTGATATTTTCGGCTTGCTCTTTTTCAATTCCTGGAATTTCAATATCACTGGAACTGCCTCCAGCGGTGAAAATTTCAATTTTAGCCAATCCAAAATAACGGGAAACTAATCCTTCATGCAAAGCCACGTGTTGTATTCTGTTATAAGGAATTACAATTGTATTTGTAGCAATAATTCCATGTCTAAAAAGAACATCGTGGTTCCTGAAAGCGAATCTTTTTTTGCGGAAAGCGATACGGGAAAACAACAAAATAAAAACTATTAATACAGTCGTTAAGCTGATTAATTCTAATTGAAACTCAGACAACTCTTTTATAAAAATCAATCCCAACATCATTCCAAAACATATAAACACTATTAAAATAAAACAACTTATCAAAGTTACTTTCCAATAATTAGGATGCAAAGCTGTAAACTGCACTTCCTCAAATTTTGGAAGCTGACTCGTATCTATAATTTCGTTTGTGAAATTTTCCATTTATAAAGTTTAGTTTAAAATTTATGGTTAAAAAGTTTAAAGTTCCTGGTTAAAACAACTTTAAACTTTAAACATCAAACTTTTTATGGTAACCATTTTTTTTCAAAATTTGGTTTTCTTTTTTCCAAGAATGCATTTCTACCTTCTTTCGCTTCTTCGGTCATATAAGCAAGACGGGTTGCTTCACCGGCAAAAACCTGCTGTCCCACCATACCATCATCGGTAAGGTTCATCGCGAATTTTAGCATTTTGATAGCCATCGGTGATTTTTGCAAAATTTCCTGTGCCCATTCGTACGCCGTATCTTCTAATTCCTCATGCGGTATCACGGCATTTACCATCCCCATATCCATAGCGTCCTGAGCTGAATAATTGCGTCCAAGGAAGAAAATCTCACGAGCTTTTTTCTGTCCGACCATTTTGGCCAAATACGCAGAACCATATCCTCCATCAAAACTGGTAACATCAGCATCGGTTTGTTTAAAAATAGCATGCTCTTTACTGGCTAAAGTCAAATCACAAACCACATGCAAACTATGTCCGCCACCTACAGCCCAACCAGGAACTACAGCAATGACTACTTTTGGCATAAAACGGATTAATCGTTGTACTTCTAAAATATTTAGCCTGTGTTGTCCGTCATCACCCACATATCCTTGATGACCTCGTGCGTTTTGATCTCCACCGCTACAGAAAGAATACACACCATCCTTTGAAGATGGTCCTTCCGCCGATAATAAAACTACTCCAATTGAAGTATCTTCTTGGGCATCATAAAAAGCATTAAACAATTCAGCAGTCGTTTTTGGACGGAAAGCGTTGCGTACATCCGGTCTGTTGAAAGCGATTCTGGCAACACCATTGCATTTTTTATAAGTGATATCTTCGTATTCTTTGGCAGTAATCCAATCCATGTCAATTCGTTTAAATTATTTACTGTAAAATTAAAATATTTTTCCCATAATATCTACTCTATTTCATTGTAGGTCATGGGTAATCATTCTCTCATAAAATAAGCTAAAAATGTTAAAAAACCAAAATGAAATTAGGAAATATTTGTCGTCAAACAAAATAATTATTAATTTTAATCATTGCTAATCATTGTTGTACGTGTTATTTTAATCTGATTTGGCATTTTTTTCACTGAATTATTAACCTAAAAAATGACTGTTTGAACACAATTAAAAATTTTGTCGCTTCTTTTTCTTTGGTAATAAATTATAAAAATATTTTTAAAACCGGGAATAATGAGCAATTTAAAAGAGCATTTGTCCCAATAGCAGAAAAATAAAATTTACACCTACGGTTAAAAAATAGATTGTCGTCCTCGCTCATTGCCAAGGTTGAGCACAACAAAAATTGTTGAGAGTACAAATCTTTTGAAAAATACAAAACCAACGGCTTTAATGTAAAATTGAATATACGCTACAAAGTGAATGTTTGGATATTTAAAGGCAAACCACATTTATTAAAGCAAATGGAACTTTATTCAACATGCCAATAGTTTATACTATTAAATTTGTAAGTGAATAAAAAACACTTTAATAAAGAAATTTAGATTATTTTACTACGGTTTTAAATTTATGAAACAGTAGTAAAAAGAGAAAGACTAACCACTACGATTAGTCTTTCTTTTTTTTTATTCCTTAACCAAGTAAATTCCGTCTTCCTTAATTTCTATTAATTTTTCCCTGTACAAGGCACCAATCGCTTTCTTGAAAGTTTTCTTACTCATCTTCAAAACCGTTTTAATGTCTTCCGGATGTGAATTATCAGTCAAACGCAAAAAACCCCTACTGGCTCTTAATTCATCTAGAATTTTCTCCGCATTCGGTTCGATGCTTTGATAGCCCTGAACTTGTAATGCCACATCAATTTTATTGTCAGGACGAATCGTTTTAATGTACCCGCGCATACGGTCTCCCGTACGAATTGCATCATCGTACACCTCATCTTTGTACAACAAACCTTTGTGTTTCTCGTTGATGATTACGTTAATTCCTAACTCAGTGATATGGGAAACGATTAAATCTACCTCTTCTCCTTTTTCAACTGTTAGGTGGTCATTTTTTAAAAATTGATTCAATTTACTTGAGGCCACCAAGCGCTTGGTTTGTTCATCCATATAAAGATACACCAAGTACCGTTTCCCTTTTTCCATAGGACGCGCCTGCTCTTTAAATGGAACCAAAACGTCCTTTTCCATTCCCCAATCCATAAAAGCACCAATCTGGTTGGTATAATTCACACGCAAAAGTGCAAATTCATTCAATAATATATAAGGTTCTAATGTGGTGGCAACGGGTCTTTCTTCGTGGTCTAAGTATACGAAAACGATCAACTCCTCGCCTATTTCAAATTCGTTAGGAACGTATTTGTTAGGTAAAAGAATATCATGTATTCCCTCCGGATCTTTTTCTGGATTCCCCAGAAACAAACCCACTTTGGTATCGCGTAAAATGGTAAGCGTATTGTATTTTCCTATTTCAATCATTTTCTTTCAATTTCTAAAGCGCAAAGGTACGAAGTTTGAAAATAGTAAATTAAGAAACCGTCCACAAAAAAACAAAGCCCAAATCCGATGGATATTTTCTTTTTTAGGAGCATAACTTTATGTTCTTCCATCACGGCTTGTCCCGCTGTCCGCAGTATCTTTCCAGTCCTGAATTTGTTTCAGGATCCTGAAACAAATTCAGGACTGGAAAGGATACTTGCTACCATCGCGGCTAGATTTGGACGTTTTGTTTTTCAAAATAATAAATCCTTTAAAATCCTAAATTTACACACCAATAAACAATTCCTAAAATCCAATTTCTCCACAATTTCCTTTTCTTTTTTACTAACTTTGAAAAAACTAAAAAATCCTATTAATGAAACCAGCCTTAATTTTCTCTTTATTCCTACTACTCTTCATTTCCCACACCAATTACGCACAAACCACAGTCGACGACCCAGAAATCAAAAAAATGGTGGCCGAGGTAAAATCGGAAAATATGGAAGCTACAGTTCGAAAACTCGTATCTTTTGGAACCCGCCATACGTTAAGCGACACTAAAAGTAATACCCGCGGTATTGGAGCGGCACAACGCTGGGTAAAATCAGAATTTGATAAATATGCTTTAACATCGGGCGGAAGACTGACTTCGATTATTGATTACTTCATGATCAAAGCCGATGGGAAACGCATTGCAACTGACAGCCAATTGGGTAATGTAATGGCAACGTTAAAAGGTACAGATTCTACTGATGATCGCGTTTTAATTATAAGCGGCCATTTAGATTCCCGTGCTTCGGATGTGATGGATGCCAAATCAGATGCGCCAGGCGCTAATGACGATGCTTCAGGTGTAGCCGCGATGATGGAACTGGCCCGAATAATGAGCCAGAGAGAATTCCCTTTTACATTGATTTTTGTCGCTGTAGTTGGTGAAGAACAAGGATTGTACGGAGCCAAGCATTTAGCTGATGTTGCCAAAGAAGGAAAATGGAATGTTATTGCCATGATCAATAACGATATGATTGGCAACAGTTTATCCAGCGGAACTAACTTAAGAGACAATACTAAAGTTAGGGTTTTTAGTGAAACGATTCCTTATCTGGAAACGGAAGCAGAAGCTAAAATGCGAAAAGCTACCAATCGTGATAACGACAGTCCATCGAGACAATTAGCCCGTTACATCAAAACGGTCACCAATCAATATGTGGAGCAATTAGACATTAATTTAGTATACAGAAACGACCGATTTTTACGCGGGGGTGATCATACTCCTTTTAGCCAAAATGGATTCACCGCAATTCGTTTTTGCGAAAGGAATGAAAACTACAATCAACAGCATCAAAATCTGAGAACAGAAAACAACATAAAATACGGTGATCTTCCTGAATTTATGGATTTTGAATATTTGAGAAAAATAACCTGCTCCAACTTGGCAACTTTCAGCAATCTGGCTTGGTCACCAAAAGCACCAACAAATTTGGGTATTGAAGTAAAAGACCTGACTAATTTCTCCACTTTGGTTTGGAATGCACCAGAAGGTAAGCCAGTTTATGGATACAACATTCTTATTCGCGAAACGGCAACGCCACACTGGGAAAAAGCAATTTTTGTTAAAGATTTAAAAGCCGAAATTCCCTATTCGAAAGACAATTATTTCTTCGCAGTACAGACAGTCGATGCTTTAGGTCATTCCAGCTTACCGGTTTTTCCAATTCCAATTCGTTAAAATATCATACGATTTTGAACTATTATGACATATAGAAAATTAAGTATTTCTTAATGGATTCTAATTTCTTAATGGTTCAATTTAGCATTAAACAAAAAAGCATTTGCCTTAAGCAAATGCTTTTTTTATGGGTACTATTTAAAAATTTAGCATTAATTGTAAACACTCTCTTTTTTAAAGTGAACAGTCAATAAGTAATAAAGCACTACTCTGTATTTATTAGCGTTTGAACAACCATACACTTCCAGATTATATTAATTCTTTAAAATACTGTAATAAAATTCGGTTATTGTCTAATGTTGGCGTAAAAATTTCTAGAATACTTGGTCGGTCATCTTGATCGTACAAACCAGTCAAACTAGTTTCTAAACTCGCTTCATCACTAGCGATACTATAATCAAATCCATACATTTTGGCTAGATGTTCGGCAGTTAAACAATGTGATGTTTCAAAAAAAGTATTAAAAACGGGACTTTCTTCATGCCCAGGTAAAATCCTAAAAATACCGCCACCACCGTTATTAATCAAAATAATTTTGAAATTCTTTTGGATATATTGGTTCCAAAGCGCATTGCTGTCATATAAGAAACCGATATCTCCTGTTATGAAAACAGTCTGTTTTTCATTGGCTACAGCCGCACCAATAGCTGTTGATGTACTACCATCAATACCACTCGTGCCACGATTGCAATACACTTCAATCGATGAATCGATGTCTATTAATTGCGCATATCGAATGGCCGAACTGTTGCTGATTTGCAATTGACTATTTTTTGGTAATCCTTTAATCACTTTCTCGAAAACTGCAAAATCTGAAAAAGGAATATTGGACAAATAGGCATCATGTTTTTCTTTTCGCAACGTTTGCACTGTATCCATTTTGATAAAATAGTCACTTTTGATTGCTATAGTCAGAGGCACAAAAGCTTCAAAAAATGAATTCGGGTTAACATTAAAATGCTTTGTCAATGCTCCAAAAGTGTCATACGCTCTCAAAGTATCTATGTGCCAATGGTGTTTGGGCTTATAGTTGCGTAAAAAAGCTTTGATACGCTTTGAAACAATCATTCCTCCAAAAGTCACCAAGATTTCAGGACGAAAAGTCTCAAAATCATCTGAAGTGAAAGGCGTAATTACAGTATCAATATTATTTATAAAGTTAGGATGGTGCAAATTTGACGTGGTCTCTGTCATCACCACAATAGATGGATCATCAGCAAGATAATTGATTGTTTTATCAGAAATCATATCAGGGTCATTTACCCCAACAAGAATCATTTTCCGTGTTGAATTGTTCCAAATGGAAGCATATTCAGATAAATTTTCGATTGCAGGCAATGGATTCAAATTAGCAAAAACATTCACCATCATATCAATGGATAGCTCTGAAACCGTTTCGTACAAAGGTTCTTCAAAAGGTGCATTAATATGAACCGGTCCTTTATCATTCAAAGCAATATCAATCGCCTGGTTTATTTTATGGTCATTTTCTTTTGAAACAACTTCGTTTAAGTTGGCGTTATACAAAGAATGATTGGCAAATACATTTTCCTGACGAATCGTTTGCCCATCACCTATATCTATCTTGCTTTGCGGTCTATCCGCAGAAATCACAATCAAAGGAATCTGACTGTAAAAAGCTTCCGCAAAAGCAGGATAATAATTCAGTAATGCAGAGCCGGAAGTACACACCAGAGCCACGGGTTGCTTTGTTTGTTGGGCAATTCCCAGTGCAAAAAAAGCAGCACATCTCTCATCGGCGATACTATAACACTGAAAAACTGGATTGTTTACAAAACCTATTGTCAAAGGGGCATTTCGAGAACCCGGAGAAATTATGATGGTGGTAACTCCTTTGGCTAAACAAATCTGAATAATGCTTTGTGCTAAAGGTATTTTGGGGTAAATCATTGTTTTAGTTTCAAAGAAACAAAGATACAAAGATGTAAAGGTTTTTCTCTTATCTTAAATAGTTTTCTTAAATTTGAAGGAAAATAAATGCTTTATGGAAATCAAAATAAGACCGGCTGTTTTTACCGATTTAGATACAATATTGGAAATCATCAATCACCAAATACTGAACAGTACTTCGATTTATGATTATGAGCCACGTGATTTTGAAACCCATAAATTGTGGTTTGAAGAGAAACAAAAATCCAATCAACCGGTAGTTGTCGCTGAATTTGAAAATGGTACAATTGGATACGCTACTTATGGCACTTTTCGTCATAAAACAGGCTACCGCTTTACAGTCGAACATTCTGTGTATGTTGCAGAAGAATTTTTAGGAAAAGGTATTGGAAAATTATTATTGGGCGAACTAATTAAATTGGCAAAAGAACAAGGTTATCATACTATGATTGGCGTTATCGATGCTGAAAACAAAGGAAGTATCGCTTTTCATGAAAAATATGGATTCGAAACTGTAGGCGTTATTAAAGAATCGGGATATAAATTTGACCGTTGGCTCAGTTCGGTTTTTATGCAGTTGATTCTAGAATAAAACTACAAATCTCTGCTTCACAAAAAACATAGTTTCCCTATTAAAAACAATAGCAGATAAAGAAGTAGTATATTTGCACTTTTACAAATATTATGGATTACACATTGCTTTCTTCTCCTTTACAAGGATTTACTGACTTTCGTTTTAGGAATGCCCAAAACATTTTTTTTGGAGGAATTGATACTTTTTATTCCCCTTATATTCGTCTAAACGGAAAAATGGTTATTAAACCTTCTTATGAACGCGACCTTCTTCCTGAAAACAATGTTGGTTTAGAGGTAATTCCGCAAGTAATAACGAACGATGCTGATGAATTTTTATTTGTGGCTAAATATGTTCGAGAACTGGGTTACAAGGAATTAAACTGGAATTTAGGCTGTCCGTATCCCATGGTTACAAAATCCGGTATGGGTTCCGGTTTGATCAGTAATCCCGAGAAAATTAATAACGTCCTTCACAGAGCACATTCTGAATCTGACATTATTGTCTCTATGAAAATGCGATTGGGTTATGAAAACAGCGAGGAAATCCTTGATGTTTTACCTATTTTAGACACCTACCCTATTAAGAATATTGCAATCCATGCTCGAATTGGGAAGCAATTATATAAAGGTGGCGTAAACTTAGATGCGTTCCAGCTTTGTATTGACAACACAAAACATAAATTGTATTATAATGGAGATATCACTTCCGTGGCTAAATTTCATGAAATGCAACAACGCTTTCCTTCTATAGACCACTGGATGATTGGCAGAGGATTAATTTCAGATCCTTTCTTACCGAGTATGATTAAAAACAATACTTCGGAATATCCAGAAAATAAAATTGAATTATTTAGTACGTTTCACGACACTTTATATGCTATTTATAGCGAATCACTTTCAGGTTCTACACATATTTTATTGAAGATGTATCATTTATGGGAATACTTTTCCGCTACATTTTCAAACCCACATAAGGTATTGAAAAAAATAAAAAAAGCGCAAAGCATTCGAAATTATGAGGCGGCAGTTGCAGAAATTTTCAAAAATGAAAAATTTTAATTTCTGTTTTCAAAAAAAAAACGATTCTCAGTTTTCCTGAAAATCGCTTTTTTATTTTTTAATTATGCCTTAATCCAATTTACTATTGAAGGATCTGTTGGTAACGTTTGTGGCGAGATCACTTTTTCAAGTTCCCCTTTTTCGTTGATTAGGTATTTTTGAAAATTCCATTCTACTTGTGAATCTTGTAATCCGTTTTTAGATTTTTGAGTCAAGAACTTATAAATTGCGCACATATCATCCCCTTTTACAGAAACTTTGTCCATCATAGGAAAGGTCACGCCATAATTCAACTGACAAAAAGCAGCGATCTCTTTATTAGTTCCTGGCTCTTGTGAAGCAAAATTATTAGCTGGAAAACCTATAATCACAAAACCCTTGTCTTTGTATTCTTTGTAGATGGCTTCAAGATCTTTGTATTGCGGTGTATTCCCGCATTTTGAAGCAGTATTAACAATCATTACTTTTTTACCTTTAAGAGACGCAAAATCAAAAATCTTTCCTGATAAATCCTCAACTTTAAATTGATAAATAGTTTCCTTGACCATAACAGTATTACTTTTATTTAATTTCGTTTTTTTTGTTTGTGCCTGATTTTGACAACTAAAAAGAAACATGATAGAACATGTTAAGAATAATAGATTTTTCATAGTTATATTTTTTATAAAATTAAAACAATTAATTGTTCCTTAAAAATTTATTTTCGCTAAACAAAAGTTAAAAACAATGAAGCCTGATATTAAACAAAACACCAGGCTTCCAAACAAATAAACAACAAAACTTAAATATTATATTAAAAGGTATACGTAATCTTACCTTTTGCATAAAACGGGGTACCTGGTGTAAAATGAATTTCTTCTACGCTTGCTGATTCATTTTGTAACCTTGATTCAGTGGCAAACTGCGTTTCGTTCCATTTGGTATTAAATAAATTATCGATTACTATTCCGTAAGAAATATTTTTAACTTTATAATTAATATTAAAATCCGAAACAAAATAGCCTTTGGCAACAATGGAATTATCTTCATTTGCAGGACGACTTTTTAGATAGCGATATCTAATTCCGCCTGAAAAACCATTCAATTTCTGGAAACTCAAACCTCCAGTAGATGTAAAATCTGGAGCTAACGGAATATAATTTTGTCCTCTTGGTTCATCGATACTTCTGGCATACGTATAATTAGCATCGGTATCCAGATATAACCAATCATTCAGTTGATAACGAAATCCCAAATCAAATCCCATACGTTTAGATTTTCCACTTGGCTCAATAATTCCTGCATCGCCTACATAAACAAATTCTTGTTCCAGATACAAATACCACAGAGTTGAATTCACGATTAACTTTGGGAATGGTTTCCAAATCGTACCTACATCGGCTCCTATTGCTGTTGGTAAAATTTGTTTTCCAGTATTTTGAACTACAACGCGAGTATCATTCGAATGAAAACCCATTCCTGATTTTACATAAAACTGCAAATTGTTATTTTGCGAATAAATAAAATTCAATTTTGGAGAAATTTTAACTTTACTTTCCGTTTGCGTGTTATAATCAGTAGTCAATTTATCTTGATAGTTGAATTTAAAATAATCTACTCGCACTGCGGGATTAATCATTAGTTTTCCAAAACTGAATTCTGAATTCACGTACGAGAATAAATTAGACTCATTAATATCCCCTAATTTAATTTGCTGCAAAGTAGTCCTTCTATTTAATGTATGTGAAAGCTCTGTATCCTTTGTAGCATCTGCACGAAAACCTATTCCATACTGCATCAAAACATTTACATCATTCAACTTCGTTTTCTTATTCAATTCGGCATTCATTCCATAAATCGTTCTATTTTCTTTCTGCCTAATTTGATCGCCATTAATAGGATCTTCAAGGAAAAAAGTAAAATTAGAATACAATTCAAATTGATATTGAGCGGAAAAAGCATTAGCTTTAATAAATGTATTTTCGTCGATTGGTTTACTAAAAGAGGCATTTACATTTGTTCTTGATGTGCTTCCTCCTTCTGTATCATCCACTGAACCAAATCTTAATATTATTCCGCTATCAACCAATCGTTGTGGTATTTGACCAGAAGCATCCCACTTACTGGAAAAACGAGAGGCTAAAATGGAAAACTTACTGTTGTCTTCCAAGATGGCTGCGTATTTGCCTAATAAATTTATTCTATTAAAATTTTGAGGAGAATCAAAAGGTCCATCAGTTAAAATATACTCGGTTGCAATATAAGCACTCTGTTTTTTTTTGTTCCCCAAAAGATTAAACAATCCTACTGTTCTCAAGGTATTAAATTGTCCTATTTCAAGTCCAATACTGCTTTTCTCTAATTTATCTTTCGTTTGAAAAGCAACGTACCCTGCAGTAGCAAAGTCCCCTTTGTTAGCATAATACGTTCCTTTTCCAAAATCTATTTTCTCCACGGTTTCCGGAATCACAAAATGCAAATCAGCATACCCTTGACCATGAGCATGCGACACCATATTTACTGGCATTCCGTCAACTGAAATGGCAATATCAGTACCGTGATCAATATCAAAACCTCTCAAGAAAATTTGTTCCGCTTTGCCCCCACCGGCATGTTGACCGATAAATAATCCTGGTACTTTTCGTAAAATCTCTTGCGACGAATTTACGGGTGTTGTTTGCAAATCTATTTTTGAAATCACATTCATCGCCGAAAGTTTAGCCTGAATAACTACTTCGTTTAATCTAAAACTATCCTCTTCTAAGCGCATTACAACTTCAGATGAGGTAACGGTAAAACTTGTTTTTTTATAACCTAAAGCAGTTACTCTTAATACACTTTCCACATCAGTTTTATCAATGCTGAATATTCCAAATTCATTGGTATGCGCATGAGTTTCTGTAATTGTATTAATGAGGTAGGCATTTTCTATAGGATTTCCGTCCATATCTGTTACTTTCCCTTTTTGTACTTGGCTGTAAGCGGCCATTCCGAAAAAAGCGATTAGGATTACAAAAATATTTTTCATCTAATGAACTATAATTGATTTACCTTTTTATCCATATTAGGTCCCAGTTCATAAATGCTGGAAAGTAGTTCTTCCTTAATTGGCTGAATTTTTTCAGTTTCTTTATTAGACTTGTAAATCATTGCCAGGTGGTATTGTACTTTTGGTTCGAATGATTTTCCGGCAACAAATTTTTGGGCAATTTCTAACGCTTTTTTATTTTGACCAGTATTTAAATAAGACCATGCCAACAAATCATAGGAATCAGGAGTTGGACGGTGATCCACTTCTACTTTTGCGATTTCCAATGCTTTCGCTGCTGTTTTTTTTGCATCAGCATAAATTAAAACGTTGTATTTATTATACATCGCACCATAATTATTTTTCTGTAACATTGAAAAATAGGCATTTCTATTGCTGATTTCTTCTTTCATATTTCCTTCAAATTGGGCTATTTGAGATTTCAACAAATAAAAATCAGGAGTATTGTGCGTCACTTCAATCGCTTCGACTATCCTTTTAGCCTCGACAGTATTTCGTTCATGAGAAAATACAATCCAAGCAATTCCTTTTAAAGCATACGAATAATTGGGATCTATTGCCAATGTTTTTAAATAACTGTCGTATGATTCTCGGATTCTTCCAGCATGACCGTAAAAATCACCTAAGTTAGAATACGACCAGATTTTAAGTACTTTATTGTCTTCTTTCTCTGCAATATCTCTGGCTTTTTCCATAAAAGTTATAGCCGTTTTCAAGTCACCTTTGTGATCATTCCATTTTGCTAAGCGAATGAGATAATCATAATCTTTCATATCACGCATAGCATTCAAATTCTTTAAGGCTTCCCGATAATTACCCAATTCCATTTGAACATCAAATAATAATTTTTGAGTTTCCTTCTTTCCTTCTCCTATTGCCAAAGCTTTAGTGGCTAAGCCCAAAGCTTCCTTAAAGCGGTGCTGCGCAATATAATTTCTTGCTAAAGATCGAATTGTAGAAACCTTAGAATACTTATATGTACTATTAGATTGGGTTAGCAATGCCTCCGTTTTATATAAGTATTTGATATTTCCGGTATATTCAAAAAGTGTAGCATAATTAGAGGCTATCATGCTTAAATAGCTGATTTGATTGGGAGCAGCATCGAATTTTTTTTGCCAAAAATCAATTTCATTATTGGCAAAAGTCATTGATTTATTGTCTTTTACATTCAAATATTTATTGTAATCTGTTGTTTTTGTAATTTGTTTTGGTTTGGTATCGCAACTAAAAAGAGATAGGATTGTAAAAACCAATAATGAAATTATTTTTAAAGTTTTCATAATCCGATGTTGTTTGTTTGTTTGTTTGTTTGTTTGTTTGTTTGTTTTTAAAAGAAAAAAACAGAGCACTATTAAAATAAAAGTACCCTGTTTTTTTGAAAATATTACCAGGCTGTTGCCAAATAAGGGAAAGAAACTCCGAATGCTTTATCGTTTGAATTTACGTGATCTGAAGTAAGTGTTGCATTTGAAGTTCCCATTGGTCCTCCAAAAATCAACAATAATTCTACATCAATAACATCATCTGCCAAAGCTCTACCAGTTAAAATATTTGTTCCGTCAAAAAATGTTGTTTTTTTAGTTTTGTCAACATTTAATACATCAGTAGCTAAGAGACCAGTCAGTTGCGGTGCCGTTTGACCTAATGCATTTGTAGTATATCCTGCATTTAAAGCTAATAATCTAGATTGAAAGATTGATTGGTATTTTGCACCCATCATTGATGGAATTGCTGCGTTGAAATCATCTTTAGGTTGACCGGCTGCAATAAAAACAGTATTGATCGCTGGTCTTGCCATTTGATCTTGCTGAACAAAAGTTCCTGAAAAATCAACATTTACCGCAGCATTATTATCTGAATCATTATTATCACAATTTACTGAAACAACTGCACATACTAGTGCTACAGCTATTAATTTGAATTTATTAGATTTCATGTCTTTATGTTTTAAAATAAAATTAGTTATTGTTTTTTCTTTGTTTCAGCCCAAACATTTAGTTTGTCAGCAGTCCCTAACATTGCTTTTGGAACTTCAACTACTATTGAAAGTACATTTGTTCCTGCAAAAGTATCTGTACCAGGATTTTTAAATCCAGAAGCTGTTCCTCCAAGAATTGCTTTGAATTGACCTAAGTCAAAAAAGAAAGGATCATCTCTTGGTCCTGCGAAAAATTTCATTCCGTTTTTCTCCGCAATTAAAGGAGCTAAACCGTAAGTAGAAATGGTTACACTTCCTGAAGCGGCAGCAGTTTTAATAGTGCTTGAAGTTCCTGTAGTTGTTGGAGCATAAGGTCCAAAGAAGTACATTTTGTCATCTCTTTTGATGGCTTGAATAACTAAATCTTCAACATTGTCGCCTGTGTTATCGATATTGATTTCAATCATAACATTTTCATTAAATGTTGCTGCGGTTGTAGCATTGGGACTTAACAATCCTTGAGTGTTAACTGCAAATGCAAGATTGTTTGTATCTTGTCCTTGAAAGGTGTATACATCAGTAATATCTGCTGCATTACCTGTTACTGCTGGAGCATCAACGTGATCAGCAGCTACTAAAATTAAGCCAGCAACCGCCACTAGCGAAAGACCTAATATCATTTTTGTTTTTTTCATTTTTTTATAATTTGAAAGGTTATTAAAGCATTTACGGGATTGTTTTCGATTTGGTTTTAAAAATCATAAAAAAAAATTAATTTATTTATTAAGTAACTGATTTGCAGTATTTTAAATACTTAAATAAAATACAATTATTTTATTTTTAAAATTATTTTGAAGTAGCCATTGATAAAATTTGTCAATTGTGAATAAGAATGTATAAGTTTGTAAAAGCAAAATAAAAAGTATATGACCCAAGATGAATTGTTAGTATTAATATATAAGAAAGATGACAAGGCTTTTACACATCTATATGATATGTATTCAAAAAGCTTGTTTGCAGTGATCAATGTTCTTGTAAAAAACAGAGAAGAAGCAGAAGATGTGCTTCAGGACGTATTTGTCAAAATCTGGAAAAATATAGATTCCTATCATGAAAGCAAAGGGCGTTTCTATACTTGGATTCTAAATATTGCCCGTAATACATCAATAGACAAACTGCGTTCTAAAAATTTTAATAACAGTCAAAAAAACCTTTCTTCAGATAATTTCGTACATCTGTTAGACGACAGTAACAAACTCGTTAATAAAATTGATACTATTGGTATACAAGAATTTGTAAAAAAACTAAAACCAAAATGTATTCAAATAATAGATTTACTGTTTTTTAAAGGGTATACCCAACAAGAAGCTTCTGAGGAATTAGAAATTCCTTTGGGAACCGTAAAAACTCACAATCGAAACTGTATTAATGATTTAAGAAATTATTTGAAAGTATAATGGAAGCAAAAGAATATATAGAATCAGGTATTTTAGAGCTCTACGTTTATGGTTTACTCAGTGAAACCGAAAATGAGGAAGTGAATACCATAGCAAAAAATAATCCAGAAATAAACGACGAAATTATTGCTATAGAAACGGCTATCATCGCTTTATCTTCTAGCTTTTCACCGTTTATTTCTGCCGCACATTTTGAGAAAATAAAAGAGAAATTAGAGCTCAAACACTCAAAAGTTATCGAGCTGGAGCCAACTCGAAACTGGTCGCAATATGTTGGTTGGGCAGCAGCAATTATTTTGTTGGTTGGTGTTGGTTACCAATACAATCAGTTAGAGCAAACCAATACTCAGGTAGTAAATGTTGAAGCTACAAAAGCGAAAATTGAAAAAGATTTGAATGCTTTACAATTAAAAAGCAAAGCAAATGAAACTAGTTTAGCGGTTATAAGAGATGTTAATAATACTGTAGTACCTTTAGGTGGACAGACAGTTGCGCCACAATCTTCAGCTAAAGTATATTGGAATAAAGAAACCAAAGCGGTTTATGTAGATGCTGCAGGATTACCAGAACCTCCAGAAGGAATGGTATATCAAGTTTGGGCATTAAAACTGAATCCATTATCTCCGACAAGCATTGGATTATTGGACAATTTCAAGGTTAATGACCAAAAAATGTTTGCTGTAGATAATGCAATGGATGCGGAAGCTTTCGGTATTACATTAGAACCTAAAGGTGGAAGTTTAACTCCTACAATGGAACAATTATATACGCTGGGGAAAGTGTAAATAGTATTTTTTCTTCATAATTAACAGAAAAGGTTCAACTTTACAGTTGAACCTTTTTTTATTGCCAAATATTGGATATGCAAATAAAAAGTGCACATTAAGTTAAGCTACATTTTTGTAATTAATTTGATTGTTAAATTCTTCAATAGTTGCATAATTCAACCCAGAATGTCTCTTTTTCCTGTTGTACCAAATTTCAATGTATTCAAAGATTTCTAGGTTCATTTGTTCTTTAGAAATCAGTTTGTTCCATAAATCAATTCCGTTTTCAAGGATTTAAAAAAACTTTCCGCTACAGCATTGTCCCAACAATTTCCTTTGCGACTCATACTACGGGTTATTTTTTTATAGGAATCAAGAACATTTTCAAACTTTTTACTGGCATATTGAACACCTCTGTCGGAATGAAAAATCAAACCTTCCTCAATATTTCGGTTTTTAACCGCCATTTTCCAAGCTCCAAGCATAGTTTTATTTGTACTCATTCCATCGCTCAAACTCCAACCTATAATTTTTCGGTCGTAAAAATCCATAATAGTTGTCAGGTATACAAATCCCTTTTTGGTTTGAATATAGGTGATATCAGAAACCCACGCTTTTGAAGGCATTTTTACAATAAACCCGCTGTTTAATATATTTTCAACGATTAAATAATTATGATTTGAGTTGGTCGTTACTTTGAATTTCTTGCTTAATTTACTTCGTAAGCCTAGCTGTTTCATATATTTTACTACACTAATTGCTTCGCCTGTTCGAGCAAAGCTCTCGAGTCTTGAAATTTCATAACCAATACTCCTAAGTTCTTATGTTATTCTAGGACTTCCGTATCATTGTTTGGATTCAAAATAAATCAATGTTATCTTTTCTTTTATGGCGATTTTTCGTTGCTGTCTTGCAGTGATTGTTTGTTTGTTCCATCGATAGTAACTTCCATTACTCACTTGTAGAACTTTGCACATTTTTTCAATGGGGAATAGTTATTCATTGTTTTTAATGAAACTATAAATCATCGACCGCTCTTGGAAAAAATGCCGATTGCTTTTTTTAATATAGCACGCTCTAACTCGGCATCTTTGTGTCTTTTCTCCAATTCGTGAATTTTTTCTTGTTCAGGACTTCGTTTTAAATTCCCTTTTTCAGGAAAACTTCCCTCTACAAACTCCTCGAACTCTTTGCGCCATTTGTACAACTGTGGTGCTGTTACTCCCAGCGCTCTGGCCAGTTCTGATACGTTTGTTCTCTCTTAACTTAATTGGACGGCTTTTTCATTGAAAGCTTTGTCGTCAATTTTGTGCACTTGTTTCATAGGGTAAAATTAAGATTATTTCTTAACCTTCTTTGATGGCTAAGTTAGCATGTCCATATCTCTTATCTATTTAAATACCACTCGACTATTTCCTTTTCTGAATACAAAAAGTTAGTCCGAATCCATGATGCAATCAAGCATATCGAATAAAATTATCTGAAAAACAACACTTTAGACTCTCTATCTGAAAAGGTTGGATTTACTTCCTACAATCCTTTTTTTACTAGTTTCAAAGAAATTTCGGGTGTTTCGCCTTTGGAATATTTAAAAATCGCAAAAGTTACATTTGACGAATTAAAAAAAGGTTCAACCGTTAAGTTAAACCTTTTTTTAAGGAAATAATTCAAGAACTATTTCTTGTAGTATTTTCTATATTTTGGATAGGAAATAGCTCCAATTAAAGCAATTGCTCCTAACGAAATCCAAATCCAATCCAATGATTTAGCTTCACCACTTGCATAGGAATGCAAACCTACTAAGTGAAAATTCACTCCATAATAGGTAAATAAAATGGATACAAAAGCAAACATACTCATCAGGTTAAATATCCATTTACCACGCAAAGACGGAACAAATCGAGCGTGAATCACAAAAGCATAGACCATAATACTAATTAAAGCCCAAGTTTCTTTTGGATCCCAACCCCAGTAACGTCCCCAGCTTTCATTGGCCCATTGTCCTCCAAGGAAGTTTCCAATGGTTAGCATTATTAAACCTATTGTCAGTGCCATTTCATTGATATAAGTGATTTCTTGAATATTCAAATCCATTTTGGCTTTGTTTTTTTCATTGGTAAACAATATCAGTAATAGAGAAACCGCTCCCAAAATCATTCCCAGTGCAAACGGTCCGTAACTTGCAACAATAACCGCTACGTGAATCATCAACCAATACGAATTAAGAACAGGCTGTAAATTAGCAATCTCGGGATCAATCCAGTTCATAAATGCAGCAAACAAAATCATTGAAGTTACAAATGCAGACGCGGCAACCGTAAGTTTTGATTTTCTGTCGAAAGCCAAACCAAAGAACATTGTAGCCCAAGCAACATATATAATGGATTCATACGCATTACTCCAAGGTGCATGACCTGAAATGAACCAGCGCACTATCAATCCAATGGTATGTAAACCGAATAATATTCCAATAATGACATGAAATGAATTAATCACGATACGCAATATCTTTTTCTCAAAGATAATGTTGAGTATTGTAAAGATTAGCATTAAGCAACCGATTGTAAAATAAGCCATGAAAAGATTCTTGAAAAGATCAGATTTGTTATATAAGATTTCCAGTGAAATTTTATCTTCGCTTGGTCTTACTTTAGCTCCAAATTTTTTCTGAAAACCATTTATACTTTCTAATAATTCATTAGCCGTTTTATATTTTTTGGTATCCGCCGCATTAGTCAAAGTCCCAAAATACAATGGCAATACACTTTTAGTATATGTTGAATCCATTCCTTTCATTCCTGATTCATTCAATTCTAAGTAGGAAATCCACTTATTATTTTCATGGTTCGGAATAGGGAAAATCTTTAATATTCGTCCGCTTAAAGCCGACTCCATCAGATTTACTTTTTTATCAGTTTCAATAAAGTCCTTCTCAAATTGATTTGGATTGGCATTTTTAAAAGCATCATCCAGATAAGGTGACAATTTATAGTTTCCTTTTTCGTCAAAAAAGGAGATGAAAGGAGCATATTTTGCTTCTTTAGCAATCCCAATAATTTTTCGAATGCTATCATTTCCTGCTTTGATATAAATTAAAGGAACTTCAATCCATAGTTTAGCATATTGCGTCATCGACAATAATACCTGATCTGAATTCATACCTTTGTAAGACTCCATATGACTTACTTTTCTCAGCAATTCAGATGAAAAGGTATTAACCGGTTTCATTCTTCCTCCAGCATCTTGTATAATTAAACGTCCAAATTTGGCGGCATGATCTTCTGGAACTTTATATTTATTCAGTAATGAATCAATTTGTTTTTCGCTTGGAGTCTGATGTTGATGATCGTCATGACCTTGGGCAAAACTATTAAAACCAAGTAGTAAAACTAAAATCGTAAGCACTTTAGCCTTTTTCGCTTTCACTACTTCGAGTTTTCGTTTCAAATCAGCAAAACGGGAATACTTGGTAAACATAATAGACATCATTGCAAAGAACAACATGAAGTAACCGCTATAAGTAATTGCAGTTCCCCAGAAATCGTGATTCACTGATAAGACCGTTCCTTTTTCATCAGGATCGAATGAAGATTGAAAAAATCGAAATTGTTTATAATCTAAAACATTATTCATAAAAATTCTGGCATCAAATGATTTAGTTGAATCCTGAACGGTCACCTGGCTTTCAAAAGAAGAATAGCTTTTCTCTGTTCCTGGATATTTTTTGGCGATAAAATCATTCAGTTTTATCTTGAAAGGCAAGATATAAGCTTTACTTCCGTAAAATAAAGTATACTCTATATTTCCAATTTTGACTGTTTTAGATTCTCCTATTTTACCTTTAGAACCTAATATTGTAACTTCTTTTTGTTGTCCATCCGCACTAACATTCAAGACTAAAGCGTCTTCATGATTCTTTTCTTTAAAATCATTTTTTGAATCATACCCAATTACACCTTTCACCGCAGGATCTGGAAATACAAATCGCATTTCACCAATAGTATACAAAGAACGCATCATTAATGGTTGCGATGCACCTTTAGTCACTTTACCTTGTAATTTATCAGCCATGCGCATATAATTACCTTCAAAGGGTGTTTGTATGGTACTGGTATTACCGGCAATATTTATATTAATAGCTCCTTCGGTATATTTATTCAACGAAAATAATACATTATGTATATTTTGAATTTCACCTTCTTTTAGCAGGTGTTCATGACGTCCGCCATCGCCTGCTTCAACGATTTTAAAATACAATATACCTTTAGGATCCGGTTTGATAACTTCTTTTGCACCCAAAATAAAATTTTTATATTTTACTTTGAACTCAGTATCAGCAAATTTATCTGAAATAGAAAAATTATTATTGGTAACTGGCGACAGCAATAAAGGTTTTTCAAAAACTCTGCGTTTCATTTCGCCTTTGTACTCACCGTCGACAAAAACAGTAAGAAAGGTTTTATCTGAAAAAACTTGATTTTCAGCAGCCCCTTCGCGAATAGGCATCATCCCTTCATAACTAATATATCGGGTAACGAATGCACCCAAAAGAATAAAAACAAAGGCCAAATGGAGTAATAAAGTCGCCCATTTTTCTTTTTTCAATAGTTGATAACGCTTAATATTTCCTATGAAATTGATCATAAAAAACACCATAATGGCTTCAAACCACCAAGCGTTGTAAATCCAAATTTTAGCTGTATCAGTATTGTATTTGCTTTCGATAAAAGTTCCGGCCCCCATTGCAATTGCAAATGATAAGAAAAGGATAGCCATTAATCGTGTAGAGAACAAAATAGAGAATATTTTTTTAATCATTTGTAGGGTATTTCATTTCATATAAAGTGCCACAAAAGTACTTAAAAATGTTGACTTCTATATTTGTACAATTGTTAATTTAATCCAAAATTAAGACTTTTTGTTTTCTGATAAAAAAATGATTTTGATGCCAATAATACTTTGCAAAATATTGCAAAAACAGTAAAAAACGGTTAATATTTTTTTCATAATTTTGCCTTATGACTAAAGTAATAATTATTGGTTCTGGAAATGTAGCACAGCATTTGATTGCTGCTTTTCAAAATTCGCAAAAGTTGGGAACAGAAATCGACTTGATTCAGGTTTTTTCAAGACAAAAAGAAAGTATCGCTCACCTTCTCGATTTAGATAAAATCACAGATGATTTAGCAACTTTGGAAGAAGCTGATTTGTATATCATAGCCGTTTCTGATGATGCAATCCCTGCTGTTTCTTCGCTACTTTCATTCAAAAACCGTTTGGTGGTACATACTTCCGGAAGTATTCCCTTAAATGCTTTGGATGATGATAATCGAAAAGGCGTATTTTATCCCCTGCAAACATTTACCAAACATAAAGAAGTTGATTTTAAAACTATCCCCATTTGTTTAGAAAGCGAAAATGCGACTGATTTTCAATTATTGGAAAAAGTGGCCAAAATAATTTCAGATAAAGTTTTCGCTATTAATTCAGAGCAACGCAAAGCATTGCATGTTGCGGCTGTATTTGTCAATAATTTTGCCAATCATTTGTACCAAATAGGAAGTGAAATTTGTCAGGAAAATCAGGTTCCTTTTGAAATTTTAAAACCTCTAATTACAGAAACGGCACAAAAAATAATGGTTCTTTCGCCAGAAGAAGCTCAAACCGGACCTGCTAAACGCAATGACAGTGCTACTATTAGGACGCATGAGGCTTTTTTATCCAATGAAAACCATTTGAAAATTTACAAAACACTAACACAATCAATACAACATAATGGCAAAAAGTTATAAAGAAATAATGAATGATATCACCACTTTTATTTTTGATGTCGATGGCGTACTAACTGACAGCTCTGTTTTTGTAACTAATGAAGGAGCTATTTTGCGAACTATGAATATTCGTGATGGTTATGCCATGAAAGCAGCTGTGGAAAGTGGTTACAATGTCTGTATTATTTCAGGCGGAAGTAATGAAGGCGTTCGAATTCGGTTAAGAAACCTTGGTATTACTGACATATATCTAGGAACACCAAACAAAGTGGAAACATTTGATGAATATACGGATGTTTACAATATAAATCCAAAACACGTTTTGTACATGGGAGACGATATTCCTGATTATCATGTCATGAAATTAGTTGGTTTACCAACTTGTCCGCAAGACGCAAGTCCTGAAATTAAGACAATTTGTACATATATTTCGCATATAAACGGTGGAAAAGGAGCTGCTCGCGACGTGATTGAACAAGTGATGAAGGTACAAGGAAAATGGATGGAGCATTTTGACGGGAAACACGATTAGTTGCTATTTTAAAATATTGAATTATAAATTTTAAATGAAATAAATGTTTCCATTTCTAAAACTAATCCGTTACCAAAATTTACTGCTGCTTGCATTTATGCAGCTCATTTTCAGATATGGGTTTTTTAAATTTCAAAATATCCCACTGTCCCTAGCGGATTGGCAATATTTATTATTAGTCTTATCCACCATTTTACTTGCAGCGGGTGGTTATGTAATCAATAATATAGTTGACCAAAATACGGATAACGATAACAAACCAAATGATGTCGTTGTAGGTAAAATAATTTCTGAAGCAAAAGCATACAATATATACATTGTGCTCAATTGTTTGGGTGTGGGTATTGGATTTTATCTATCAAATGTGATACTAAAACCTGGCTTTGCTTCTATTTTTATTTTGATTGCCGCCACCCTTTATCTTTACGCCACAAGTTTAAAACAAATGGTTCTCATAGGAAATGTAATTGTGGCTTTATTGCTCGCTTTTAGCGTTGTTATAATAGGAATTTTTGATTTATATCCTGCTACTTATGAAGGAAACCAGGCACAAATGTCTGTTATTTTCTCTATTCTTTTAGATTATGCGATTTTTACTTTCTTCCTTAATTTTATTAGGGAAATTGTTAAAGATTTGGAAGATGTAAATGGAGATTACAATCATGGAATAAATACTTTACCGGTAGCAATAGGAATTAACAGAACTACCAAAATAGTTTTTGCATTAAGTATCATCCCTATAATTGCAATCCTTTTTTATATCTATAATTATTTGTTCCTCTTGATTTACATCACTATTTACTTCTTATTTTTTGTTGTGGGACCATTACTTTATTTCACAATCAAAATTTGGAATGCAAAAACAAAAAAGAACTTTTCTCAATTGAGTTTGTTACTAAAATGGATACTTTTTTTTGGAATTTTATCTATCCTTATAATCACCATAAACATGAAATACAATGCTTAAAAATAAATTAAAAAAATACAAATTGATTCTTGCGTCCGGTTCGCCAAGACGTCAACAATTCTTAAAAGATCTAGATTTGGATTTTGAAATCAGATTAAAAGAAATTGAAGAAGTGTATCCTCCTGAATTAAAAGCATCATCAATTACAGATTATTTGGCTAAATTGAAAGCAAGTGCATTTGAGGGCGAATTACAACACAATGAAATTCTTATAACAAGTGATACGATTGTTTGGCATAACGACAAAGCTTTAGGCAAGCCGAAAGATGCAGCGGAAGCATTTTCCATTTTAAAATCTTTGTCGAATAATACCCATGATGTGATTACTTCAGTTTGTTTTAAAACTACTTCGGAAATAAAGGTTTTTAATGAGCTGACTAAAGTTACTTTCAACGAATTAAGTGATGAAGCTATTAACTATTATTTAGAAAATTACAAACCGTATGACAAAGCAGGTGCGTATGGTATTCAGGAATGGATTGGTTTTATAGGTGTTTCAAAAATTGAAGGTTCTTATGCTAATGTGATGGGAATGCCAACGGATAAAGTTTATGAATATTTAAGTAAATTAGCATAATTAAATAATTGGTATGGATTTAATTTTCGATTATATAAAAGAACTAATTGGTACAGGAGTACTTTTGACTATATACATTTCATTACGATTGTTAACAACAAAACTAGTAAGACGCTATGCTAAATCAAGTCATACGCTGGAACATCGTACTAATTTAGTCATCAAATACATTCATTTATTTATTAATATTTTAATGTTTATTGCTTTAGTCTTAATCTGGGGAGTAGAGACCAAAGATATTTTTATTGCACTTTCTTCTATTACGACTGTTGTAGGCGTTGCCATGTTTGCGCAATGGTCTATTTTAAGTAACATCACATCTGGTATTATTTTGTTCTTTTCTTTTCCGTTTAAAATTGGAGATGTAATAAAAATTCATGACAAAGACTTCCCTTTTGAAGCTGAAATTGAAGATATTGGTGCTTTTCATGTGTACTTGAAAACCCTTGATGGAGAAATGGTTATCTACCCTAACAACTTACTTTTACAAAAAGGAATTTCAATAATGAAAAATCAATTTATTGATAAAGAATTTATTGATTAATTGCAATTTTATAAAAATATAATTTACTTTAGTTCTAGCTATAAAATCATTTTGTTGCTAATGTAGAAATTATGCAACTATTTTTAAAAAATTTATAAACATTAAAAGTTTTTTTACCTCATATTTGTTTGTTAGATTTTAAATTATTTGTAATTAAATTTTAACACATTATAAATACAACGAAAAATATGAATGACACTATAAAACTTCCATTTTACGCAAAACTTGCCCTAACTTTAGTGTGCCTTATTAGTTTTGGCTATATTTTTTACATCGGTCAGGAAATTTTGATCCCAATTCTATTGTCCTTTATATTTGCCATATTATTAAGACCAATTGCACATTTTATACGACACAAACTTTATTTCCCGCATGTCATCGCGGTTATGATAACTGTATTATTATTTGTTTTATTTTTTATTGGCCTTTTTACCTTTTTATCAATTCAGATTAGTGAAATGGCTAATGATTTTAATAAAATCGAGAGAAACATTGCAATTCATATTCATAATGTTCAACAATATATACGAGAACATTTCAATATAAGTTCCAGAGAGCAAAAACAATATCTGGACAGTGCGACGCAAGATTCCATGGAAAAAGGAAAAGAAATGATAGGAACGACTTTAATGTCTTTTACAGATACTCTCCTAAATCTTATTTTAATTCCTATTTATACTTTTTTAATCCTTTTGTACAGAACGCATTTCATGCTTTTCTTTTCAAAATTGGTAAAAAAAGAATACCATACTAAATTGCAGGATATTTTATCTCAAATAAAAGTAGCCGTAAAAAGTTATATTGTAGGCTTAATTATAGAAATGATTATGGTTTCTATCTTAACAACTGTTGGATTCATGATAATAGGCGTAAAATATGCTATCTTATTAGGGATTATTACGGGAATTCTAAATTTAGTCCCTTACGTAGGAATATTGTTTGCAGGTGTTTTAAGCATTGTAGCATCGTTAACAGGATCTCCTGACTTATCCATAATTGTTGGTGTGATTGTAGTCAACATAATTGTACAATTAATTGACAATAATATTTTAGTTCCATTGGTTGTGAGCTCAAAAGTCCAGATAAATGCATTTGTTTCCATCGTTGGAATCATTATTGGCGGGGCAATTTCTGGAATTTCCGGAATGTTTTTGGCTATTCCGATAATTGCCATTCTTAAAGTAATTTTTGACAGAATAGAATATTTAGAACCTTGGGGTTATTTGATGGGAGATGATTTACCAAAAACATATACTTGGCGCAACATTAAATTACCCCTTTTTGACTCAGAAACATCGGCAAAAAAAATCATAATCAAAACGGATATTGTAGTTCCCATGTTTACGGAAACCACAACAGAAACTGATATAACTAGGATTAATGATGAGAATTTAGAATCGAAAAATTAAAATAATTACACCCCATTTAAAGTATTTTTTTTAGATGCTAAAAAAACAAAGACTCATATTATTCCTTTTATTACTCTGCTGCTCTCAAGTCTCTTTTTCGCAAGTCGATAAACAAAAAAAAGATTCTTCCGAAGTATATAAAAATATTCAAACCTATTCGAAAAAAAATAAATTTACCAAATTCGTCCACAAATTAGTTTTTAGACCCGTTAATGTAAAAGTTGCGAAGAAAAAAGTAGTGCAAAAAAAACAGCAAGCTATTGAAGGTAAAGTAATTAGAAAAATTAATGTCATTACACTTGACCCATTTGGATATTCAGAAATTGATTCTACGAGAAGACCTAAAAATTGGGCAGAAAGAGAGGGAAACAGAATACATATTAAAACCAATAGACTTGCTATTCTGAATTTATTACTTATTAAAAAGAATAAACCGTTAGATTCTCTGTTAGTAAAGGAGTCCGAGCGTTTAATTAGAACTCAAAGATATGTCAGTAGAGTCAGTATAACCGCAGAACTGATCAACAACAATCCAGATTCGGTCGATGTTTCAGTTCGGGTGTTAGATTCATGGAGCATGATTCCAAAAGGTTCTGTTTCAAGTTCTAGGGCTACTTTCGATTTGAATGAACGTAATTTTCTTGGTTCAGGTCATGAATTTGATAATAAATTTAGAAATCGATTCAGCGATGGAAAAAACGCCTATAGTTTAGCATACAGTATTCCAAATATCAAAAATACGTTTATAAAAACTACCGTCAGATATTTCATCGATTTAGATAATTATTATGGTAAAAGTATCAATATTGAACGTCCTTTTTATTCCCCTTTAACAAAATGGGCTGGTGGAATTTATGTAGACCAACAATTTAGAAAAGATACGCTTCAAGATTCTAATTTGTTATATGCCAAACAAAATTTCAAATACAACTCACAGGATCTTTGGATAGGACATTCTTTTAAAATTTTTGAAGGAAATACAGAAAGTGACAGAACAACAAATTTAATACTATCAGGTCGATTTTTAAATATAAAATATCTTGAAAGTCCTTCGATTGAATATGACCCTATCGATTTCTATTCTGGAGAAAAATTCATTCTTTCGGGAATTGGCTTTACTTCAAGAAAATTCGTTGAAGATAAATACATATTCAAAAACGGCATCATCGAGGATGTTCCCATTGGAAAAATATATGGAATAACGGCCGGTTATCAATATAAGAATAATCAGGGACGTTATTATTTAGGTGCGCAAGCTTCTTTCGGAAATTTTTATGAGTGGGGTTTTTTAAGCACTAATATTGAGATAGGCAGTTTTTTTGACAAATCAAAAACCTCCCAAACTGCTTTTTTATTTCAGGCAAATTATTTCACTAATTTGATTGACATGGGAAGATGGAAATTAAGACAGTTTATTAAGCCCCAATTTATAGTGGGAACAAATCGTGCAAATTCTATTGGAGACCAACTTACTATTAATGAAAATTACGGAATCAATGGTTTTAACAGTGCCCAGTATGGAACTAAAAAAGTAATGTTGACATTACAGACTCAAGCTTATTCTCCTTGGGACCTATGGGGATTTAGATTAAATCCTTACTTTAATTATTCAATCGCTATGCTTAGTAATGTTGAAAAAGGATTGAAGGATAGTAAAGCCTATTCCAAAATTAGTATTGGATTTATTATAAATAATGACTTCTTAGTATTCAGTTCTTTCCAGATATCACTTTCTTATTATCCTTCAATTCCAAATGTTGGTGACAATATCTTTAAAACTAATTCATTTGAAACTACTGATTTTGGCTTTCAAGACTTTGAACTAGCTAAACCACGCACCGTAATTTTTAAATAGGCTAAAAATTAAATTATCTACTATTAAATCACTTCATTTTATATAGTGTGAATTATGTAATTATATACTAAAATTTTGTAAATTTATCTTACACATTATTTTATATCTTTATATTATTAAAAAAATTAACAAAAAACCTTAAAAAAAAATGAAAAAAATCACTTTTTATTTAATGATGATGGTATTATCATTAAGTGCGTTCCCAAGCACGATTTTGGCTGCTGAAAAAGCACCTGTTACAGTAACTAATACTACAAAAGAAGTACCAGCAGAAGTAAAAGTTTTGCTAAATCGCTTAGATGAAATTAAAGCAATGGATAAGTCTTCATTGAATTCTTCTGAGAAAAAACAACTTCGTAAAGAAGTTCGCACTATCAAATCTGAGTTAAGATCAACTGGAAATGGAGTATATTTCTCTGTTGGTGCAATTATCATTATCATTCTTTTATTGATTCTTTTATTGTAACAGACCTTGAATATATAAATTTAAGAGAAGTTTTAAAGCTTCTCTTTTTTTTTAAAATTACATCCCAATTTTGTGTGAACTAAAGTTTTATGGCATAACTATTGAATTTGTAAGAAATATTAGCTTTTAGCTAATAAAAAAATGAATGTTAATCAAATTATTATAAATGAAAACATTAAAATTAATCGCTTTAGGAATTATACTTTTTGCCTCAAGCACAATACACGCCCAAGTTTCAGTAAATGTAAATATCGGAACGCCTCCATTATGGGGTCCTGTTGGATATTCTAACGTTGATTATTATTATTTACCTGATGTTGAAGCCTATTATGACATTAGAGCAACACAATTTATTTACCTAAATGGAGGAACATGGATTCGCTCTAGATATTTGCCAGGACCTTATAGAAATTATAATTTGTACAATGGATATAAAGTTGTACTAAACGATTACCACGGATCTAGACCATACAGTAACTTTAAAAATCATAAAGTTAAATATTATAAAGGATACCATGGTAAACCACAAAAATCAATAGGTTCAAACCGTAAAAATGATAAAAAATACGAAAATCATGGTGACAACGGTAATTATAACAAAGGTCATAAAGAAGGAAAAGGTGATAAGGATCATGGAAATGGAAAACACTAATTAATAATGTAAAAAATACCAAAACATAAAAAAAACTCCACAATGGAGTTTTTTTTTATTTAAAAATGATTTCTTTTTTTGAATTTATTCTTACAACACAAAAAGGGTTTGTAAAAACTTGTGTAACCATACCTCCTGGTTCAGGAATAGTTTCTTTGACAGTTATGATTATATTTTTATCCGTTTCGACAACATTTTCAATTCCTATTTTATAGCCCCCAGTTGTTTTTTCTCCCATATTTAAAACAACAAAATTTGCGGTCTGTATATCATTTGAGCTAATTTTATTTTTTAAATTCTCATCGCTTTGGAGCATTTTTATCTCATTAGGCTCCGAAAGAATTTCAAAAAAACGAATACTTGCGCCACCATCATTTTGCTGAGTTAAAATTTCAAACAAAGGTTTTTTACCTGAAATTTTAGTAGCGGACGAACAGGAGACTAATACCGATGCGGTAAAAAATAGCAGAGCAATTTTTTTCATTTTTATTTAAAATAAAATTAAGAATATAATTCAAGAAGAACTTTATACGTATTGCTTTATTGCTTTTTTATATAACTCTTCATACAATGGCAATATATTTTTTATATCGAATTTTTTAGCTATATCTAACGCGTTTTCTCTGAATTTTTTTAGAGTTTCATCATCTTTCAAAATTTTCAAAGCATTCGCAGCCATTTCATCCGTATTTCCTACATCGCTCAAATAGCCTGAAATCCCATCAAAATTTACTTCTGGTAAACCTCCAGAATTACTTGAAATTACCGGAACACTCCAAGCCATTGCTTCCAAGGCAACTAAACCAAAACTTTCCGTTTCTGACGGTAACAAAAACAAATCAGTGTAACTTAGAATTTTATCAATTTCATTACTGTTTCCAAAAAAGATTACCTTGTTGGAAATACCTAATTCTTGGCATAAATATTCCGCTTTCTCCTTTTCTGGACCATCCCCTACCATCATTAACTTAGCAGGAATTTCCTTTTGAATGTTGTAAAATATTTTTATAATATCGGGAATTCGTTTTACTTTTCTAAAATTACTAATATGGGTAATTATACGTTCATTTGCTTTTGCCATAACAGAACGATGACATGCAATACTTGGATCATTAACATTCTTATCCAATTCAATAAAATTTGGAATAACCTCAATTTCTTTTTTTATGTTAAATAACTTAAGAGTCTCGTCTTTCAAACTTTGGGAAACTGAAGTTACATAATCTGATTTATTGATACTAAAAGTTACTGCAGGCTTATAGAATGGGTGATTCCCAACTAAGGTTATATCAGTTCCGTGTAGCGTTGTAACCATAGGAATGTTAATTCCTTCATCTTTTAGCATTTGTTTGGCCATATAACCTGCATATGCATGTGGGATGGCATAATGCACGTGTAACAATTCAATTTTATATAACTTTACCATATCGACTAATTTGCTCGATAAAGCCAATTCATATGGTTGATAATGAAACAAAGGATATTCAGGTACATTAACTTCGTGGTAATGCACATTAGGATTCAAAAGAGCCAGTCGCACGGGTTGACTATAGGTTATGAAATGAATTTCATGACCACGTCTTGCCAATTCAAGCCCTAATTCTGTAGCTACAACTCCACTTCCTCCAAAGGTAGGATAACAAACTATTGCAATTTTCATGTATTTATTTTAATGAAACGAAATTAATAAAATTAGCTCGGAATTTTAAAGAAAGTTAAGTTAAAAACTCATTTTTTTAAAATTTCATTCGTTGAATTCTTACCGCATTCAAAATGGCCAATAAAGCAACACCAACATCCGCAAAAACGGCTTCCCACATTGTGGCTAATCCCCCAGCTCCCAAAATTAGAACTATCAGTTTTACAGAAAAAGCTAAACCAATATTTTGCCAAACGATTTGTTTTGTCTTTTTTCCAATGTGTATTGCGGTAAAAATCTTTGTTGGTTGGTCATTTTGAATAACAACATCTGCAGTTTCAATGGCAGCATCACTTCCTAAGCCACCCATAGCAATTCCAACATCGGCCAGAGCGATTACTGGTGCATCATTTACTCCATCACCAACAAATGCTATTATTAAATGCTGTTCTTTTAATTCTGTAACTTTTTGAACTTTATTCTCCGGCAATAATTCCCCAAAAGCTTGGTCAATATTCAACTCTTTGGCGACAAGCGAAACAATGGCCTGATTATCGCCAGAAAGCATAATAGTTTTAATATTTAATTTGTGTAAGCTTTGAATTGCTTCTTTTGCATCTTCTTTAATTTCGTCAGCAATAATAAAATAACCGACATATTTTTGATTCAGGGCAACTACAATAATTGTAAATAGAATAGCATCAATTTTAGTGTCATAACTGATGTTAAATTTCTTCATCAATTTAGTACTTCCTACTAAAATTTCTTTTCCATCGACAAGCCCTTTCATCCCATGACCTGCTATTTCTTCTACTTCAGCAACTACAGTATCTTTTGCAATATTTTTTGCATATTCAATTATAGCTGAACCAACAGGATGCGTAGATTTAGTCTCAATTGCGGCAGTATATTTTACCAAATCAGCTTCCAAAATCCCTACAGCTACCACTTTTTGAACTTTAAAAACACCTTTAGTTAATGTTCCGGTTTTATCCATAACCACAACTTGAATAGCTGCTAAAACATCTAAAAAAGTAGAGCCTTTAATTAAAATTCCGTTTTTACTGGCTGCGCCAATTCCACCAAAATAACCCAATGGGATTGAAATTACCAAAGCACAAGGACATGAAATCACCAAGAAAATTAAAGCTCGATATAACCAATCTTTAAAAACATAATTCTCTACAAATAACATTGGAAGCAAACAAATTCCTATGGCCAGGAAAACAACTATTGGGGTGTAAATTTTGGCGAATTTTCTAATAAATAATTCGGTTATAGCTTTTTTAGCAGTGGCTTCCTGAACCATCTCCAGAATTTTAGATAATTTGCTATCGGTAAAAATGGCTGTAACTTCAACTTCAGCAACCCCATTGAGATTAATCATTCCCGCAAGAACCATTTCTCCTTTTGATTTGGTATCAGGTTTGCTTTCTCCAGTTAATGCTGCTGTATTGAAAGTGGCAGATTCGGAAAGTAGCTTTCCATCCAAAGCTAATTTTTCACCGTGCTTTAATTGTATAATTTCACCAATGGTAATGTCCGAAGCTTTTTTAGAAATAGTTTCAAGTCCTTCAACAACATTTGCAGAATCTGGTCTTTGGTCCAATAATGCCTTGATGCTTGATTTAGCTCTTTTTACAGCTAACATTTGAAATAATTCCCCAATAGAATAAAATAACATTACAGTAACACCCTCAGCATATTGGCCAATTCCAAAAGCACCGAGTGTAGCAATACACATTAGAAAAAACTCTGAAAAAACGGCGCCTTTACGAATACTCTCAAAAGCTTCTTTTAACACTGGCAAACCTACCGGAATATAAGCGACACAAAACCATACAATCCTAACCCAACCCACAAACCAGGTTTGAGGAAAATAATTGTCTAATGCGATTGCCACTAATAGCAGTAGTAAGCTTATTATTGAAGGCAAAAACATTTTAAAAACAGTATCGTTCCCATTTGAATGATCGTGGTCGTGATCATCATCAGCATGGTTTTCTGAATCATCGTGCGAACAACATCCCACATCTTTGACCATTTTATTAACTTTTTTTTCTTCTGCTGCGCAACATTTGTTCTCCGGTAAAGTTTTATGTTGGGATGCCATTTTAAATTGTTTTATATTTAATGAAAAACGAAAAATAAATAATAATAAGTAATGTGGTTATCCCAGTAATAAAAAATGTAGTATTCGCACCAAATTGATACCAAAGGACTCCGGCAAAAGAACTGGCCAATAACGCGCAAATACTTTGAAATCCAGAATAAGTTCCAATAGCAGTCGCAGTATCTTTTTTATCAGAAATATTACTGATCCATGCTTTCGAAATCCCTTCGGTTGCAGCAGCATATACACCGTAAATTATAAATAATCCACCAATAATATAACTGTTTTTAGTAAATGCCATTCCAAAGTAGACAATTGCAAATAGAAAAAGTCCAAAAGTAAACATTTTTTTCAATCCAATTTTATCAGCAAAAATTCCTAATGGAAATGCACAAAGAGCATAAACCAAATTGTAAAAAATATAAATCTCTATTACCACAGTATCATTTAAACCTGCTTGCTTCGCTTTTAAAAGTAAAAAAACATCGGAACTATTGAATAAGGCGAAAGCTAATAGTCCAATTACTAATCTTCGATATTGTGCAGGACTTGTTTTCCAATAGCTAAGAAACGAGAAAAACGAAGTCTGTTTTACCTCCGTTACCTGTATCTTAAGTTTATCTTTAAGCAAAAAAGAAGCAAATACCGCTAGTAAGCCTGGAATAAAAGCAACATAAAAAAGCGTTTTGTACTGTTGTGGATAAAAATGAAGATAAATCAAAGCTACAACAGGTCCTAGAACGGCACCAAACGTATCCATTGATCTATGAAATCCAAATATCTTTCCTTTCGTTTCAGCAGTTGCTTGATCAGATAAAATAGCATCTCTTGCACCAGTACGAATTCCTTTTCCAAAACGATCAATTGCTCGGGCAAAAAATATCCAAAGAGGGAAGACGAATACCGCCATCATGGGTTTTGAAATAGCACTAAAACCGTAGCCCAGACGCACAAATGGAACACGTTTACCTGAACTATCAGATAACTTACCAAAATATCCTTTACTTAATCCAGCTAAAGCCTCGGCAAAGCCTTCTAAAACACCAATTAATACAATCGAGAACCCAATCGATTTAAGGTATATAGGCATTATTGGGTAAAGCATTTCGCTCGCTGTATCCGTAAATAGACTAACTAGTGATAATATCCAGACTGTTTTTGTTATGTAATTCAGTATTTTCATTTTGCCTTTTTTTCAGTGAATCCTATTCTTAATAGCAATTATCTGTCCTTTTTAGACCTTTTCTTGTTAAGCCATTTATTAGCTTTATACGTTATATAAGCAGAGCCACTTCCTATTATTGCTCCAGCAAATACATCCGTGGGATAATGTACCCCTAAATGCATTCGAGAATATCCTACTGCGCTCGCCCATACAAAAGAAGGCGCAATAACATACCATTTTGGATAAGCCATACTCAATGACGTTGCTGTTGCAAAAGCGGTAGAAGTATGACCGGAAGGAAATGAATAACCCGGTGCCGACGTCGCCTGATCAATATCTGAATACGTATCAAATGGTCTCTCCCGCTTTATAGTACGTTTTAAAGCAGTTGTTATAAATGCTGAAACCAGAAAAGTTTCTCCAATAAATATTGCCTGTTTTTTGATTGTACTGTCTTTCTGAATTAATCCTACGGAATAAATAATAATTGGTGCTGCTACACTAATTGGAATCGCACTATTTGTTATTGTCTTAAAAGTGGGGTCTAAGGATGTATTTCTGTGAACATTGATATCACGCAAAATATTGATATCGATATTTTGTGCATTTAAAAATGTTGTGCAAAAAAGTAAAACCGTTAAATAGCTTATTTTAAAAACATTTTTGTTATTATTCATACTCTTAATTTTCAAACCAAATATACTATAATACATAAAGCGATTTTCAAATAAATGTTTCAAAATTAAATTCCTAAATGGCTTTTAAAAGCAAAAAGCCAATGCGAAATTGTTTACTAATTTCATATTGGCATTTTGCTTTTAAAGTGATTAATTCCGCTATTTTACGATCGCATCATAAATTACTTCCTGAATATCTTCTCGAATATTTTCTTTAGAAAGTCTGTTTTCTGCTGCAACCGGAAAAGTTCTATTAGATAAAAATATATAAACTATTTCTGTTTCAGGATCGGCCCACGCCATCGTACCTGTGTAACCAGTATGCCCGAAGCTAGTCATCGAAGCACATCCGCAGGTAGGTCCTGCAATACCTAACTGTGGCTTATCGAAACCTATACCTCTCCTATTTCCTTCTGCACAAAAATAGCAGGTGTTAAAATCATTAAATGTTTTCTCAGAAAAATATTGGTGATTTCCATAATTCCCCTTTTGCAAATACAACTGCATAATTTTAGCCACATCCATGGCATTCGAAAAAACACCTGCATGACCAGAAACGCCACCTTCTAATGCTGCCGATAAGTCATTCACATAACCTTGCAAAATTTGTTTACGGAAATAAGAATCCATTTCGGTCGGTGGAATTCTGTTTTTATCAAACTTTTTCAATGGATTAAAGCTTGAATTATTCATTCCGAGTGATTGATAAAAATTTTCCTGGATTAAATCATCTAATTTTTTACCCGTTGTATTTTCTAAATAATCTTTAAGAATCATAAAAGTAAGATCACTGTATTTATATTCTTTTTTAACAGCTAATTTACTTTTAACAATCATTTTCATTATCGAGTCATGAAAATCATTTCTTATAAAAAGACTATCTCCTAACTGTTTAGAAAATTGATCATTGGATACTTTTTTAAAATATTTTTCTGAAAGATTCGATTTATCCATTGTTGACTTATAAAATGGTATTCCCGCTACAAGTCCTGCATAATGTGACAATAATTCCTTGAAATGAATATTTTCTTTATTGGAATTTTTAAATATTGGAGACATCGTTCCTAATGTCGTTTCCATATTAATTTTTTGCTGATCATATTGTTGCATCACGTTTGGCAAAGTAGCCAGAATCTTTGTTAATGATGCGACATCATAAATATCTGAATCCACAACCTTCAAATCATTGTTATAAGTGTGATAGCCAAATGACTTTTGGTAAATAACTTTTCCTTTCCTAGCAACAACTACCTGAATTCCAGGAGTCATTTTGTCATTGATAGCCTTTTGGGCTAAAGCATCAATTTTAGACAGTATTTCAGGATTCATCCCCACATTTTCTGCAGCGGTAAATCCCAATCGGTTTAGTTTTTCGGTGGCTAAACCATCATTAACTTTGAAATTTGTGTTTATGGATACCGGTAATTTTCCTTTGGCTTCAATAGCTCCAAAAATCAATTCTGCCGCAACTTCTTGCGCGATCGTACTGTTCTGATAAGAAACAATTAAGCCTTCAATATCATCAAAATTTGCAATAGGCAATAAAGAATATGGTTTTGCAAAAATATCCAGAATAACATTATTATTGCTGGCTAAATAATTGATTTTAAATAGTTCCTCTGAGTTTAAATCACCGTTTTTAAAAGCTATATCTGATTTATGATAACCAATAATCACCGTCGAAAATAATTTTAATTTCTCTTGCAAACTATCCAAGTTACTATCTGACAAAACTGTAATCTCTGCATACTTTTTTAATGTAGAAACAAAAGTATCATTACTGTCATCCCCCATTTTTACATAAGCAATTTTTTGATTTTCTAAATTTTTAATAGGTAAAAGAGAGGTCTTATTTTTTAAAACAGTAACAGCATTTTCAAATAATTCATATTGCAAAGCGTCATTTTTAGTTGCATTTAAGTCTTTATATAAATTAGATATTTCAATAGGTTTATAGTATTTTAAATCCGCTTTATATTTAAATTTTAGAATCTTTTTTACTGAAAAAGCTAATCTTTCCTCCGAAATTAAATTAGTAGAATAGGCAAGTTTGAATTTATCTATTGCTATAGGAACATTTTCAGGAAATAATAAAATATCATTTCCAGCTATAAAAGCTTCAAAATTGATTTCACTCGGAGTATTAGAGTTACTAACCCCTTTCATATTCAAAGCATCCGTAAATATAAGTCCTTTGAAACCCAATTCTTTTTGAAGAATAGTAGTGACTACATTATAAGAAATTGATGAAGGGTAATTTGGCCTTGGTTCTAAACTGGGAACATTCAAATGCCCAACCATAACCGAAGAAAGTCCTTCGTGAAACATTTTTCTATAAGGATAAAACTCCACCTCTTCCAATCTTTCTTTAGAGAAATTAATTGTTGGCAGTCCTTTATGAGAATCCGTCTCTGTATCACCATGCCCGGGAAAATGTTTCCCGGTCGAGAAAATACCTTGGCTTTGTACCCCTTTCATTAAAGCAATTGCTCGCTCTGTAACTTTATATTTATCTTCACCAAAAGAGCGAAAACCTATGATAGGATTTCTGGGATTTGTGTTAATGTCAAGAACAGGCGCAAAATTAAATTGAATCCCTAATCGTTTGCTTTGTTCCCCCATTTGAACTCCCAATTTCTGTATCAATTTCATATCCTGAATGGCTCCAAGAGTCATATTCCAAGGATATCGAGCGGTAGAATCCAATCGCATATTTAAACCCCATTCCGCATCATTGCCTATAAATAATGGGATTTTAGATTTGGATTGAAAACGATTTGTCAAATTTGCTTGACGTACCGGACCACCCTGAAAGAAAATTAGGCCTCCAATTCTGTTTTCGGTAATCAGTTTATCAATAGCATTAAAATGAACTGTATCTTTATTAGAATAAGCAGCTACCATAAATAATTGGCCTATTCTTTCGTCTAAATTCATTACAGCGTAAATACTATCTACCCATTTAGTTCCTTCAGGAGGTAACTCAAAAAGTGTCGGTGCATTTTTTAAATCATCATTTACAGAATTACCTGTTTTCGATGGAATATTGCTTACAATTATTTTAGGCTTATTAATTTTTGTACCAACACAACTAGCGGCAACAAAAAGAAACAGGACATAAAATAAAACAATTCTGATGCCTATTTTTTTCATTGAACTATTTGTTTTTAAAAAAAGCGACTGTGCCAGCTGTCAATGGCAGGAACTTCCCAAGATTCATTGTATTCTTCAATGTTATTAACCAAATTATTAAAAACGATAGTGTTTTCAGTAACAGCTTTATCCTTAACCATTTTCTTAAAATCAATCAAAGGCTTATGTGCAATATGCTCTCCTAATTTGAAAGTCACATTCATTTTATCCAATAAATCAACCGCATATTTTTGTTCTAAACTTTGAATAAACTCAACAGATGAATCAATTGAACATCCTGTTGCAGCCTGAACATCCTGATCAACGGCAATTATAATGAATCTATTGTATTTTAACTGATAAGAAGACACTAGGCTTGTTCCGTGTGCAGCCCAGCCTTCAAGAAAGAATTGCAAAGCGGTTTCTATTTCAGAAAACTCGGCATCCGAAAATTTTCTGTTTGATTGATAAATCCATATTTTAGATTCTTCGGGTAAATTTTCAAAAGGAACGTACATAATTTTATTTTTATAATTAACGCTGTTATTATGATTAAAATGTCGAAACAAGTCCAAATCCTACTCGTTTACCGTCATAATAAGGAATAAATGCTGTTTTTTTATTTGTTTGTTTTTTAGAATCCAGTAGTCTTTTAATGGAAGGATATAACCAGTAAGCAGCCTTTGCACTTAATATCCCAATTCCTGCTCCGGCAACTACATCCGTGAGCCAGTGTCTATTATTATAAAGTCTAAATGCTCCTGTGCCTGTAGCGACTAAATATCCTGAAATACCATACCATATAGAAACATCCTTATATTCTTGATAAACTAATTCTGCTCCCATAAAAGCGGTGGCGGTATGTCCTGAAGGAAAAGAATTAAAGGCAGAGCCATCAGGTCGTTCTACTTTAAAAGTTCTTTTTAAACTATTTAGTGCAATTCCCATAATTAAATAAGAAGTTGCAACGATGATGGTTTTATCACGGAAATTATTTTTCCCTTTAATTCCAATAGCACTCAAACCATAAACGGAAGCTAAAGGCAGATATTGTGAAAAATCATCAATACTCACCTTTTTATCGATGTTCTCTTTTACCTCTTCTTTAATCTGGTTATTAAATGATTCGAGTTGATCATTACCAATTCCTATAATTCCATAAGTAATTAAAGCAACAGGAACAATTAATTGCTTTGCTCTAAACTGGATTTGTGGTTTACTTTTAATTAATAAACTATCTGCTGTGTTCGTTAAATCAATTGTCTGAGCAGATGATACCAAACTCAATAGTATTATAATAAAAAATGCAAACTTTTTATAAATCATAATACCAATAGATTAAGAAATTAAAATACTTTACTACAAATCCTGCGCATTAGCAATCAATTCAGCAATGTCCATAACCTTCACATCGCCTTCTTTTTCTTTATTTTTTATTCCATCAGTCATCATTGTATTACAGAACGGACAACCTGCAGCAATAATATCTGGTTTTGTTTCTAATGCATCTTCGGTTCTTTCTATGTTGATTTCCTTGTTTCCAGGTTCGGCGTCTTTAAACATCTGCGCACCACCGGCACCACAGCATAATCCATTAGCTTTAGAACGTTTCATCTCTACTAATTCGGCATCCAGTTTAAGTATTAGATCTCTAGGGGCTTCATACACGTTATTAGCTCTACCTAAATAACACGGATCATGAAAAGTGATTCTTTTTCCTTTAAATTGCCCTCCTTCGATTGTCAATCTTCCATCATCTAAAAGGGATTTCAAAAATTCCGTATGATGGACTACTTCGTACTTTCCTCCTAATTCAGGATATTCATTTTTTAAAGTGTTAAAACAATGCGGACAAGCAGTAACTATTTTTTTTGCCTCATATGCACTTAAGACCTCGATATTCATCATGGCTTGCATTTGAAACAAAAACTCATTTCCAGCTCTTTTTGCAGGATCTCCAGTACAACTTTCCTCAGTACCCAGTACCGCAAAAGAAACATTGCTACGATTTAAAATTCGAACAAATGCTTTTGTTATTTTTTTTGCTCTATCATCAAAACTTCCTGCACAACCTACCCAAAATAAAACTTCTGGTTGCTTCCCTTGAGCTAGCATTTCTGCCATTGTTGGCACTATTAAATTTTCTGACATGATTTCTTTATTGATTCGGTTAATCGATTATTTGATGATTAGGCAAAACGTCAAAACGCTTAACCAATTAAACTATAAAATTTTAGTTTTCGTCTTTCCAATTCAATCGGTCTTGTTGATTGTACTGCCACGGCGCACCATTATTTTCTATATTGGTCATCATTGCATTAATTGGCATAGGAGCAGAACTTTGTTCCATAACTAAATACCTTCTCATATCCATAATAATTGATAGCGGACTAATACTTACAGGACATTCCTCAACACAAGCGTTACAGGAGGTACATGCCCAAAGCTCTTCTGGTGTAATATAATCGTTTAACAATGATTTATTATCCGGAATAAAAACTCCTTTATTAGCATCTATATTCCGGCCTACTTCTTCAATTCGATCCCTGGTGTCCATCATAATTTTACGAGGAGATAATTTTTTTCCTGTAATATTAGCTGGGCATGCGGAAGTACAACGACCACATTCTGTACAAGTATAAGCATTCAATAATTGAACCCAATTTAAATCTTGTACATCACTTGCGCCAAACTTACTTGGCACTTGATTTTCCCCAGCTGGTGGCACTGCTGCAAATGAATCTGCGTTTGGATCCATCATCATCTTTACTTCTTTGGTCACAGATTCTAAATTATCAAATTGACCTTGAGGATTTAGATTTGCAAAATAAGTATTAGGAAAAGCTAATAGGATATGTAAGTGTTTTGAGAAGTACAAGTAATTCATGAAAATCAAAATACCAGTAATATGAAACCACCAAAATATTTCGGTAAGAAGCATCACCAATTCGTTTGACATCCCGTTAAATAACGGTTCAATAAATTGACTGATAGGAAATGAGCCTCCTTTGATAAAGTGAGAAAAGCCGCCAGGAACATTTTGCAAATGCAAATCACTTGCATTCATTAATAAAAACAAAGTCATTAAAACAACCTCAAAATACAAAATGTAATTAGCGTCATTTTTGGGCGCGCCTTTTAAATCTGAACTTGCAAATCGTTTTAATCTTATAATATTTCTTCTAGTCCAAAAAGTGATTACAGCGACTAAAACTAATACTGCTAATATTTCAAAAGAAGCAATCAATACATTATATACTGGTCCTATAAAAGCAAAAACCCTGTGAGTACCAAATAGACCGTCAATTATTATTTCTAGTAATTCTATATTGATTATTACAAAACCAACATATACTACAATGTGCAATGCGCCAGCTATTGGTCTTTTTACCATTTTAGACTGACCAAGAGCAATCATGGCCATATTATTCCAACGTGCTTTAGCGTTATCTTTTCTGTCAACTGCTGTACCTAGATTTATATTTCTAATAATTTTTCTAATATTATTATAAAAATATCCAAAACCTATAACCAATAATATGGCAAATAATACATTGTCTAAATAGCTCATTATTGCTAGTTTTTTGTTTTTACTATTGAATCATTTTTTGGAGCAATATATGGTTTGTTTTTCTTTCCAAATACAGAAATATTAACATATCTTGTTGGTGCTAGTCTTATATCTTGCAGTAACAATTCTAATTCTTTTGTAGTAGCTTTTAAATTTTCATAGAAGGCTTCATCGTGTAATAATTTTCCCATAGAACCCTTTCCAGCTTCTAAACCGCTCATTATACCGTCAACTCTTGCCAATGTTTTATTTAGATTTCTTACGGTTTTTCCTAAATCAGCTTTATTGATTGAATCCGATATTTTAGAAAAATCGTTAGAAATTTTGTTGAAGTTAGTGACAGCTCCTTTTATTTGAACTTTGTTTTCGTCTAATAAAGTATTTACACTCGCAGATGCTTTATGAAACTGTTCAATAGTTTTAGACAACTCTGATAAACTTACTTTCAAATCTTCTTGACCTTTTTTATCTAAAACATTATTAACTCCTGTTATTAGTTGATCTGTATGAAGCATTATTTTTTCAAACTTTTCCTGAAGCGGAGCTAACTGATCACCTACTTTTTCAGTAAGTCCTATTTTTACGTCTCCACGCAGTTTTTGTCCATCTTCTGCAATGGTTTTATCTTCAAAATTAGGATAAATCGCGATTTGCTTTCCTCCGATAAATCCTGGCTCATAAATTGTGGCTACACTGGATTTAGAAATTGGAAAATCAGTTTTTAATTGAAGCTCTACTAATAGATTTCCGTTTTCGTGATTTAAAGCGATACTATTCACTTTACCGATGATTAGACCATTTAAGGTTACAGGTGAAGATGTGGCCAATCCTTCAACATTTTTATATTCAACATAAAAAGTTTTGTAATTTGTAAAAAGGTCTCTTCCTTTTAGAAAACTGTAGCCCCAAATAAATAATAAAATAGATGCAATGACTAGTACGGCAGTTTTAATTTCTCTTGTTATTTTCAAAATTTAAGTATTTTGCACAAATTTAATATAAAAATTTAAACTTGTTATTATTATTTAACGGCTTCTTTTATACTAATTCTTTCACCGTTTTTAAAAGCTACCAGATATGCAGAGGAAAAACCTTTAGATTTTGCAATTTCTAAATTTTGTTTAGCTTCAGTATATTCTGATGTTGAACTATAATTGTACTTAAAAAAAATTCCATTCTCTGTTGATAATGAAACGTTTTTCAATCCTTTAAAATTAACGGGTACTAATTTGATGCTTTTTTTTGAAGTTGCAATTTGAACTTTAAAAACTACTTCAGAGGATTCTTTATCAACAGTCTTTTTTTGTGCAGATACCGTTTGCTCCGATGTTTTATTTTTTAAAATAATTGAAGAGTCTTTTCTTTGATTTTTCGTTGATCTTTCCAATACCGATTCATCTGAATCGATTTCAAAATATTGTTTTTTATAACTAATAATTGCACCAGCAATGGTTTCTGCCATTTTTTCTTGCCCCGATTCAGAATTCAGGTAAAGTCCTTCTCCTTTATTGGATAAAAAACCTAATTCAATCAAGACACTTGGCATATATGCAGCATCCAAAACCCACAAAGGCATTTGCTTAATTCCTCTCGATTTTCTATTCAATTTAGAAGTGAAATTCTTTTCTATTTTTGATGCCAAACTAATACTTCTGTTCAGATATTCTTCTTGCATAATCTTCAGACCGATAAGTGTTTCAGGCTTATTAGGATCAAAACCTTTATACGATTTTTTATAATTTTTTTCCAATAGTATTACCGAGTTTTCTTTTTTCGCTATTTCAAAATTAGTGTTGCTACGTGCCAAACCCATTACAAAAGTTTCAGTACCGTAAGGAGTTGCATTGGAAACAGAATTGCAATGTATAGAAATAAACAAGTTAGCGTCAATATTATTTGCAACCTTTGGCCTTTCTCTTAATTCTATAAAAACATCTTTTTTCCTTGTGTAAATAACCTGAATGTCCCGATCTCTTTGAAGATATTTTTCAACTTTTAAAGTAGTTTTAAGAGCGATATCTTTTTCAACAAAACCATTATAAGCGTTCCCTGGATCTTTGCCTCCGTGTCCTGCATCTAGTATAATAACAAAATTGCGACTGGATTGAGAAATAATATTTAAAGAAAAAAATAGGATTATAAACAAGAACTTGACATTAATTTCTTTTGATATTTTCAAAATTCAGGGAGTTTTTTTATTTTAAATGGAAACCTTTTCTAGTATGTTAATTTTTAATCGCGTCTTCAATACTGATTTTTTCGCCATTTTTAAAGGCGATTAAAAATGCAGAATCATAGCCTTTTAATTTGGCCTCTTGTAATTGTTTTTTTGCTTCTTCATAATCACGAGTTTCCCCGAACATATATTTATAGACATTGTTATCATAGGCTACAGATATATTTTTCAGCCCCTTGAAATTTCTTGGTTGCAATTCAACTCTTTTACTACTTGCAGAAAGTTGCACTTTAAATAGTGTTCCTGCGTTATCAGTTCCTTTCAGAGTTTTTTTTTGTTCAGAAGAATTAAAATTCAATTTAGGTCTAACTGCCATCACTGTATCTCTAATTGGTTTTTCAATGATTTTCTGTGATGGTTTAGTATCAAAGGTTTCCGGTTCGCCACTTCCGTAATATTCGTTTTTATAGCTAATAATCGCTGATGCAATAGCTTTTGCGATTTCATTCTGACCTTCTTCAGAGTCTAGAAGATTTCCTTCTTCAAAATTAGAAATAAAGCCCATTTCAATAAGAACTCGGGGCATGTACGCTTTATGAAGTACCATATAAGGCGCTTGTTTTACTCCTCCTCCTCTAATTTTTTTACCAAGAGCTCCAAATGCATCCTCAACTTTACTGGCCAAAGAAATACTGTTATCTAAGTATTCCTCTTGCATAAGAGTCATTCCAATCATGGTCTCAGGAGAATTAGGGTCAAACCCTTCGTATTTTTGTTTGTAATCTTTTTCCAAAGTAATTACAGAGTTCTCCTTTTTAGCCGCTTCTAAGTTTGAAGCCACTTTTGTCATACCCATAACGTACGTTTCCGTACCAAATCCAGCTGTATTTCTATTTGCATTACAATGTATAGAAACAAAAATATTGGCATCGGCTCTATTGGCAATATTAGCGCGCTCCACTAAATCAATAAAAACATCTGTTTTTCGGGTATAAATTACGTCCGTTAGTGGAGTTACCTCCAAAAGTCTACCTACTTTAAGCACCACAGCCAATGCAATGTTTTTTTCTACATGACCATTATACACTGCGCCAAAATCATGAGCTCCATGACCAGCGTCTAATGTTACCTTAAAAACATTAGATTGGCTAGAGGCAGAAAAAGAAACTACCGTAAGAAAAAAAGAAACCAGTATTTTAATTTTAAATGTAATGTGCATAATTCTTGAAATTAATTTAATTAAAACTCTAGGGTCATAAAATCTTTATTTGATTATTTTTGACAAAAAATTATATGTAAGTTTGACGTGTCAAAAAACAGGCCATAATTTTACAAAAATAGCATTTAAACCTTTGCATACAAACTTATTTAATATCGTTTTATTATCAATTTTCCTATCAATTGGATCAGGTAAATTATATTCCCAAAATAAAATAAAAAAAACATCCGTTATAGCTATTAATAAACAAAAAGATAGCTCTAAAACTGTTGTTTCATCGATTGGAAAATCGACTGCGATTATAAATAAAGAAAACGATTCAATAAAAATCGATTCTCTAAAACCAAAAAAAGCATTTCTTGATGGTAAAGTAAAATACAAGGCCGAAGATTACGCTAATATTGATCAAAAGAAAAAACTTATTACCTTGTATAATAAGGCCGAGCTATATTATCAGGACATAGAACTAAAATCTGGTATTATCGTTATGGATTATGAAAAGAATGAAGTTTATGCGGGTCGGATAAAAGATTCTTCAGGAGTTTACACTCAATATCCAAATTTCAAACAAGGAAGTAATGTTGTAGAACCTGATTCTATTCGTTTTAATTTTAAAACTAAAAAAGCACTAATTTGGAATTCAAGATCTGACCAAGGGGAATTTAAAATAAAAGCAGAAATCACAAAAAAAGAAAATGACTCTGTTTATTTCCTAAAAAACGCTCGATTTTCAACATCAAAAGATGTAGATAATCCAGAATATTACTTCCAAACTAGAAAAGTAAAATTTATTCCGGGCAAAAAAGTAGTCACGGGATTGACTAATATGGTTATCGCTGATGTTCCAACACCAATAGCATTGCCTTTTGCTTTTTTTCCTATGAGTAAAGAAACCAGCCTGTCAGGAATAATCTTACCTAGTTACAATGATTCTAACACCAGAGGTTTTTCGTTGCAAAATGCTGGATATTATTTTGCGCTAAGCGACAATTATGATTTGACTGTTTTAGGTGATTACTACACCAATGGTAGTTATGGTATGCGTTTTGAATCCAGTTATGCCAAACGGTATAAATTTAGAGGTAATTTCAATGTTAGATTTGAAAATTTAATTAATAGTGAAAGAGGATATCCTGATTACTCCAAGCAAAAAATTTACAACATACAGTGGTCACATGCAAAGGATTCAAAATCGAATCCGAATTCAAGCTTTTCGGCATCTGTGAATCTGGGGAGCAGCAAATATTTTAGGCAGTCGATCAATCAGGCAAATGTCGGTTCAAACCTGAATAATACATTAAGTTCCTCGATTTCATACAGTAAAACATTCAACACCATTCCGCAAGTTAGAATGTCGTTGACGGCAACCCATTCGCAAAACACGCAAACCCAAGAAATTAACATGACTTTGCCTACTCTTCAGGTAAGTATGGATCGTATTTATCCTTTTGTTGGCAAAGACGGTGTCAAAAAAGGATTTTTCAAAAATATCAACCTGCAATATAATTTAAGCGGAAAAAATAGTATTGTAACGACTGATTCTTTATTCTTTAAACCACAAATGTTTAGAGATGCTAAAACCGGTATTGAACACACAATCCCCTTAAGTACTAATTTCAAATTATTTAAATATTTCAGTGCTTCTAGCTCTTTCAATTACAGAGAAGTATGGTACACCAAAACAATTTCAAGAAATTACGATATAGATAAAAGTAAAGTAGTGGATAATACTATCAATGGTTTTGATGCATTTAGAACGTATTCTTTCTCATCCAGTTTAGGAACTACAATTTATGGTACTTTTAATTTTGGTGATGATAAAAAAATAAAATCCATCAGGCACGTCATGCGACCTTCCCTTTCATATGGCTACACTCCTAGTTTTGAAAAATATTACGATAGCTATGCTTCGGATGCTACAGGAACTATGATTAAACAATATTCTCGATTTGAAAGTGGGATTTTTGGAGCACCGGGAAACAGCAACTCTAACACGCTTGGTTTCGATTTGAGTAATACATTTGAAGCAAAAGTCACCGATAAGGATTCGACAAAAATTGAACCTAAAAAAGTAATGCTTCTTAACAATTTGAATCTTTCTACAAGTTACAACCTAAATGCTGACGGAGTTACCGCTCTTGCTTTTGCACCAGTTCGAGTTAGTGGTGGTACACAACTATTTAAAAATAAGATGAATGTGAATTTTGGCGCCACATTAGATCCTTATGCCATTAATAATTCAGGAACCAGAATTAATGTTTTCAATATTGACAATGGCGGAAGTTTGTTCCGAATGACAAGTGCAAATATGACTTTGAATTACGCCATATCAAGCAAGGAAAAGGATAAACCTAAGAAAGAAAAGAATACCCAAAGTCAGAGAAACGGTGGTCGTGAAGATGATTTATTTGGAACAAATACAGATTTAGGCGATAGTAGAAAAAGTCAATTTGGTGAGGAAAAAGAAAATGAAGAGGACAAAATATCGGAGTTTTTTAGTGCTAAGTTACCTTGGGATATGACATTTGCATATTCACTCACTTATGGGAATAACAACAGAGAAAAGAAAATTATTGGGAATTCATTAATGATTTCAGCTAACGCAGACATTACACCGAAATGGAAAGCAGGTGTATCTACAGGTTATGATTTTGTTCAAAAAGGCGTAACATTTACACAGTTTCGTTTCGAAAGAGATTTACTGAGCTGGAGAATGGATTTCAATTGGACACCATTTGGAAATAATGCTAACTGGGGATTCTTTATTGGAATAAAAGCCGGAGTGTTAAGCGATATTAAATGGGATAAACGCAGTAGAACCAATCGATAGTTTCGTAACTTTTTTTGATTACGATTAATTTCAAACAGAAAACAGATAAGGATTTCGCATCTTTAAAAACAGAAATTAATAAATCATCATTGATTAATTTCCAAAGAAACATTTAAAAATCTAATACATTCATTTTATGAAAAAAATAATTTTTACCGAAAATGCACCAGCGCCAATCGGCCCTTATAATCAAGCCGTACTTAAAGGAAATACACTTTATACTTCAGGTCAAATTGCTATAAATCCAGCAACTGGAGAATTAATTACGAATACTATTGAATCCGAAACTGAACAAGTGATGCAAAACATGAAAGCGGTTTTAGAAGCTGCGGGAATGACATTTGAAAACGTTGTAAAAACAACTATTTTCATAATGGATATGAATGATTTTGGAAAAATAAATACTGTTTACGGATCTTATTTTAATGAAAAAACCGCGCCCGCTCGTGAGACAGTTCAAGTGGCTTGTTTGCCAAAAAACGTAAATGTAGAAATTTCTATGATTGCTATTCTTTAGTAATCTTGTGATCAGTTCAGGTTCTTAATATAGCTAACGGCTAGGTAAAAGTACTATAAAACATATTAGTAAAAATTGATTTTAAATAAAAAACACTACTAATTTACTTGTAAAAAAGTAAATTAGTAGTGTTTTTTATTTAATGGTAAACAGAAAGCTCCTTCTTAAAACTATTTATTTGCTATATGATACGCAATAAGTCCGTCAATAGGTCTTCTCAAAACATTTCCTAATTTCAGTTCATATTTATCAAAAGTCTCTTGCAATTCATCCTTTAAATAAAAGGCAATGGAACCTACAAAATGAACAGGAACTTCTTTACAGTTTTCGTATTGTTTAATGTAATTTTTTACAAAAGATTTCATCCCTTTAAAGATAATTTTTCTGCAAAACTCATTGTCTTTATGTTGAATTAGGAACTTTGCAAATGTTGCTAAATAAGCGTTTGGATTTGCTTCTTTATATAATTTACTTTTAACTGCATCAGGTTCTAAATCGTATTCTTTTTCAAATTCAACAGCTAATTCCTTAGGCATTTTGTTGAAATAATACTTTCTGATTAATTCTTTTCCAAAAACATTACCGCTACAGTCATCCATAACTATATAACCTAATGATTGCACTTTTTGATGTAATTCTTTACCATCAAAATAACTGCAGTTAGACCCAGTACCTAAAATACTAACAATAGCTTTTTCACCTTTAGGAGTAGTGGCATATACAGCAGCATAAGTATCCTCTTCAACGACTATAATTGCGTTTGAAAAATAGCTTTGAAAGATTTGTGAGAGAGAAACTTTCATTCTTTCAGTTCCGCAACCTGCTCCATAGAAAAACAAATGGGTAGCTTCCTTTTTATTTTGCAAAATATCAAAACGGTCATTTAAACGTTCAATTATTTCTTCTCCGTCTAAAATTTCAGGATTTAATCCTAAAGTTTGTGTTGTAAACAATACTTTTCCATCATCATCTATCGCAATCCAATCGGCTTTGGTAGAACCACTATCAACTAATAATCTCATTTTTTTTTGGTTTTTTTGGTTTTTTTGGTTTTTGAATTTTGAGCAATTTAAATTAAAATACCTGCAGCATAAAATTTGGACTTTAAAAAGTGCGCAAAAAATAAAATCCCGTTAAAAATATAACGGGATTTGTAAATATAAAGAATTATTTTAAACCTGCAATATGTACAGATAAATCAATTAATTTGCTAGAATAACCATATTCATTATCATACCAAGAGATGATTTTAAAGAAAGTAGAGTTCAATCCAATTCCAGCATTAGCATCAATAATAGATGTTCTTGAATCAGAAACGAAATCTTGCGAAACAACTAAATCTTCCGTGTATCCTAAGATACCTTTCATTGTAGTTTCAGAAGCATTTTTCAATACTGCCATAATTTCTTCGTAAGAAGTTTCTTTTTCAACTTTTACAGTTAAATCAACTACAGAAACGTCAGTTGTAGGAACACGCATTGACATACCTGTTAATTTTCCATTCAATGCAGGAATAACTTTCCCTACCGCTTTAGCGGCACCTGTAGAAGAAGGGATAATGTTACAGGAAGCAGCACGTCCACCTCTCCAGTCTTTTCTAGAAGGACCATCAGTAGTCATTTGAGTTGAAGTTGTAGCATGAACAGTAGTCATTAAAGCTTCAACAATTCCGAAATTATCATTTATCACTTTAGCTAATGGAGCTAAACAGTTCGTTGTACAAGAAGCATTAGAAACAATTAAATCAGAAGCTTTTGCCGATTCATGATTAACACCCATTACAAACATAGGGGCATCAGCTGAAGGAGCAGAAATAATTACTTTTTTGGCTCCACCTTTGATATGCTCGTTTGCAGTTTCAATAGTAGTAAAGAAACCGGTACATTCAGCGACTACATCAACTTCAACTTCATTCCATTTTAAATCTGCAGGATTTCTTTCTGCTGTGATACGAATATTTCTTCCGTTTACAAAAAGTTTTCCTTCTTTTACTTCAACAGTTCCATTAAAACGACCGTGAACTGAATCATATTTTAATAAGTAAGCTAAATGATCTACATCTAACAAATCATTTATAGCTACAACTTCTACATTATCTCTGTTGAAAGACTCTCTGAATACAATTCTTCCAATTCTTCCAAAACCGTTTATTCCTAATTTTACTTTTGACATTTTAATTGATTTTTTGTTTATTTTCTGTAACTTCATTTAAAGTCTAATTTCCTCGCAATAAACTTCATTTTTTTATTTATGTAGACATGATGTCTGAAACTCTTAATAATTCTCTGTCTATTTCTGTTTTACCTTTAATAGCTTGTTCTAATGGCGTCAACGTTACCTTATCATTTTGTAAGCCAACCATGTAGCTCGATTTTCCTTCTATTAACGATTCAACCGCTTTTACTCCTAGTCTACTTGCCAAAACTCTATCAAAACAAGATGGTGAACCACCACGTTGCATATGACCCAAAACTGAAACACGTACGTCATATTCCGGTAAATTAGCATCAACATAATCTTTCAATTCAAATACGTTCTTCCCTATTTTATCACCTTCAGCAATAACAACTATACTAGATGATTTACCGGAAGCCTTACTTTTTTGCAGGGATTCAAGTAATCTTTCTAATCCTAAATCTTCTTCAGGAATAAGGATTTCTTCTGCTCCTGCACCAATACCGGCATTCAAAGCAATATGACCTGCATCTCTACCCATTACTTCTACAAAAAACAGTCGGTTGTGAGAACTTGCGGTATCTCTAATTTTATCAATTACATCTACAACGGTATTCAAAGCTGTATCATAGCCTAATGTATGACTTGTTCCAAAAATATCATTATCAATGGTTCCGGGAATACCCATTACTGGAAAATTAAACTCATTATTAAATAACAAACCTCCAGTAAAAGTTCCGTCACCACCAATTACCACCAAAGCATCAATTCCTGCTTTTAAAAGATTTTCATGTGCTTTTTCTCTACCTTCTGGCGTTCTGAATTCCGTAGAACGAGCCGATTTTAAAATCGTCCCTCCTTTATTAACTATGTTATTTACACTACGAGGTCCCATTTCTTTGAAGTCACCTTCAATCATTCCTTGATATCCTCTATAAATTCCTATACATTCTATGTTATGATAAGCACATGTTCGAACAACTGAACGTATCGCGGCGTTCATTCCTGGCGAGTCTCCGCCTGAAGTTAGAACGCCAACCTTTTTTATTGTTTTTGGCATTATTTAAGTATTAAAGTGTAAAATTAACAAACATTCAGCACTTATAGAGCTGAGTTTTTAATAAATTAGAACAGTCCTTTAAATTCAAACGTTTTCGTTAGTAAGTTTTTAAAAAAGTAAAAAAATATTGGTTTTAATTAACAAAATTTAAAAAAATCAATTATTTTTTAAGTATTAATAGTTAAAGATAGTTAATAATTAAATATTTAAGAAATGAGGTATGAGAATTTAAGTAAAAAGTAGGCAAAATCTTTTACAATAAAGTACAACCGGATCAATCCAAAATCTTTTATCGAAATATGATAATCAATTTAATTAATCCTCTTCAGGTGCTATAGCTTCCCGATCGATGACCTGTTTTTTCGTTTTTGATTTTTTTTGATTCGAAAAATTAATGTAATCCGGAGTTAAATCAGAATCCTGCTTTTCTATAACAGGATTTGGGCTATTGTCAACTCCTAATTTATGGCTTTTGAATATTTTATTGACAAATTCTTTAAAGGTATCAAAATCCACTTCGTAAGAAACCCCTACTCCTTGTGTATAGCCAATTCCTTGCCCTATATAATTAATATCATTTTCTTTGTTAAAGAGACGTAAGTTCATGGTGCCGTCTTCATTTACCCTGTAAAGTACTTCGACATCACCTACAATTGCTGATTCATTTATTCCTCCAAAAGGAACCCCTACTTTTCCGTTTATTGTAATCCTTTCATTTATTTTGGATGAAATGGTAGCTATAAATCTTCCGTCCGTTTCTCTTCCGATTCTTTTATCAGCAGAAACAAAATTGAATCCAACTTTAAATTTCTCATTATCCGTGCGGATTATACCACCTAATAAACTTGTAGCAGTTTCAAACAAACTTCCAGAAAAATCAGATTGATTAACTCCTTCCGGACTTAAAAAACCTCCTGAAGACAATAAATATAAAGCTTGAGTCTGCCTTACATCTTTATCATTTAATTTGTATTGAATCTCAGATTTCAAAACATTGCTTACCGTTGGGAATTCAATATTAAATTCAGGCTCCGGACTAGTTAAATCTCCGCGAACACCTATTATAACTTCAACAGGTACTTTTGTATTAAAAGACGAATTTTCTAAAAGTACAGCAGGATTTGCGGTAGTTTTATAAACTGCTTCCAAATTTAATTGTGCTTTCATAGGATTTCCTTCCCAGGTAATTGATCCGCCTTTTTTTACTGCAAATTTCTTATCTATCAATCCACCATACTTAAAGTTATAACTCCCTTCATATGCCTGGAAATCTCCCCACATGTTGAATTTACCTAATGTATTTATCTTAAATAATAAAGATCCAAAACCTTTACCCTTCATTCCATGTCCCGTATTTCTGTCTAAAATAACTTCAACTTCGGCATCAGGTGTTATATCTAAATCAAATTCTAATTCTAGTCCTTTATAATTTCTGGTATTATCAAAGATGCCTTTTTCAATATTATACTTTTCCTTTGGAGTAACAAAATGAATAAAACTATTATCGCTTACACTTTGGGCATTGTTAATTGGAATTTTAATGGTCGTTCCTTTTTCAGATTTTGCGTCAACTTTTATAAAAAGTCCATTTGTAGGTCCTTTAATAGTTGCAGTACCATCAATAAATGCAGTGCCGTAATAAGCCGCATCATCACTGTCTTTGGTATCTAATGCTAAAAGTCTTTTTGAATTTATAGTTAAGTCTAATTTCCAATCAGAAAAATTTTTATGTTGAATACTTCCGTTTAAAGATCCCTTTGTTCCATATTTAGTATCTGTCAGCGTATTATCTCTAAACAAAAACCGTTCATCAGAAAGATCAATAATTGTTTTATCTTTCAACGCATAATCTACATTCAAATATGGAATCGTCATACCGGCATCGTCAACATACAGTCGACCATTAATATCTGGTTTTTTAAAATTTCCCTGAATAGTGGAATTTCCTGAAACAAAACCCCTGATATTAGACAAAACATTACCCCCAAGGGAGCTTAAAGTACCTAAATTAAATTTATCGAATTTTAATTTTAGATCTAGGACAGTCTCTTTATTAACGATTTCAAAATTTCCGTTAGCATTAAAAGACTCTATATTTTCATTTTCAATAGTGGAATTAATGGTGAACTTCTTAAAGTTTTCATCTCCTTCAATATTAAAATTTAGCAAACCTAAATCGGTTTTGTTCACGTTTAAATGATCAATTTCAATCGATGCTGTAGGCTGATAAATATTTTTATCTTGCTTGTAATGTACCTCGCCATTAATATTTCCATTAAAAACAAACTTCTCATTTTCGGGTGTTATCTTATTTAAATCGACATCCTTAAAACTCAATTTTAAATCTTTATATGTAGGACCATTGATATCTCCCATCAATGAGATTGCCTGATTTTCATGAGACAATATAATATTATCGATGTTAAAATTTTTAAATGCTTTATCAAAAACAATTTGATTATCAGGGCTCTCTTGTTCATTCAAAAACCATAAATAATCTTTAAATTTAACTTCCGATTTACTAATCCCAACCACATTTTTATTGTTCTTATTGATGGTATGGTATAAATTCAGATTAAAATAATCTTCTCCCTGATTTCCTCCTTTAAATTCAGAACGAAAGAATAATGTATCTTTCATTGTTACATTTATCAAACTAAAATCTCGTACTTTATAGTATTTCGTTTTTATGCTATCTAATTCAATGTAAGCATTGTATAGAGGATTTTTATTATCCACAGAAATTCGGATATTATCAAATGTATTTTCTGAAGCTTTAATCTGCGGTGAATTAAAATTTAGTTTAAACTCTTGATTATCTGAGTTAATATTTCCTTTTACAATAGTATTAGGTCCAATTGAAATTTCGGGATAAAATATTTCAATAATTTTATTATAAATGGTAAAATCAAATTTAAGAAATTGACCTTTTTTAACTTTATTGGGTTTGTAATTCGTATAAAGACTTCCCAACGAATTAGTTATCATATTTTTTAATTGGCTAAACTCGTATTTACCCACAATTTCACCCTCCATCACATCAGGAGAATTCACAACTATAGTTCGGACTCTATTTGGATCAAAACTGGATTTTATCGCAAAATCATCAAAATTATAGGTTCCTTTTACATTTTGATATGAAGTTTTATTGATATACAAATCTCCCTGAAGATTCTCAATCGTATTACCTGAGGCTTGAACTACAACATCACCTTTAAAAATAGATATTGAATCTTTTACAAAATTTAATTTGTGTAAATCCGCATTTTCCACGTTAATATGAAAATCGTATCGGCTGTCTTTTTTGCTTAAATCCAGTAAACCATCAAATGTCATACTTAAATTAGGGTCATTTACTGAAAGTTGTCCTTTATAATTAGGCATTTTAAAATTACCATTTACAACAACATTATTATAGGTATAATTATTATAATCAATTTGACTGACATCTCCTTTGATCGAAGTGTCTAAATATTTTTCTTTAAAACCTTTTCCGTCTACGTCTAAATCGAAACTTACTCTTCCTATATCTTTTCTATCAAATAAAGTACCTATGTCAAAATCTTCAATAACAACATTTCCTATATAAGACGCTTTGTCTATCACATCTATATTTTTCATCTGTAATTTAGAAGTTACTTTTCCCAATTCTGTTACCATTGAAAAATCAGCATCAATTGTCGTAGTAGTAATATGTGTAATACCCTTTGCCGAAAATTTTCCTAATTTTTTTAGTGTGGTTGGTAGCTTTTTCCCCAAAATATCAGGAAGTATAACTATCAGCTTGTCATAACTGGAATAAAGTTTATCAAATTTACCATACATGTAAAACCCATGCTCTTTGTTTGCAAATAAATTCTTGAAATTTACATCACCTATTATCTGAGTGTTTTTGGAATCAATTAAATTTAAATTTGTTATCCTTAAATCATTCAGCGTTCCCTTAATATTTGCTTTGGTAAAAAAATGTTGGTTTTTCCCTAACTCTTTATAAAAAAATCGAATGTCATTTGACGCAATTGACGCCGTATCCAATTTTATATTAAATTGAACTTTATCCGTAAAATTGGAGAAATCTTCAATTTTATAATTTAAATAGACCGTCCCCTTTACCTTTGATCCCCTGGTTAATAAATCAAGATCTTCTAGTTTAATACTCTTCTTCGAATAACTAAATTTTGAACTCAAATTCTCGACATATAAACCACGATGATCCAGAAAAGACATTTTGTTAATTATGGTAGTAACTTCTGAACCGTATAATTGAAAATCATCAACAGAGGCATTAAGTTTCGTAAAATTAACTAATACTGGAGTCGCCCTATTCTCATCTGTTAAAATGAAATGACCATTATAAACATGAAGTTTAGAAGATTTTAATAGAAAATGTTTTTTTGACTTTTTTCCGGTTTCAAAAGCAGCAATAAACTTATCAATATTGGAGAATTTCTCGTTTTTATACGTTTTTAAATTAAAAATTAAACCATCTAAACGTAAATCTCCAAAAACCAAATCACCATCTAATAATTTTTTACCCTCTAAAATTGTCGTTTTAATTCGATTTGCATAAATCAAAGTGTCTTTATGATGATCAAGTATCAAAACTTTTTTAAACTTTACACCCCCAAAAATAGATACTGCAACTCCATCAATTGCAATATCAGTTTTAAAATCTTTATTAAGACTTCGGACAAAATATACAGCTATTTTTGTTTGAATAAAAGGTGTTGTCAATGCAATACCAAGCACCAATAAAAGTAGGATAAGTCCAAGTATAGAACGTAATACTATTTTTCTAAATTTTTTGATACTTGTTTATTTTTTTAATTTTTATAATATTTTATTTTGCTTTTAGAAACAGTGGTCCTTTTAATAAAAATTCTTTAATTTTGGCTCCGCCGTAAAAATAAATATTTTAAAATCAGTTCGTCAAATATAATTCAAAATTTGTACCTTTTTATGCAAAATCCAGAGGTTTTTATTCTTGCTATCGAAAGTTCATGTGATGACACAGCTGCTGCTATTTTACAAAACGATAAAGTCTTGTCAAATGTTGTTGCTAATCAGTTAATTCATTCTCAATATGGCGGCGTAGTCCCGGAACTAGCTTCTCGGGCACATCAGCAAAATATAGTACCAGTAATTGCTGCTGCACTCCAAAAAGCAAAGATACAAAAAGAACAATTATCAGCAATCGCATTTACCCAAGGGCCAGGATTGATGGGGTCACTGCTTGTTGGGAGTTCATTTGCAAAATCATTAGCATTAGCATTGAAAATTCCTTTGATAGCTGTAAATCACATGCATGCTCACATATTAGCTCATTTTATCGATGAAGAAGGATTTGAAAAACCTACTTTCCCGTTTTTGGCGTTAACAATTAGCGGAGGACATACCCAAATTGTGCGAGTTAATGATTTTTTTGACCTTAAAATTATAGGAGAAACCACTGATGATGCGGTTGGTGAAGCATTTGATAAAAGTGCTAAAATACTCGGTCTTCCCTACCCCGGCGGTCCTTTTATTGATAAACATGCGCAATTAGGAAATCCTAAGGCTTTTGCTTTTACAAAACCAAAAGTTCCAGGATTAGACTTTAGTTTTTCGGGATTAAAAACGGCTATTTTATATTTTATACAAAAGAAAAAGCTTGAGAATCCAAATTTTATTGAAGAAAATTTGGATGATATTTGTGCCTCTATTCAATTTACAATAATTGAAATTTTAATGGATAAATTAAAATTAGCTGTAAAAGAAACAGGAATAAAACAAATCGCAATTGGAGGAGGTGTTTCTGCCAATTCAGGAATCCGAAAAACATTAAAAGAAACGGAGAATAAATATGGATGGAAAACATTTATTCCTAAATTTGAATACACTACGGATAACGCTGCAATGATTGGAATTGTAGGTTACCAAAAATTTTTAACTGAAAATTTCGAAACTTCATCTGTCGTTTCTAAAGCAAGAATACAATTCTAAATTATGCAATTATTTTATAACATAAATATTAATGAAACCACTAAAAACTTTTCTTTTGACAAAGAAGAAAGCAAACATATTATTAAAGTATTACGAAAAAAAGATACTGATATTCTCTATGTTACCAATGGTTTAGGTTTATTATTTAAGACCGAAATTACTTTAGCTTCCGACAGTAAATGCACAGTGAAAATTATTTCTTTTGAAAAATCAGCAACTCCTAAATTTCATTTGCATTTAGTAGTAGCTCCAACCAAAATGAATGATCGTTTCGAATGGTTTTTAGAAAAAGCTACCGAAATTGGTATCCATGAAATCACCCCTATTATTTGTGATCGATCAGAAAGAAAAGTAATCAATACCGAAAGATTTGATAAAATTTTATTGACTGCCATGAAGCAATCTAATGTATTATTTCTTCCTAAATTAAATAATGCTATACCTTTAAAAGAATTTTTGAAACAAAAACAACAAGGATTAAATTTTATAGCTCACTGCGAAGAAACAGATAAAAAAACTTTAAAAACGGCCTTAAAACCGAATGAAAATGTTACAATACTCATAGGTCCTGAAGGAGATTTTACAGAAAAAGAAATCGAATTAGCACTTGATTCAAATTATATTCCAGTTTCTTTAGGAAATACCCGATTAAGAACAGAAACTGCAGCAATTGTTGCGTGTCATAGTGTAGTTTTTGTTAATGAAAATTAATAATTAATAACTTCTTGCGAGTCATGAAAAAAATATTTTACATAGTATTACTAGTATCGATTTCTTCATTTTCGCAAGAAATAGCTTTATTAAAATATAGTGGCGGTGGAGATTGGTATGCTAACCCAACTTCATTGCCCAATTTAATAAAATATTGTAATGCAAATATAAACACTAAAATAAAATCGAAACCAGGAACTGTTGAACCCAGCAGTCCCGATTTGCTCTCCTATCCGTTCGTTCATATGACTGGACACGGAAATGTAGTGTTTAGTGATAGTGATGTAATAAATCTTAGAAATTATTTATCAGCTGGCGGTTTTCTTCACATTGATGATAATTATGGTATGGATCAATACATTAGAAAAGAAATCAAAAAAATTTTTCCAAGTACTGATTTAGTAGAAATTCCTTCAAATCATGCCATTTTTCAGAAACCTTACCTTTTTTCTAATGGATTACCTAAAATACATGAGCATGATGGCAAACGACCACAGGCTTTTGGAATATTTGTAGAAAACAAATTAGTACTGCTTTATACCTATGAATGTGATTTAGGCGACGGATGGGAAGATCCCGAAGTACATAACGATCCAATTGAAGTTCGTGAAAAAGCACTAAAAATGGGTGCTAATATCATAAATTACATCTTTACTTATTAGTTTAAACGAACAATCATAATTTTTTATAATTATTTTTCATAATTCTTTTTCTTAAAATAGTTTAAAAAAAAAATCATTCGTTTGTCCAAACAATTGGTTTTTAACTTATAATTATTAAATCATTTATAAACAATTCTCTTCGCTCCTTTTTATTTTATTTCAAAGTTGCCTTTAACGAAGTACAACAAAAAATAGTGCTCTAGTACAAATTTACCTAAGACGAAGGAATTAAATATGATTATTTAAGAACTTTGGAAATAGGCGCTACGACGTTACTTATTAGTTTTTATTATTTTTATAAATATTTTTTTATTTAAAAAATTGTTATATAATTGTATTAATATTAACTAAAACCAATTTTTATAACAAAAGCCCTTTATTATTATGAAAAAAATTCTTTTAACCGCAACTGTATTTTTAATGCTTTTCTCTTGTCAAAATGACACAACTGAAACAACAACGCAAAATGCTGCTGCTCTTACCAAACGTAGTTGTGCATCTCAAGATGTATTAGTTGCTCAATTAAAAGCTGACCCTACTTTAGCTTTAAGAATGAACCAAATTGAAGCTTTTACCCAAAATGCTATGTTAACCAATCGTTTAGTAAACGGAAAAGTTGAGATTCCCGTTGTGGTGAATGTTTTATACCAAACAACTGCCGAAAACATCTCTCTAACAAAGATTCAATCTCAAATTAATGTACTAAATCAAGATTTTAACGCAACAAACTCTGATTTTAATAAAGTTCCTTCTTTATTTTCAGGTGTAAAAGCAAATGTTGGAATCACATTTGTATTAGACCAAGTAATTAGAAAATCTACAACTAAAACTTCATGGGGAACCACTGACACCATGAAAAAAACAACTTATGGTGGAATTAATCCTACTTCACCTACTACAAAACTTAACTTATGGGTTTGTACTATTGGTGGTGGGATCTTAGGCTATGCACAATTCCCAGGTGGAGCATCTTCAACTGATGGAGTAGCTATTGATTCAAAATATTTTGGATTATCTGGAACTTCAAGCGCTCCTTACAACTTAGGAAGAACTGCAACGCACGAAGTAGGACACTGGATGAATTTACGTCATATTTGGGGAGATGCGAATTGTGGAAGCGATTTAGTTACTGACACACCAACTCATAACGATGCAAATTACGGTGTTCCTGCATACCCACATTACAGTACATGTTCAGGAACTCCGGTGGAAATGACTATGAACTACATGGACTATACTGATGATAATGCAATGTATATGTTTTCAAATGGGCAAAAATCAAGAATGTCTGCTATTTTTGTATCAGGTGGTGCAAGATCAGGATTCGGAATATAAATTTTAAAATTGAAGATTCTAAAACTCGCTACTAATTAGCGAGTTTTTTATTTAAAATATTACAAGTCAAAAGAAATAGTATTATTCTACTTGGTATAAAATAGTACAATTTACTTTCTGTGATACCTGTTACTAATATTAAGCTCTTAAATTAATCTCTTCGTTTTAATTAATTTTCAAATAATAAAAAAAATAACTTTACTATGGTTAAAAAACCAGATAAAACGAATAGCTGTATACTACATCTTTTTTGAAAATATTGTAACTATATTTAAATTATTGCATTAAATACAATAATCTTTGACTATTAATCATTTAAAAACTCGCATAATTTATTTAATTGTAAAGTAAAACCTTACAGCAGACAAATTAACTTTACGAAAACGATATAGTCGCTAAATTTTTCTTTTAAATATGTTTTTTTATTCAAAAAATTGTTATAAAATTGCATCATTATTAACCAAAACCTATATTTTATAACAAGTAAACCCCAATTAATTATGAAAAAAATTCTTTTAACTGCAACGGCATTTTTAATGCTTTTCTCTTGTCAAAATGACCCGACAGAATCTACTGCTGCTGCAACAAATGCTATAGCTCGTCGTTCATGTGCATCACAAGATGTTTTGGCTGAACAATTGAAAGCTGATCCTACTTTAGCTTTAAGAATGAACGCAATTGAAGCTTTCACACAAAAATCAATGTTAACTAACCGTTTGGTAAATGGTAAAGTGGTAATTCCAGTTGTAGTAAATGTATTGTACAACACTACCGCAGGAAATATTTCTGATGCTCAAATTCAGTCACAAATCGATGTATTAAACAAAGATTACACTGCAACAAACCCTGATTTCAGTAGTACTCCCACTGAGTTTGCTGGTGTAGCTGCAAATGTTGGTATCACTTTTGAATTAGTAAAGATCAATAGAAAATCAACTACTAAAACATCATGGGGAACTAGAGATGCAATGAAAAAAACAAAACAAGGAGGATTAGATCCTACAACACCTTCAACAACATTAAACATGTGGGCTTGTACAATTGGTGGAGGAATCTTAGGCTACGCTCAATTTCCGGGTGGCGCATTAGCAACTGATGGAGTTGTAATTGATTCTAACTATTTTGGTTTATCGAGTGCCGCAAGCTATCCTTATAATTTAGGAAGAACTGCTTCTCATGAAGTGGGTCACTGGATGAATCTACGTCATATATGGGGAGATGCTTCTTGTGGAGACGATTTAGTTTCTGATACTCCCGTTCACAAAACTTCAAACTTTGGTGTACCAACTTATCCGTATGTAAGTACATGTTTACCTGCTCACAATGAAATGACGATGAACTACATGGATTACACTGACGACAGAGGTATGTACATGTTTACTAATGGTCAAAAAGCTAGAATGACTGCTTTATTTGTTTCAGGTGGTGCAAGATCTGGTTTCGGAATATAATTTTTTAAATTTTACAATTCAAAACTCGCTACTTGTTAGCGAGTTTTTTTTATCTTTATATCCTAAAAAGTATAAATGATCACATCAAAAATTATAGCCAATGGCATATTGCGAGCAATCAGCATACTGGTTTCAGTCGCTTTGGTTCTTTATTTTTTATATCAAATTCAATCGGTGCTGATTTACCTTATAATAGCATTAATTCTTACATTAATAGGGAATCCAATTTTAGATTTTATTAAAAGAAGATTAAAATTCAATCATACATTCGCAACAATTACAACTTTATTCCTATTCATACTTATCATCGCTGGGTTTATTATGATGTTTATTCCTTTGATATTATCTCAAGGTCAGAATTTATCTCTTTTAAATACTGCTGAGATTGAAAAAAGCATTATTCAATTAATCAATCAAATTTCCATTTTCCTAGAAAGCCATCAGATTGATTCTTCAAGAGTTTTAAAAGAAACAGATATTACCTCTAAAATAAATTTTAATCTTATACCTAATTTTTTAAATGTAATCTTTGGCACAATCAGTAGTTTCGGAATGGGATTGGCCTCCGTTTTATTTATTACTTTTTTCTTTTTGAAAGATCGATTATTATTCATTTTAGGAGCAAAAAAAATAATACCAGATAGCCACGAGGACCAAATTTTGAATTCTTTAGAAAAAATAAATCACTTTTTGTCACGCTATTTCATCGGTTTATTAATTCAATTATTTATCGTTTTCTTGTCCTATATTATTGTTTTACTCATTTTTGGGATTCCAAACTCGATTGTCATTGCATTTTTATGTGCCGTTTTAAATATCATTCCTTATATTGGACCATTAATAGCGTCTATTCTAGCGGCGATTCTAACTATGATTAGTAATTTAGGAAGCGATTTTCAATCTGAAATTTTACCTACGACCTTATATGTATTAGTGGGTTTTTGGATAGTTCAAATTATTGACAATAATGTATCGCAGCCCATTATTTTTTCAAAAAGTGTAAGTTCTCATCCATTAGAAATATTCCTTGTGATATTGATGGCTGGCTTCCTTTTTGGTATTTTAGGAATGATTGTAGCAATCCCTCTTTATACCATACTAAAAGTAATAGGCAAAGAATTTTTTCCAGAGAATAAAGTAATTCAGCTGTTAACTAAAAATATTTAATTTTGAATGTAAATATTCTAAATTCTGAAATTCAAGAATTTATAAAAAGAAATATTGGAATCTCTATTTCAAAATTAGCACTGCAAAAAAACCCCTTTGCAATACTGGAATGGATTTCAATTTTGAATCAAATCGAAGCCAAAACAAAAAGTAAAGACAAACTCCCAACTTGGTTTTCGACAAAAAATATTATTTATCCAGCTAAAATTTCAATTGAACAAACTTCTTCCGAAAAAACAGCTTTGTACAAATCTACGATTGTTTATGGAGACAGTTTAATTGATTTGACTGGAGGTTTTGGTGTAGATGATTACTATTTTTCAAAAAAAATAAAAGCAGTTGCTCATTGCGAAATTAATCCAGATTTATCAGATTTGGTAAAACATAATTTTGTACAATTGGATGTAAAGAATGTTACTTGCTATTCAGCTGATAGTTTAGCAACTTTAGCATCATTAAACAAAAAATGGGACTGGATTTATATTGATCCTTCCAGAAGGAACGATGCCAATGGCAAAGTTTTTATGCTAAAGGATTGCTTACCAAATGTTCCCGAAAATATAGACTTCTATTTTAAAAACTCGGATTCAATTCTAATAAAAACAGCGCCATTACTCGATATTTCGGCAGGTTTATTAGAACTTAAAAATGTAAAAACTATTCATATTGTTGCTTTAGAAAACGAAGTAAAAGAACTGCTTTGGGAATTACACAAAGAATATAATGGGACAATTACGATCAAAACGGTAAATATCGGTAAAGAAAAATTAGAAACTTTTGAATTTGTATTAAACGAAAAATCAAAATTAAACCATTTTAGTTTACCTCAAAAATATCTGTATGAGCCCAATAGCGCCATTATGAAATCTGGTGGCTTTGATGAAGTGAGTACTTATTTTAAGCTTAACAAACTTCATAAGTTTTCTCATTTATATACCTCCGAAAATTTACTAGATTTCCCAGGAAGAACTTTTGAAATTATAAATACGATACCGTACAATAAAACCGAGATGAAAATACATTTCGAATACAAAAAAGCCAATATAACCATTAGGAATTTTCCTGACACTGTGGAAAGTATTCGAAAAAAATGGAAAATAAAAGACGGAGGAAATGTTTTTTCTTTTTTTACAACTGATGAAAATAATCGCAAAATTGTTTTAATTTGCACCAAAATAAAATAAAAATGAAACAACTGATTGCACTTACTTTACTTCTTATAAGTTTTACTTCATTTGCGCAAAAACCATGTGAGTTCAATATCGATGTTACCGATTCTATAGGTACTTATAAATCAACAAAGGAATATATTATTTCCGAGCAAAATTTTGCTGGTAATACCAACTATATCTTTTTTTCATTAGCTTTAACGGACGGATTACCTACTTTGAATGTTCAATTGCTTCAAAAAAGCAAAGGATTCTTGAAAGCAAATTGTTTTGATAAAAATTCGAAATTATTTTTACAATTAAACAATGGAAAAATAATCACGTTAATTCATCTCGATGAGGAAAATTGCGGTTCCTTAATTCGGGATGACAAAAATTTTGACAATCGAGTAATTACGGGTAGTTTTATGTTTATGAAAGATAGTTTTGAAGAATTAAAAAATTCACCTGTATCGTTGATGAGAATTAAATATTTAACCGATACTGAAGATTATGTAATCAAAAAAGAATTTACATCTGAATTAAACAATATCGTTTACCAGCCTGAAAAATTCTTTATCAACACCATCCCGTGTATCGAATAATTAATCGCACTTCCATTTTACGTTTGAAATTTTATCATTCAATCCCAGTTTGAAGTTATAGTGCCACCATTCAGAATCGAATGAATTAAAGCTGGCCTCTGTCATTCCTTCCTTTAACAACATTCTATTTGCCTTCACTTCTTGAGATACGTCAGTGAAATTGTGACCTGCTTCTTTACCGAAAAAATCAAAATGAGTTCCCATTTCCAATTCTTTCCCATTACTGTCAACTAATGTTATGTCAACTGCTCCTCCTCTATTATGAATGGAACCTTTGGCCGGATTGGCAACATATTCCGGGTTAGAAACGATCTTCCACATTTTTTTTTGAATATCTAAAGGGCGGTAACAATCAAAAATTTTGATTTTGTAACCCTTTCTCTTGAATGAAGTATTGGCCTCAATCAATGCTTTCACCGTTTTTAAACGCAGAAAACATTCCGCACAATCATACACTTTTACTTTTAAGAAATTATCTGCTGTAGCGTATTTCAAATCGTATTCAAAATCCTGGCTGTAGTCTTTTAAATTTACGAAGGTAGTGTCACTAATAGAAATGTTTTTTTCTTCCATTTTAGTACTTCCAACTTGTGATTTACAGGAAACCATCCCCAAAAGAAAACAAAAAAGAATACCTGATTTTAAGTAGGAAGTCATAAATATAATTTTTTTATAAAAATAAGATAATTTAGGTATTTACATCAGATATAAAAACAAAAAAACCAATACTAATTAAAGTATCGGTTTTTGTGAAGGCAGAAGGATTCGAACCTTCGACCGCCTGCTTAGAAGGCAGGTGCTCTATCCAGCTGAGCTATGCCTCCATTACTCATGTAAAAAATCTAGTCGGGGTGGCAGGATTCGAACCTGCGGCCTCCTGCTCCCAAAGCAGGCGCGATAACCGAGCTACGCTACACCCCGAAAAACAAAATATAAAGCGGAGGGACAGGGACTCGAACCCTGGCACCGATTACTCGATGACAGTTTAGCAAACTGCTCCATTACCACTCTGGCACCCCTCCAAACTCAAGGAAATGTGTCCTGTTTTGCGGTTGCAAATTTAAGACATCTTTACGTTACTCACAAGTATTTGAAAGCTTTTTTTTAATATTTTTTAGCCTTTTTATAAAAACACTTCACAATCAAACATATAGAGTTCAATAAATATTTAAAATATATTATGATGCAATCAAAATGTGAAATTCTATAAAAAAGATTAAATTTGCTACATAAACTAACATTATATATATCATGAACAAAAAAGTTGTTATTGTGTCTGCCGTTAGAACACCTATCGGAAGTTTTATGGGAGGATTATCTGCAGTCCCTGCGACAAGATTAGGGGCGGTTGCTATAAAAGGAGCTTTGGATAAAATTAATTTAGATCCAAATCTAGTTGATGAAGTGTTTATGGGTAATGTTGTTCAGGCTGGCGTAGGACAAGCTCCTGCTCGTCAAGCGGCTTTATTTGCTGGTTTACCAAATACCGTGGCTTGCACAACTATTAATAAAGTGTGTGCTTCAGGAATGAAATCAGTCATGTTAGGCGCACAAGCAATTATGTGCGGTGATGCAGAAATTGTTGTTACCGGTGGTATGGAAAATATGAGTTTGATTCCGCATTATATGCATTTGAGAAATGGAACAAAATTTGGACCAACAACAATGATTGACGGAATGCAAAGAGACGGATTGTCTGATGCCTACGACAACAATGCTATGGGAGTGTGTGCTGACTTATGTGCATCTGAATATAAATTTACTAGAGAAGAACAAGATAACTTCGCAATTCAATCGTATGAGCGTAGTACAAATGCATGGAAAGACGGGAAATTTGACAATGAGGTAGTTTCAGTTCCAGTTCCACAAAGAAAAGGTGATCCAATTATTGTTTCTAAAGACGAAGAATTTACAAACGTAAAATTAGATAAAATCCCAACATTAAATCCAGCCTTCACTAAAGATGGTACGGTAACAGCTGCTAATTCATCAACAATAAATGATGGTGCCGCTGCAATAGTATTAATGAGCGAAGAAAAAGCAATAGAATTAGGATTAAAACCATTGGCTTACATAAGAAGTTATGCTGATGCAGCTCAAGAGCCAAAATGGTTTACAACAAGCCCTTCTAAAGCCATTCCTAAGGCTTTAGAGAAAGCAGGATTAGCGATAAGTGATGTTGATTATTTTGAATTTAATGAGGCATTTGCCGTAGTTGGTTTGGCGAATGCCAAAATCCTAGGATTAGAAGACACTAAAGTAAATATAAATGGTGGCGCTGTATCCCTAGGACATCCTTTAGGATGCTCTGGTGCTAGAATCATCGTAACATTATTGAATGTTTTGGAACAAAACAACGGTAAGATTGGTGCAGCTGCAATTTGCAACGGTGGCGGTGGAGCTTCAGCAATTGTTATCGAAAGAGCCTAAATAATTTTAAGTTATGAGTTATGAGTTTTAAAACTTATAACTCATAATTCTTAACTCATAAATTAACCTAAATGTTCGGAATTTGTAATCTAGCCATAATCCCACTTCGCTTTGAACCCAATGACAGAAGCGAAATTGTTTCTCAAGTTTTATTTGGCGAACATTTTGAAATTCTAGAACAATTAAAACAATGGTCCCGAATCAAAATGCAATATGATGATTACGAAGGATGGGTAGATTCTAAGCAGTTCCAAATAATTTCTGAATCAAGTTACAATCAGTTATCAACTGAAGCTATCATTCTAAATGCAGATTTAATAGAATATATAACTGGTCGATCCAACTTATTGATGCCAATTCCTTTGGGTTCTTCCTTGTCTTTTATAAATCATAATGAGATAAATACGTCAGGTTTTGATTTTGAAGGAACAAAAACAAGTGGAGAAAAGAATAAAGAAAACTTAATCTCAACTGCTTTCATGTATTTGAACGCGCCATACCTTTGGGGAGGAAAAACTCCTTTTGGTATTGATTGCTCTGGGTTTACTCAAATGGTTTATAAACTGAATGGTTACAAATTACTACGAGATGCTTCACAGCAATCAACACAAGGAGAACCTTTAAGTTTTATCGAGGAAAGTGAACCTGGCGATTTAGCTTTTTTTGACAATGAGGAAGGCAATATAATCCATGTAGGGATAATTATGGATGATAATTATATTATTCATGCAAGTGGAAAAGTTCGAATTGACCGATTAGATCATCTGGGAATATTTAATTCCGAAACAAATAAGCATACTCACAAACTTCGAGTTATCAAAAAAATTATTTAAATAAAAAAACCTATCAATATATTTGATAGGTTTTTTTACTATTAAGCAAAATTTACATTTTTGCTTTTAATGCCTTCTTCTTTTCATTCATTTCTAAAGCTCCGTAAACACTTAATAAGGTGTTTTTTACTTCTGTATTTTTAGGATCCAATTCACTTGCTTTTTCGAGATAAGGTAAAGCACTTGTAAAAACTACTTCTCTTTGTTTCTTTAAAACCGCATACCTTTTATTGTCTTTTTCAGAATTTCCTAATTTACTCATTTCTTCAAAAAGTGCTTTATCAGCATCTAATTTCAAAATTGCTAAATTCAAATAAGCATTTACATAATCAGGCTTGATTTTAATTGCTTGTAAATAATATTTTTCAGCATCAGCATTATTCTTCGCATTGTAACTGATTACTCCTAAATTAAATATCAAATCAGCATCATTAGGATTTTTTTGCAGTACTTCTGAAATTAACTTTTTGTAAGTATCAAAGTCTTTTGTTTCTAAATACAAATTAGCTTCTGTTAGGATTAATGAAGTGTCTTCAGGATTAGCAACTCTAGCTGCTGCAATTGCACTTTTAGCTTCTTCTGTTTTTCCTTTCTCAACTAAAATTAAAGCCATATTTTTATATATTTCTCCTCTTTTTGAAGGTATAACATCAGTTCTTGGTTTTTCGTGAGTCCCTAATTTTACCATTCTATCTCTTTCCGTAACTGTTGTAAAAAGATCTTCTTCCCCACTTAACTTATTTACAGCTAAATAACTAGTTCCCTTTCCTGAATAGTTCAAAGTTTTCAACTCTTCATACAATTTAAGAGCCTCATCATAATTTTTTGCGTTTATATAAGTAGAAGCCGCATAATACAAATTAAGAGTGTCTTTTTTATCTAATAGATAAGCATCATATAATTTTTTAGCGCTATCTGAATGCTTATCAACTTTAGAATCTGCAATTGCAGAATTTATTAATTTAAATTTGATATCAGTAATAGAAGCTGCAGCTTGAGTAGAAAATTTCATTTTCCCTGAAGCTTTTTCAACTGAAATTAAATCTTGGTATGCTTTTGCTGCAAGAGAAAGATTTTTATCTATATCAACTTTTTTATTCGCTAAATCTAAATAGGCATTCCCTTTAACAAAGAAAAATTGTGCCTTTTCAGCATCTGGAGCAGTTGCAGAGGCAGCTTCTGCAGCTACCAAAATATTTACTGCTTCTTGCGAATTACCACCTTTAATCGCTTTTTCAGCAGCTTTAATTTGATCTTTTTGAGCAAAAGTAGCTACTGATATCAATAAGGCTGATGCAAGTATTACATATTTACTTTTCATAATATTCTATTTTTATTTAATAATTATTCTTGTTTATATTCTAATTTTTAAGCTTCATCATCAGCGTCGTCGTCAGTATCTTCTTCCTCCTCTTCACTCTCTTCAGAATCATCCTCGTCCTCCTCTTCTTCCGTTCCTTCATCCTCAAGAACTTCTAATACTGGCTTAACTCTTTCGATAGCTTCTGATTCAATAACATTTCCGTCTTCGTCAACAATCACTTCAGCAACATCGTCTTTCATTACCTTTGTAACCGCTGCAATCGAATCGTTTCCTTTGATGTTAATTAACTTCACTCCTTGTGTCGCACGTCCCATAACTCTCAAATCTTCAACAGCCATTCTAATAGTTAATCCAGATTTGTTGATAATCATTAAATCATCAGCATCTGTAACCGCATTTATAGAAATCAGTTTACCTGTTTTTTCGGTAATATTTAAGGTTTTAACTCCTTTACCACCACGATTTGTGATTCTGTATTCGTCAAGACTAGAACGTTTTCCATATCCGTTTTCAGCAACAACTAAAATTTCGCTGCTCATATCGTTTACAGTAACCATGCCAATTACTTCATCGGTATCATCTTTAAGTGTAATTCCACGAACTCCGGAAGCAGTTCTTCCCATCGGACGGGTCTTAGTTTCTTCAAAACGAACTAATTTACCTGATTTTACAGCCAAAATAATTTGGCTTTGTCCGTTGGTTAATTTAGCTTCCAATAATTCATCTCCCTCTTTGATGGTAATTGCAGCAACACCATTTACTCTAGGCTTAGAATATTTCTCTAAAGATGTTTTCTTAACCTGACCTTTCTTAGTTACCATAATCAAATTATGACTATTGATATATTCCTTATCTTTAAGATCTTGAGTACAAATAAAAGCTTTTACTTTATCGTCACTTTCTATATTTACTAGGTTTTGAATTGCTCTACCTTTTGCGGTTTTACTTCCTTCTGGAATTTCATAAACACGCATCCAGAAACATTTTCCTTTTTGGGTAAAGAACATCATATATTGATGATTCGTTGCTACAAACATGTGCTCTAAGAAATCTTGATCTCTTGTTCCAGCACTTTTTTGACCAACTCCTCCTCTATTTTGTGTTTTGTATTCCGTAAGATTCGTACGTTTAATATACCCTGCATGAGAGATCGTAATTACCACATTTTCATCGGCAATTAAATCTTCAATACTTACGTCTCCTCCTGAATATTCAATTACAGAACGACGTTCATCGCCATACTTATCGCGAATTTCTACCAGTTCTTCTTTTATCAGTGCAGTTCTTAAATTCACATCGGCTAATAAAGCTTTTAAATGCTCAATTAACTTCATAATTTCTTCATATTCGGTTCTTAACTTGTCTTGTTCCAGACCCGTTAATTGACGTAAACGCATCTCTACAATTGCACGAGACTGAATGTCTGATAATTTGAATCTTTCGATTAATTTTTCTCTTGCTTCTTCCGTACTTTTTGAAGCTTTAATTAAAGCAATTACTTCGTCAATATTATCAGAAGCGATAATTAATCCTTCCAAAATATGAGCTCGCGCTTCTGCTTTTCTTAATTCGAATTGCGTTCTGCGGGTCACCACGTCATGACGGTGCTCAATAAAATAATGAATCAAATCTTTCAGATTCAACATTTGCGGACGACCTTTTACAATTGCAATATTGTTTACACTAAACGAAGATTGTAATTGTGTAAACTTATAAAGTGTATTTAAAACTACGTTTGGTGTAGCATCACGTTTCAAAATATAAACGATACGCATTCCGTTTCTATCCGATTCATCACGGATATTAGCAATACCATCTATTTTTTTATCATTCACCAAATCAGCAGTACGTTTAATCATATCCGCTTTATTGACTTGGTATGGAATTTCGGTAACGATAATACATTCCCGACCATCCACTTCTTCAAAACCAACTTTAGCACGCATTACAATACGTCCTCTACCGGTTTTAAATGCTTCACGAACACCATCGTATCCATATATTATACCTCCAGTAGGGAAATCCGGGGCTTTAATATGGTTCATCAGTTCATCTATTTCAATATCATTGTTATCAATATAGGCTAATGTTCCGTTGATTACTTCAGTAAGATTGTGAGGAGGCATGTTAGTTGCCATACCCACAGCTATTCCTGTTGCCCCATTAATTAATAAGGTAGGAACACGCGTTGGCATAACCGTTGGCTCTTCTAAGGTATCATCAAAATTTAATTTAAAATCAACGGTTTCTTTATCGATATCCGCCAAGATTTCTTCTGAAATCTTACGCATTCGAGCCTCCGTATAACGCATAGCTGCCGGACTATCTCCATCCACCGAACCAAAGTTACCCTGACCATCAATTAACAAATAACGCAAACTCCATTCCTGTGCCATACGAACCATAGCATCATATACAGATGTATCTCCGTGAGGGTGATATTTTCCAAGAACTTCACCGACAATTCTTGCTGACTTTTTGTGAGCAGATCTTGAGTTAACTCCCAAATCATGCATCCCATAAAGTACTCTTCGATGTACTGGTTTCAAGCCATCTCTGACATCTGGAAGTGCTCTTGATACAATTACTGACATCGAATAATCGATGTAAGCTGTTTTCATTTCATCTTCAATGTTAATAGGAATTAACTTTTCTCCTTCAGACATAAGTTGTTATATTAAAAAATTATATTAGTTTCAAAACGTGCCAATATACGCTTTTTTGAAATTTTTGACCCTGTTTTACCGTACTTATTTCAATGATTTATTAACAAATTTTTCTTCTTATTAAGTTAATAAATTATGTAAAATTTAACTCTATTATGATTAATATTTTTGTCTATTAGCTGACAGTAGTTGTTAAAGGAACGATTATTGTTTTTCAATCACTAATTCACTAAATTTACAGTATCAAATATATATTATGGATGATAATTTTTCACCAAGAGTAAAAGACGTTATAACCTACAGCAAAGAAGAAGCTTTGCGATTAGGTCATGACTTTATAGGAACAGAACACCTAATGCTAGGGATTTTAAGAGATGGTAACGGGAAAGCAATTCAAATTTTGAATAACTTATCTGTCGATTTAGATCATTTACGCAGAAAGGTTGAAATTCTTAGTCCTGCAAGCCCTAGCGTTGAAGTCAATGTAGAAAAGAAAAATTTACACTTGACACGTCAGGCCGAACGAGCACTGAAAACAACATTTCTTGAAGCAAAAGTATTTCAGAGCTCTTCTATTAGTACAGCGCACCTGTTGTTATGCATTTTAAGAAACGAAAACGATCCCACAACCAAGCTATTAAATAAACTTAAAATTGATTACGATATAGCTAAAGAACAATATTTAAATATGACTCCAAACGACGAAGAATTTTTAGAAAACTTGCCAAAAAACGAATCGTACAATGACGATTCAGGACAAGATGACAGTCTTAAAGAAGGAACTTTTAATAATCCCGCCAATAAATCAAACAAAAAATCTAAAACACCTGTTTTAGACAATTTTGGGAGAGATTTAACAGAAATGGCCGAAGAAGGAAAATTAGACCCCGTTGTAGGACGCGAAAAAGAAATTGAGCGCGTTTCTCAAATTTTGAGCCGTCGTAAAAAGAACAATCCACTACTTATAGGAGAACCCGGAGTAGGGAAATCAGCGATTGCTGAAGGATTAGCTTTACGCATTATTCAAAAAAAAGTGTCTCGAATCTTGTTTAATAAACGTGTTGTTACATTAGATTTAGCCAGCCTTGTAGCGGGAACAAAATATAGAGGACAGTTTGAAGAACGTATGAAAGCGGTTATGAATGAATTGGAAAAAAATGACGACATCATTCTTTTTATAGATGAAATTCACACAATAGTCGGTGCTGGTGGAGCAACTGGCTCTTTAGATGCCTCTAATATGTTTAAACCCGCTCTAGCACGAGGTGAAATCCAATGTATTGGTGCCACAACCTTAGACGAATACAGACAATATATAGAAAAAGATGGTGCTTTAGAAAGACGATTTCAAAAGATTATTGTAGAACCAACGTCCGTTGTTGAAACGATTACTATTTTGAACAATATCAAAAATAAATACGAAGACCATCATAATGTTACTTACTCGCAAGAAGCAATTGAAGCTTGCGTTAAATTAACCGATCGATATATGTCAGAACGTTTCTTACCCGACAAAGCTATTGATGCTTTAGACGAAGCAGGTTCAAGAGTTCACATTACAAACATTGAAGTTCCTCAGGCAATACTGGATTTGGAACGTCAATTAGATGATGTTCGAGAATTGAAAAATGTTGTTGTCAAAAAACAAAAATATGAAGAAGCCGCTAAACTTCGTGATGACGAAAAACGCATAGAAAAAGATTTAGCAATTGCCCAAGAGCAATGGGAAGAAGATGCCAAAAATAATCGAATTGAAGTTACGGAAGATAATGTTGCCGATGTAGTTTCTATGATGACTGGTATTCCCGTAAACCGTATTGCTCAAACAGAAAGTAACAAACTTGCAAAATTACCAGAACTCATTGAAGGTAAGGTAATCGGACAAAAAGAAGCAGTAATGAAAATTGCTCGTTCTATCCAGAGAAATCGCGCCGGATTAAAAGATCCGAACCGCCCAATTGGTTCCTTTATTTTCTTAGGACAAACAGGTGTTGGTAAAACGCAATTGGCGAAAGTATTAGCAAAGGAACTATTCGATTCTGAAGATGCATTGATTCGAATTGACATGAGTGAATACATGGAAAAATTTTCTATCTCTAGACTTGTGGGTGCACCTCCGGGATACGTAGGTTATGAAGAAGGCGGACAATTAACAGAGAAAGTTAGAAGAAAACCATATTGTGTAGTACTCTTAGATGAGATTGAGAAAGCGCATCCTGATGTTTTCAATATGTTATTACAGGTTCTTGATGACGGTTATTTAACAGATAGTTTAGGTCGGAAAATTGATTTCAAAAACACTATAATTATCATGACTTCCAATGTTGGAGCCCGACAATTAAAAGATTTTGGTCAGGGAGTTGGTTTTGGAACTGCTGCCAAAGTAGCTCAGGCCGATGACAATTCGAAAAGTATCATCGAGAATGCGTTGAAAAAAACTTTTGCGCCGGAATTCCTCAACAGAATTGATGATGTAATTGTATTCAATGCTTTAGAGAAACATGATATTGATTTGATTATTGAAATCGAATTGAAAAAATTATTTGCTCGTGTTTCAGAATTGGGATATCAACTAAGTTTATCTGACAAAGCGAAAGCTTTTATCGCGGAAAAAGGGTTTGACAGACAATTTGGTGCCAGACCATTGAAAAGAGCCATTCAAAAATATGTTGAAGATACCCTTGCCGAGGAAATTATTACTTCAAAAATTGCTTCTGGAGATGAAATTTTTATGGATATTGAAGATGGAGCCCAAGAATTGACGGTACAAGTTCATAAGGCTGGTGAACCAACCAATCTATAGTTTATCTCAACTTTAAATATTTAATAACCCGTTACGTTTTTATGACATAGCGGGTTTATTCTTTACACAAATTCTTATTTTTTCGAAAACAAATATTTACATTTGATTTACGAAGAACAGGTTAAATAAAATCAATTTATGTCTCAAAACAAAGTCATCCTGGGTAGCGAAGAATGGTGTTCATTCCCTGAATTAGGAATTCCAACAATAAAAGCACGTGTCGATTCAGGTGCTAAAACATCTGCTTTACACGCAATAAATATTGCCCCATTTATAAAAAATGAAGCCAACTGGGTAAAATTTGATATCAATCCCATTCAGAATAACCTAAAAACTGTTATTCATTGTGAGGCACCTTTGGTTGACAAACGGATAGTAAAAAGTTCCAGTGGATTTAGAGAGCAGCGTTATGTTATTAAAACCAATTTAAAAATTGGAGAATCGATATGGCCAATAGAAATGACATTGACCAATAGGGATTCCATGGGTTTTAGAATGCTTTTAGGCCGTGAAGCCATGAGCGGTAGAGTTCTTGTTGATCCTGAACAAAAATATCTTTTAGGCCAACCTACAGCTGAAAGTTTGAAGGAACTTTATAAAAATTCTGAAAAAGCGAGTTCTGGTTTACGTATAGGCCTTTTAGCCAGTAATCCCGACCTGTATAGCAATAAGAGAATTATGGAAGCAGGTGAAATGCGTGGTCATGAGATGCACTTTTTGAATATTAAGGAATGCTACATGAAGTTAGACGCAAAAACGCCGGAAATTCACTACCGGGGAGGGAAAATTCTAAATCAATTTGATGCTATCATCCCTAGAATCCGACCTAGTATTACCTTTTATGGCTGTGCTTTGACGCGTCAGTTTGAAGCCTTAAAAGTTTTTTGTTTAAATTCTTCCACCGCAATTACGCAATCACGAGATAAATTATATTCTTTGCAACTATTACTGAATCATGGTGTAGATATTCCTACCACTGGTTTTGCAAATTCTCCTTTGGACACCAATGATCTAATTAAAATGGTTGGTGGTTCTCCCCTAATTGTAAAATTACTGGAAGGTACGCAAGGAAAAGGTGTAGTATTGGCAGAGACAAAAAAAGCCGCTGAAAGCGTTATTAATGCTTTTAAAAGCTTGAATGCTAACATATTAGTTCAGGAATTTATCAAAGAAGCCAACGGAAAAGACATCCGTTGTTTTGTCATTGACGGTAAAGTGGTAGCTGCGATCCAACGAGAAGCAATGCCAGGTGAATTTAGAGCCAACATACACCTCGGCGGGACGGCCTCCATTATAAAAGTAACAAGCGAAGAAAAGCGCATCGCAATTAAAGCTGCTAAAGCCATGGATCTCAAAGTCGCAGGCGTAGATATTATTCGTTCTGCAAAAGGGCCTTTACTATTAGAAGTTAATTCCTCACCAGGACTTGAAGGCATCGAAGGTGCTACTAATAAAGATATTGCGGGCGAAATGATAAAAGCCATTGAAAAGAATTTCAAATTGGTTTAATTAATTTTAACTAAAAAAATGAATATATATATTGACATTATACTGAGGAGCGTATCCGTTTATTTATTTATGATTATTGCTTTACGGATTTTCGGCAAGAAAGAGTTATCACAACTAAATACCGCTGATGTAATACTAATTTTGTTGATTAGTAATTCTGTGCAGAATGCCATGGTAGGAACGGACACTACGCTTTGGGGGGGATTAGCGGCAGCGACGGTACTTTTCTTTATCAATTTTGTTTTGAAGAAATTAATGTACAAGTATAAAGGTTTCAGCGATTTTATGAAGGAAAAACCAGAAATCTTAATTCATAACGGAAATTTAGACTTTAAATCTTTAAGTCGATTAAACATCACGGCTGACGAATTAAAAGAAGCGATGCGAGAACATGGCTTAGAATATTTTAAAGATGTAAAATTAGCTATGTTAGAGATCGATGGGAATATAAGCATCATTTCTGGAGATCGAGATCTTAAACAAACCCAATATAAACGAAAAATAAGAAGAAAAAAAATATTGGTTTAAACTTCGTTTTAAATTTTATTCAGGTTTTAAAATACAATTTCATTTATAAAAACCCCATCCGCAGCACATCCTCGGATGGTTTTTTTTTATCAATTATAAATCTATGTTTTTAAAGAAATAAACTTAAAGTGTAATACACCAATCCCGCTAAAAAAGCTGAAATAGGAATAGTTAGAACCCACGCCCACAATAAACTAACCGTCATTCCCCAACGCACCGCTGATATTCTTTTAGTAAGTCCTACTCCGATAATAGAGCCGGTAATAGTATGAGTTGTACTTACGGGCACTTTAAAATGTTCCGTGAAATACAACGTTAATGCACCTGCAGTTTCTGCCGCGACTCCTTCAAAAGAGGTAACCTTAGTGATTTTGGAACCCATTGTTTTTACAATTTTCCAACCACCACTTAAAGTACCTACAGCAATTGCGGTGTAACATGCTAATGGAATCCAACCTGGCATTGCGCCTTTTATATTTAAATCATCATTAGGCAACACTACTTGCAACCATTCCGGAAGCGTAATTATATTTGCTCCGCTGGTGTTTATATAAACAGCAACCGCAGCAGCAATAATACCCATCACTTTTTGTGAATCGTTTCCTCCATGCCCTAAACTAAAGGCAGCAGAGGAAAGTAATTGCATTTTCTTTAACCAGGCTGTAGCTTGGTGTAAATTTAAACTGCTAAATATTAAGCAAAATAAACTTACTGTTAAGATAATAAAAGCAACCAAAAACCATTTTATGTTATGCGATTCAAAGACAACACTCCAGAAATGAGAATCGAAACGCGGTTTTTCAATATCAGCATAATTTACCATCTGACCTTGTACAAACCAGATTGTCAATACCATTAGGGATAAGGTGAAAATTTTAGGAAAAATACTTTTTTTCGATGCGTTCAAAAGCCATATTGAGATCAAATAGGAAATCAAAGCTCCTAATAATGGTGCCAAAACAATAAAAGCAACAATGATAAAAACCCCAGATGGCATTCCCCCGTCTTTGCCTGCTTTGTACCAACTTACGATATTATACCAGTGTCTGGTATGCGCAACACCTTCTTCAAGGACCATGTAGTCACCAAAACCATGAACAGCAATAGCATGCGCCAATGCAGCACCTGCAAAACCACCAATCAATGTATGTGAAGAACTAGAAGGAATTCCTTGCCACCAAGTAATTAAATTCCAAACGATAGCAGCGATTACTCCTGCCAGTATAACAGTAAGATTAATTTCGCTAGTTTCAGCGGTTTTTGCGACCGTATTAGCGACACCTAAACCAAAAACCCAATAGGCCAAAAAGTTAAAAAAAGCGGCCCAAATTACGGCCTGAAAAGGAGTTAATACCTTTGTAGCAACAACTGTAGCTATAGCATTAGCAGCATCATGAAAACCATTTATGTAATCAAAAATTAAAGCCAAAACTATAATAACAATAAGTAAAGTCATAATAAATTTTTAAAATGAAACTGAAAGATTAAGAATGTTTTACAGAAATTGATTCTAAAACACTTGCGACACTCTTACATTTATCAGTTGCTGATTCTAAAACTGACAACACTTCTTTATACTTAATAATATTTTTTGCATCAGTTTCATTTTCAAAGATTTCGAAAACAGCTTTATTATAAACATTATCAGATTTATTCTCTAACTTATTTATTTTTGCGCAAGCATCGGTAATCTTTTTGATATTTTTTAAATTTCTAAGTTCCTTTACCGCTACATCAATATGTTGACAAGCTTCAAGATTGATTTCTGTCAACTTTCTAATAGACTTAGTAATTTTATCTACCTGATACAAGCGCATTCTGCTGGCGGCTCCGTGAAGATAATCAGCAACATTGTCTATTGAAGTAATTAAGGAATGGATATCCTCTCTATCAAATGGGGTAATGAAATTTCTACTCAACTCAAGATTGGTTTGACGCGTTATGTCTTCTCCTTTTTGCTCTAAAGCATCTATTTTTTGAAAAAGAACTTCTCTTTCTTTCAAAGGAAGATTTACTGCTTCGTGCAAATTAGAAGCCAATTCAATTAAATTACTAGAAGCTTGCTCAAAAAGAGGAAAGAACTTTTTATCCTTAGGAACCAAAAATTGGAAAATACTATTTAATGACATTTTATTAATTTTAGATTACAAAATTACTTCTTTATTTTGCGTTAACGTTATGAAAACGTTAACAAATCTTCTTCAATCTGAAAACTATTCAAAAACGAAACTGATTTTTCTATATCATAATGCAAAATTCGATCTTCTTTTACCAATGAAACCTCTTCACGATAAGCCCCTAAAAACATTTCGATGAAATCACTTGATTGCAAAGGTCTTCTATATTCGATCGCTTGCGAAGCATTCATCAATTCAATAGCTAAAATTCGCTCTAAATTATCCATTACTCGCAATGCTTTTGTAGCTGCATTAGCTCCCATACTTACATGATCTTCTTGGCCATTACTTGACACAATACTATCTACACTAGCCGGTGTTGCCAATTGTTTATTTTGACTTGCAATGCTCGCTGCTGTATATTGCGGAATCATTAATCCCGAATTCAAACCTGGATTATCGACTAAAAATGCAGGAAGACTTCGCAAACCAGAAATCAATTGGTAGGTTCTTCTTTCAGAAATACTTCCTAATTCTGCCAATGCAATTGCCATGAAATCCAATGCCAAGGCTAATGGTTGACCATGAAAATTACCGCCGGAAATGATTTGATCACTTTCAATAAAAATATTAGGATTATCAGTCACCGAATTGATTTCTGTTTTAAAAACTTTTTTTACATAATCAATAGTGTCTTTTGATGCACCGTGAACCTGCGGCATACATCTGAACGAATACGGATCTTGAACATGCTTTTTTTCCTGCTCAATAATTTCACTGCCTTCAAGAATACCTTTTATACGATTAGCAGTTACAATTTGTCCTTTATGAGGTCTGATAAAATGAATTAATTCATTAAAAGGTTCAATTCTTCCATCGAATCCTTCAAGAGAAATCGCACCTATTAGATCTGCCAAATAGGAAAACTTATTGGCTTTCATTATTATATGCGCGCCATAAGCACTCATAAATTGTGTCCCATTCAATAAAGCTAGTCCTTCTTTCGATTTTAAAACGATAGGTTCCCAATTGAAATGCTTTAAAACTTCACTGGAGTGGACTTTCTTTCCTTCAAAAAACACTTCACCTTCACCCAATAAAGGCAATGATAAATGCGCTAATGGAGCTAAATCACCAGAGGCTCCCAGAGAACCTTGCGTATAGATAATAGGTAAAATATCATTATTATAAAATGCTATTAAACGCTCAACTGTTTGCAACTGTATCCCGGAATGACCATAACTCAAGGATTGAATTTTAAGCAATAACATCAGTTTAACAATTGCATGTGGCACTTCTTCACCTGTTCCACAAGAGTGGGATTTTACCAAATTTTCTTGTAGTTTTGACAGATTTTCATTTGATATTTTAACATTACAAAGTGAGCCAAAACCTGTATTTATTCCATAAATAGGCGCAGCGTGCGTCTCCATTTTCTTGTCTAAATAATCCCTGCATTTCTGGATATTAATTTTTGCTTCTTCAGACAGCTCTAACGATTTATGATGCGAGATAATTTCATTCAAAGCTTCTAACGAAAGTACCGCTGTACTTATAAAATGTGTATTGTCCATTTCATGTTCTTTTTAATTGCCCAAAATTGAATAAATCAATATTAAAAAGCAAGATATTTTATTGATAATTTAAAATTCCTATACAAAAAAGTTTAATTAATAGATTTCACGCAAATAATCCTATCTTTAATATAATTGTTTAAATCTCTTTCTATTTATTTTCAAATGATTAGAATCCAAATTTAATAAATTTCAACTATTTCTTACCGTTTTGTATTTTAAGCAAACTCCCGGAAATAAAGCAAAAAAGGTCAAAAAGCACCTATTTAGACCTAAAAAGACTTGATAAAATCGCTTTCCATTAGCTTAAAATTTTGAACAATTATAAGAATAGCTACGATAAACAGCTTGTATATTAAACAATATCTAATTTAATTCAAATTGGAACTGAATTTTTAAAATATTCGCAAAAAAAAGAATTTAGCGCTCCTTTTTTTATAAAAAACTGTACTTTTGAAAAATAATAATGACAGCTAACAGACCTCTATATCACCCTTCGATAACAACTCAAATTTGGGTCGTAATTCCTGTTACTTCTACATTTACAACTACAACAACTCCTACCCCTTAGGGGTATACAATTTACATATAATCCTATTTTTATATTTTTCTTTTTTTAAGAAGGAAAGGTATTGGATGTATAAATAATGTTTCCTTTTTATAAAAAAAAACAAACAAAATGAAAGTATTAAAATTTGGTGGAACTTCGGTAGCCAATGCACAAAATATAAAACTAGTCCTAGACATAGTCATCAATAAAGCACAAGAGGAAAAATTAGTGGTAATAGTTTCTGCGTTTAGCAAAGTAACTGATTTGCTTCAACTCGCTTCCCAAAAAGCGGCTGCCGGTGATGAAAGTTTCAAAGAAATTCTGGCAGAAATAGAGCGAAAACATCTAGATGCTTTAAAAGAATTTATTCCAGTAAGTGAGCAAAGCAGTTTATTAAGCCACGTAAAAAGAATTGTAAATCATCTGGAAACATTACTGGATGGCTGCTTTCTTTTGGGCGAATTATCGGCCAGAACTTCAGATACTATTTTGAGTTTTGGAGAATTATTGTCTTCCTACATCATTTCTGAAGCCTTAAAACAGAATCTAAAAAATAGTGGATATAAAGACAGCCGGGAATTAATAAAAACCGACAATCATTTTGGGAAAGCCACTGTGAATTTTGAAGTTTCGAATCAATTAATTACTGATTTTTTTGACTCTAATGAAAATCAAGTGGTTGTAATGCCTGGTTTTATCGCTGCATCACTTGATGGAATAAACACGACTTTAGGCCGTGGTGGCTCTGATTATACAGCCGCAATCCTTGCCGGAGCTTTGAATGCATCCGACTTGGAAATTTGGACTGATGTAAACGGAATGTATACTGCCAATCCAAAAATTGTAAAACAAGCGCAACCTATCGCCTTCATTTCCTACCAGGAAGCGATGGAGTTGTCGCATTTTGGTGCCAAAGTTTTATACCCGCCAACCATTCAACCGGTATTGAAAAGGAATATTCCAATTCTTATCAAAAATACTTTTGAGCCAAAAGCCGAAGGAACTTATATCTCAAATCAAGAAATGGCGCACACAAACCCTGTGAAAGGAATTAGCCATATTGACAACATCACTTTGATAACTCTTGAAGGTTCTGGAATGATTGGTGTCAGCGGTTCTTCTAAAAGACTTTTTGAAGTATTGTCTCATGAAAATATCAATGTTATTTTTATTACTCAGGCTTCATCAGAGCATTCTATTTGTATTGGAATTTTAAATTCGGATGCTGATGTAGCGGAAGAGGCAATCAACAAAGCTTTTGAAATTGAGATTTTACAAAACAAAATTGATCCATGTATTGTCGAAAAAAACCTTTGCATCATTGCTTTGGTTGGCGAAAATATGAAAAATCATCAAGGTTTAAGTGGTCGAATGTTTAGTACCTTGGGGAAAAATAACGTAAACATCAGAGCGATTGCACAAGGAGCTTCCGAAAGAAATATTTCGGCGGTTATCAACGAAAGAGATGTTAAGAAAGCGTTGAATACCTTGCACGAAAACTTTTTCGAAGAAAATACGAAACAATTAAACCTGTTTGTGATGGGTGTTGGAAATGTAGGGGAGAAATTCATCGAGCAAATTCACCAACAAAAGAAATTCCTAAAAGAAAATCTAAAAATAAATCTGCGCGTCATTGCTTTATCTAATTCCCGAAAAATGTATTTTGACGAGGATGGAATCGCGTTAAAAGAATGGCAGTTCTTACTAGAAACGGGAGAACCTGCAGACAAAGAAAAGTTCATTGCAAATGTAAAAGAACTCAATTTGCGCAACAGTATTTTTGTGGATATCACAGCAAATGAAAGCATATCTAAAACCTACGAACAATATCTGAAACGCAATATTGCCGTAGTAACTTGTAACAAAATTGCCTGCGCTTCTGAGTACGACAATTATAAAAAGCTAAAAAAACTATCCAGACAATTCAACGCTCCTTTTCTGTTCGAAACTAATGTTGGAGCTGGATTACCAATTATTGACACTGTAAAAAATCTGATTGCCTCTGGCGATAAAGTGAATAAAATTCAGGCCGTTTTATCCGGTAGCTTGAACTTTATCTTTAACAATTTTGATGAAAATCATACTTTCCATGACGTTGTAAAAGAAGCTGGCGTACAAGGATTTACAGAACCGGATCCTAAAATTGATTTGAGCGGAATTGACGTAGCCAGAAAGATCTTAATCCTGATCAGAGAAAGTGGCTACAAAATGGAAATCGATGAAATTGTCAATGAATCATTCATGCCTGCAGAATGTTTGGATACTACTTCAAATGAAGCTTTCTTCGAATCCCTGAAAACTCATGCGGCACATTTTGAAACTATTTATAAGGAGGCTTTAAGCAAAGATTCCCGTTTAAAATACGTTGCACAATTCGAAAATGGAAAAGCAAATGTTGGTTTAAGATTCATTCCTAAAGACCATCCTTTTTACAATCTGGAAGGAAAAGACAACATCGTATTATTCTTCACAGATCGCTATGTAGATCAACCTTTATTGATAAAAGGTGCCGGTGCTGGAGCTGCGGTTACCGCTTCTGGAATATTTGCTGATGTAATCAGAATTGGAAACGTGTAGAGACGTTGCAATGCAACATCTCTACGTAAAATAAAAAATTATGAATGAAATAAAAATATTTTGCCCCGCGACAATCGCCAATCTTTCCTGTGGATTTGATGTCCTAGGGCTTTGTTTAGAAACAGCGGGTGACGAAATGATTATTCGAAAATCAGATATTAAAGGGATTCGTATCACTAAAATTGTGGGTGCCGACTTGCCTCTGGAAACCGAAAAAAATGTAGCTGGAGTAGCTGCTTTGGCGATGCTGGAAGCTATAGAAACCGAATTTGGATTTGAAATCGAAATCTACAAACACATCAAAGCCGGAAGCGGAATTGGAAGCAGTGCCGCAAGTTCAGCGGGAGCTGTTTTTGGAATCAACGAATTATTGGGACGGCCATTTACCCGAAAAGAGTTGGTTTTATTCGCCATGCAAGGCGAAAAATTAGCCAGTGGAAACGCCCATGCCGATAACGTTGCTCCTGCCCTTTTGGGCGGCTTTACGTTGGTAAGAAGTTCAAATCCATTAGACATTATCAAAATAGAAAGCCCTTCCGAATTATACGCCACTGTCGTTCATCCTCAAATTGAATTAAAAACATCGGATGCGCGTTCGGTATTAAAGCAAACTGTTTCCCTGAAAAGTGCTATTACGCAATGGGGAAATGTGGGCGGATTAGTAGCTGGATTATACACTAAAGATTACGATTTAATCGGACGTTCCTTACATGATGAAATCGTCGAACCGTTGCGAAGTGTATTGATTCCAGGATTTGATTTAATCAAGCAAACAGCTTTAGAAAACGGAGCCTTAGGGTCTGGAATTTCAGGTTCAGGTCCTTCAATTTTTGCTTTAAGCAAAGGAAAGGAAACAGCTGATAAAATTGCCAAAGCCATGAGCGCCGTATACGACGCAATGAATTTACCGTATGAGATTCATGTTTCTAAAGTGAACGATGAAGGAATGAAAATAATATAATCCACCTAACCCCCGAAGGGGAATAAAAGGAATAAAAATAGTGATTTTAAAATTACAATAAACACATTCTGAATCCAGTTTCGTCTCCCTTCCCTTTTGGGAGGGTTGGGGTGGAGATTCTAAATTTTTATACACAATGAAATATTACAGTTTAAACCATAACGCACCCAAAGTTTCTTTCCAAGAAGCCGTAATACAAGGATTAGCAACAGACAAAGGATTGTATTTTCCGGAAACAATTACTCCTTTAGCTCCTGTTTTTTTTGAAACTATCGAAAGTTTAAGCAATGAAGAAATTGCTTTCGAAGCGATTCAACAATTTATAGGTGACGAAATCCCCGTAGCCACTTTAAAACAAATCATTGCCGAAACTTTGTGTTTTGATTTCCCACTGGTTGAAGTAGAAAAAGACATTTATTCTCTCGAATTGTTTCATGGCCCAACCATGGCTTTCAAGGATGTAGGAGCGCGTTTCATGTCACGTTGTTTGGGTTATTTCAATAAAGACAACAAAGACAGCAGAAATACCGTTCTTGTAGCTACTTCCGGTGATACTGGTGGTGCTGTAGCCAGTGGTTTCCTTGGTGTAAAAGGTGTGGAAGTCATTATCCTGTATCCATCCAGAAAAGTGAGCGATATTCAGGAACGACAATTGACCACTTTAGGACAGAATATTAAAGCACTTGAAGTAGACGGTGTTTTTGATGATTGTCAGGATATGGTCAAAAAAGCATTCTTGGACGAAAGTCTAAAACATAAAAATCTAACTTCGGCAAATTCGATTAATATTGCGCGCTGGTTGCCACAAATGTTCTATTTTTTCTTTGCGTACAAAGCATTAAAAAAACAGAATAAACGATTGGTTTTCTCTTGTCCGAGTGGTAATTTTGGAAATATTTGCGCCGGTATCATTGCCAAAAAAATGGGATTGCCAATCGAGCATTTTGTAGCTTCCACGAATGTGAATGATACGGTGCCACGATTTTTAGAAAACGGAATCTACAATCCAAAACCTTCTATCGCCACGATTTCGAATGCGATGGATGTGGGCAATCCAAGTAATTTCATCCGAATTCAGGAAATGTACCACAATGATTTGGAGCAATTCAAAAAAGATTTTTCTTCTTTTACTTTCAATGATGAAGAAACCATTATTGCCATGAAAACCATTTACAATACCAGCGGTTACATTGCAGAACCGCACGGAGCAGTTGGATATCTAGGTTTGAAAAAAGAATTACAAAACCACGTCAATGCGATTGGTATTTTCTTAGAAACCGCCCATCCAATAAAGTTTTTGGATACGGTTGAACCAACATTAAACGTAAAACTGCCGATTCCTGCGCAAATTAAAAGTGTGTTAGGAAAGGAAAAAGTGAGTACAAAAATTAAAACGTATGAGGAATTGAAAGCGTTTTTAGCCTAGTTTTTATAGCTTCCTCTTAAAAAGACAAAAACGGCTGAAAAAATTTTTAGCCGTTTCTAAATAATTGTTTACTCTGTCAAATTCGAGCAGTTAAAAACTAAATCGCTCGAATTTGAAATAGTAAAGAATCTTACAATTTATTAAACTTAAACTTCTGCCCGCCAACCGATGCTTCGTACATGAGTCCCCCTTTTTGCATGGTGAATACCATTACGCCTTCTGTATATTTTACATTTGCTGAGGCACCTTCGGTTACGGCCACTGCTGAAGCTTGAGCGGAAAACTCGAATCGACTTTCTTTAAACCGTTCCAATTCCTTTTTTGTCTCAAAAAATATTACCTCTCGATACGCTTGTCCGCCTGCCTGAAATCCTATGCTCAATTGCGATAACTTTGCCATACCTACCATTTTGCTATTTTCATAGACAACACCATTCCCAGCCGCTCCTCCAATACCAAACCCTGCTTTACCAACATTGGGAAAAATAACATAGCCTGCCGCTTTTTCAAAAAGTCCTTTCATTAAAGGATCACTTTTAATGAACTCTGCTTTTGCGGTATGACTGTCAGCAATAACTTTGTTCTTTCTCGCAGTCGATTGCCCAAATGTAAGTGTACTATTGATTGCAAAAGCGATCAGTATTATCCAAATAATCTTTAAATTTTTCATATATTACAGCTATTAAATTAGTATTAATTTTCTTTATTCAAAGTTAAGATAAATTCCTTAAAAAAATTCAATTTACTGTTGATTATCAATACTATAGGTAATGTAAATTTCGATTTATTAGCTCCTTATCTCACAAAACTAAATTAGCACAATTACTATGAAGGGATGTTACACAATTATTGCTTTTACTTTCAAAATTACTTTTTTGAAAGTACAATTTTTGCTTTCAAGTATTTTTAGCTTTCAGCCTCGATAGTTGGGATTTCTCGAATTCCTTTTGGTTCTATAATACCAAAATATAATTCTGTTATCCTTTTTCCTATCTTTGAAAAAGACAAACAAAAAATATAACATTAGTATTCATGATTACAAAAGCGACTTTAGAAGACGTTTCCTTATTAAATAAATTAATCAATTCAGCGTATCGCGGGGAATCTTCTAAAAAAGGATGGACCACTGAAGCCAATATTCTAGAAGGGCTCCGAACCAATGAAAAAGAACTAAGGGAAACCATCCAGAATACTAAAAATACGATTCTGAAATTTACGGAGAATCAAGAAATTATAGGTTGTGTATTGTTGGTGGAGAAAGAACAAAAATTGTATTTAGGCATGCTGACCGTTTCGCCAGAATTACAAAACAGTGGCATTGGCAAAAAATTATTACAGCAGGCCGAAATTCATGCTTCGACGCTGGGATTACCAAAAATTATAATGACAGTGATTTCCGTTCGGGAGGAATTAATTGCTTGGTACAAACGCAATGGTTATGTTGATACAGGAGTAAGAGAACCCTTTCCGGCAAGTGATGTTCATGTTCCAATCTCAGAACAACCTTTGGAATTTATTGTGTTAGAGAAAAGAATAACGTAAATTCAGGATCTATTTACAAAAATAATTTATGGGCTACAAACAAATATCAAATCGAAATGAAATGGAAAACAGCAACAAAACACTCGTTATAAAAGATTTAAAAGAAAAATCAGTTCTTGTATCCAGAGAATTTAATGCTCCGCTTGAAAAAGTATGGCGTGCTTACACGGAACGTGAATTACTGGAACAATGGTGGGCACCACAGCCTTGGAAAGCCCAAACCAAAACAATGGACTTCTCAGTTGGCGGATATTGGTTGTACGCGATGGTAAGTCCTGAAAATGAAAAACATTGGGGTCGTATGGACTATACTGCAATAACGCCTCATAAAAGCTTTATGATCAAAGACGTTTTTTGTGATGACGATGGAAATATAAACTCTTCTCTGCCGGTTTCTAAAGGAACTATTGTTTTTACTAAAACTGACACTAGTACTTTGGTTGAATTCAAGATGATTTATTCTACTGAAAAAGAGATAGAAACCATAATTGAAATGGGCTTTGAACAAGGCATTACTGCCTGTCTTGACCAATTAGAAAAGTTATTTCAAGAGAATAAAATCTAGCGATAAGCAAAATTTCTCTTAATCTTCGGCTGCTCGCGTAAGGGATTGCGGCGGCATCCTTTATTTTTTTCTTTCAAAAAATAAAGATAGAGCCAAAAGCCCGACCCCAAAGCTGAAGATTCGTGAATATAAAACGGGATTTTCTGCTTTGGGGTTACGCCCAAATTATGACTACAATTTTTGAGTTTAAATCTCTTTTACAAAACCATTTCTTCAAACAGGCGTTGTGTTGTTTGTTCCAAATCATCGCAAATGCCCGGATGCGGTCTTGAGGTTTGTATAGCCGAACTACGAATGGCGGTCAACCAACGGAAACGGGACGGAATATCGAATTGCGCTATTGGCCCACCCGATTTCTCGCCATGTCCCACCTTCTCAAATGCCTGCAAATTTAAATGTATTTGTTCCAAATCTAAATCGGCTGAAAACAATTGAAGTTTAGCTTCATTAATTGAACAGAGCACTTTTATAAACTTGGCTTTTTTACAAAAGAGAATAATACCCACATTGAGGAATTCTTCGCGTTCTACCCTTGGCACAACGCGGATTACCGCATACTCATATAAGTGTTTCTCTTGCATTTTGGGCTTCATTTATAAAAATTTCGGAATGGTTTAAGCGTATGGATAAAAATCGAAAATAAACGTTCCTGATGGCTTCGGGAGTTTCATCCGTATCTTCCCATTGCAGCCATTCCAACGGAATAAGATTCACAATAGATTGCAGGACTTCATCTGTTAATATTTTTTTGAATATCGCATCCGTTTCTTTCAACAGAGAAGCCTGTGGTAACAATACGTGGTCTTTTATCAGTGCAAAAGGGCTTTCTGCATGCTTTTCCCAATTAGTCCAAGAATGATGAAAATAAAGACTTGCGCCGTGATCAATCAGCCATAATTCTTTATGCCAAATCAACATGTTGGTATTTCTGAAGGTTCTGTCAACATTAGTTATAAAGGCATCCAGCCAAACAATTTGCGAAGCTAATTCTGCATCTATAACGGTCACAACAGGATCGTAATTAATAGCCCCAGATAAATAATGTAAAGCCAAATTAAGTCCCTGACTTCCTTGAAGCAAATCCTGAATTTCTTCGTCGGCTTCTGAGCGGCCAAAAGCTTCGTCGAGATTAGCATAAACCAATTCCGGCATTTTTAGGTTTAAAACACGGGCAATTTCACCGCCAATTAATTCGGCGATTAAAGCTTTTACGCCATGTCCGGCACCTTTGAATTTCAATACATATTTAAAATCATCATCGGCTTCAGCTAGAGCAGGTAAAGAACCTCCTTCCCGCAAAGGTGTGATGTATCGCGTAACACTTACGGTTCTAAGCTGGGGAATTTTTTCCATAATCGAATTGGATAAAGCTATTGTGCTTAAATGCAAACTTACAAATAAGTGAGATAAATTTAATTACAATTTTGTAGAATGATTATGTGCTATTTGTCAAGAATGACAAATGAAAAAAAATAATCTTTGTTCTATAAATTCAAATAGGTTTTTCCAATGTTCGAAATAGAGATAAATAATTAGTAACAAGTTTCTGTAAAACAATATACTTTTATTTTATTATCTAAGAATTAAACAATAATTTTTATAAGAATTAGTTTATATTTGAAGACACCTATAAATAATCCCTCATGAAAAAAATTATTTATTTATTGCTGATTTTAGTTTTAGCCTCATTCACAACTTCAAAAGAGCTAATAACACTTTCGGGGAAAATTATAAATACCGAGAACGGAAAAATCAGCATTAAAGGAGAATCATTTGAGAAAGAAATTACTTTAAATGCTGACGGTAGTTTTTCAGAAAACATAAGCATCCCATATGATGGAATTTACACTCTTGAAACTAATAAAAACAGGAGTCCAATATATCTGTCAAAAGAAACAAAACTATCGCTGATTGCTGATGACAAAGCTTTTAATGCAACTCTAAAATATACTGGTGAAGGAAGTATCGAAAATCAGTACATTGCTAAAAAATCAAATATAACTTCTCAAATTTCAGACGAAGAATTGTATAAGTTAAATGAAACAGAGTTCCTAAACAAAGTGACGGAAATTAAAAATGCTATTTTATCCTTATATCACAATACTAAATTTCCTAATACCGATTTTAAAGATAAAGAGGTCGAGAGCATTCATTATCTGGTGCAAAAGCACTTATCTTTTTATAAATATTCCCATGGTTACCATGCCCATTTAAAAGAATTTCAAGTTTCTGACAAATTTCCAAAACTTGACAAAAAAATAGATTTGGATAATGATGCTGATTTTCTATTTTCCAATGAATACAAAGAATTAGTATTGAATAAGTTCTACGAAAATATTCAAGGAGATGGAACAAGTTTTTTTATTACGGCTAAGGACGCAATTCCAAAAATTAAGGCGCTTAAAAGTCAAAGCATTAAGAATCGCTTAATTCAAAACTCAATATCTGATGTTAGTACGGAAAATGCGAATTACGAAAAAATATATAACGACTACATTTCTATTACAAATAATACAAAATTAAAAGACAACCTTACCGTTAATTATAAAAATACCAAAATTTTAGAAAATGGCAATCCATCTCCAAAATTTGATTACGAAAACTACAAAGGCGGAAAAACATCTTTAGAAAGTCTAAAAGGAAAATACGTTTACATTGATGTTTGGGCAACTTGGTGCGGACCATGTCGCAAAGAAATTCCATTTCTTCAAAAAGTAGAAGTACAATATGAGGGGAAAAATATCGAATTTGTCAGCATTTCAATTGACAGCATGAAAGATCATGAAAAATGGAGTAAACTTGTAACTGAAGAACAGTTGGGAGGAATTCAATTACTGGCAGATAAGGAATGGGATTCTAAATTTATAAAAGATTACGGTATTCAAGGAATTCCAAGATTTATTCTTATTGATCCAAATGGTAATATCGTAAATTCCCAAGCCCCTAAACCATCCGATACTAAACTAATTGATTTACTCAACAGTTTGCAACTATAATTTCTAAAGCCCCTTTTTACAAGCTTTTTTTATGCTGTAATACTCAAATAGGCTCTTCCAATATTATCAATAATATCAGAAGCGATAAAGGATTGATAACCGGTTTCGGGCAAAGCAATATCAGCAGTTAATCCGTGAAGGTAAACACCCAATATGGCTGCATTTATTGGTTCATAGGATTGGGCCAATAAACTGGTGATCATTCCTGTTAAAACATCGCCCGATCCTGCGGTGGCTAAGGCAGCATTTCCTGTGGTATTTTCGTAGACTGCATCTCCATCAATTATATGTGTTGGCGCTCCTTTCATGACGATTATAAGTTGGTATTTTTTTGAAAAAGCTATGGTTTTTTCGAATTTTTCAGCCTCTGAATCCCACTTTCCTATCAATCGTTCCAATTCTTTGGGATGTGGTGTAATGATGGTTTTGGGCTTTAATAAAGAAAGCCAAGATTTATTTTGCGATAAAATATTCAAAGCATCCGCATCGATTACTAATGGGACTTTAGTGGTTTTCAGGAATTCATGAAAGGTGATTTGGGTAGCTTGTTCCTGTCCTACTCCCGGACCAATTCCGATGGCTTGCGGTACAATATCGAAAGTGATATTCGAGATAAATTTTTCTTGAACATCAGTCAATACCATCACTTCAGGAATGGAGATTTGCAAAATTTCATAACCGCATTTTGGAATAAAAGCAGTGACTAATCCGCAACCTGTTTTAAGAGCTGCTTTGGAAGAAAGACAAGCCGCACCGATTTTACCATAGCTTCCGCCAATTAATAAAGCATGACCTTGAATACCTTTGTGAGTGTGTTTATCAATGGGTTTATAGCATTTTAAAATTTCATTCTTGTCAATATAAATAGGATTCATCGTAGGATTTGTTTGTCTAAAATTACGAATTATAAACGGAATTCAATGATTCTAATTCTACAATTTGGCATTCCATAAAAATGAAGGTTCAATCCATTTGGCTTCAGAATTGGATAAATATGTTCCAACACTTATTGTTATTCTTTTAAAAAAGAATACTTTAGTATCCTATAATTACTATTAAAAATAAACCAATGAAAAAAACATTATTTTTATTACTGTTAGCAGTACTTATAAATACTTCCTATGCCCAAGAATCTGGTACTCCACCTAAAGAAACAAAAGCAGTAGCAAAAGAGAATAATTCTACTTCTAATCTTGTTTTCAATCCTGATCAAAATGTTGTTACTGAACACACCACGACCATAAAAGGACAAAGAGTTTCATACAAAGCAACCACTGGTACCATGCCGGTTTGGGATGAAGATGGAAAAGCAATTGCAGGATTATTTTATACTTATTATGAACGCTCTGATGTTAAAGATCGTGCTTCACGCCCGTTAGTAATTTCTTTCAATGGTGGTCCCGGTTCTGCTTCGGTTTGGATGCAAATTGCGTACACCGGTCCTAGTTTATTAAATATTGATGATGAAGGATATCCTTTGCAGCCTTACGGAATCAAAGAAAATCCCTATTCTATTCTAGATGTTGCTGATATCGTTTTTGTAAATCCCGTTAACACTGCCTATTCCAGAGCAACAAGCAAAGAAATTCCAACGACTAAATTTTTTGGCATCAATGCGGATATTAAATATTTAGCCGATTGGATTGGCGGATTTGTAACGCGAACGAACCGTTGGGCTTCGCCTAAATATCTTATTGGCGAAAGCTACGGTACAACACGTGTTTCCGGATTGGCGCTTCAATTGCAAAACAATCAATGGATGTATCTTAACGGAGTTATATTAGTTTCCCCAACGACATTAGGAATAACTCGTGGCGTGGCTGCTGATGGAGCCCTGAAACTTCCTTATTTTGCAGCTACTGCATGGTATCATAAAATGCTTCCTCCAGATTTACAGAATAAAGATTTGACTGATATGCTGCCAGAAGTGGAAGATTTTACTATCAATGAACTTCTTCCTTCTTTAAGCAAAGGCGGTTCACTTGACGAGCAAAAAAGAAAAGAAATTGCTGTAAAAATAGCACGGTACTCCGGTATTTCAGAAAAAGTGGTTATGCAAAACAATTTAGACGTTCCTTATAATTATTTCTGGAAAGAATTGTTGCGCGACAAAGGTTTTACGGTAGGCAGACTAGACTCCCGTTACAAAGGAATTGATCGTAAGAATGCAGGAGATGGTCCTGATTTTAATGCTGAACTTACTTCGTGGCTACATTCCTTTACTCCCGCAATCAACATGTACATTCGCAATGATTTGAATTATAAAACTGATTTCAAATACAATATGTTTGGTTCGGTAAATCCTTGGGATAAATCAAATGATGAAACAGGTGAAAATCTACGTCAGGCAATGGCACAAAATCCTTATTTGAATGTTATGGTTCAGTCTGGATATTATGATGGCGCCTGTGATTATTTCAATGCAAAATACAATTTATGGCAAATGGATCCCAGCGGAAAGCTAAAAGACAGAATGAGTTGGAAAGGCTACCGAAGCGGACACATGATGTACTTAAGAAAAAAGGATTTAGAAACGGCTAATGAGGATATCAGAGCGTTCATAAAAAATTCATTGCCTAAAACGGGAGAAGCGGCGAAATATTAAGGCTGTGACTTTTGGCTAAAAAGACAAATCAAATCTATTTTTGATTTGTCTTTTTTTGTTTAATAACGCATCGTAATTATTAAAAAAAGATTGAAATTGAATAACAAATTCCCTAGCCCAGATAGAAATGGAAAGCCCACAGTCAAGCCTTTTTAGGCGAGACGAGGACTTGAAATGGAAAGCTGGAAATAGCTCCAAAAAAGATTTAGACGATGACGTTTCAGTAATACTTCGAAAACGTTTGAAACTTTAAACTTTGCGTGCTATCGCCTTTGTCACTCAAAATAAAAGCAATAAATTAGCGCCATCAAATTTTATACAAAAACACAATGAAAAACACTGCGCTTACGCACATACATGAAAGTTTGGGAGCAAAAATGCTTCCTTTTGCCGGATACAATATGCCTATTTTATATGAAGGAGTAAATGCGGAACATGAAACAGTTAGAAATGCTGTGGGTGTTTTTGACGTTTCACACATGGGAGAATTCTTGCTTACAGGTCCAAATGCCTTGGCTTTAATTCAGAAAGTGACTTCGAATGATGCTTCAACACTTACGATTGGGAAAGCGCAATATTCTTGTTTGCCTAACAATGACGGTGGAATTGTAGATGATTTGATTGTTTACAAAATAAAAGAAGAGCAGTATTTATTAGTTGTAAATGCATCGAATATTGATAAAGATTGGAATTGGATTTCAGCTCATAATAATTTGGGTGTGGAAATGAAAAACCTTTCGGATGATTATTCTTTATTGGCGATTCAAGGACCTAAAGCGGTCGAAGCGATGCAAGCTTTGTCTTCATTAGATTTAGCGGCTATTCCTTATTACCATTTTGAAGTTGGCGATTTTGCCGGAATTGAAAATGTAATTATTTCCGCTACAGGTTACACCGGTTCTGGAGGTTTTGAGATTTATTGTAAAAACTCGGAAGTAGAACAAATTTGGAATAAAGTTTTTGAGGCGGGTGCTGCATTTGGTGTAAAACCAATTGGATTGGCTGCGCGTGATACGTTGCGTTTAGAAATGGGTTTCTGTTTGTACGGAAATGACATTAATGACACGACTTCTCCAATGGAAGCTGGTTTGGGTTGGATTACAAAATTCAATAAAGAATTTACCAATTCAAAAAATCTAAAAAAGCAAAAAGAAACCGGGGTTGCTAAAAAACTTGTTGCTTTTGAAATGCAAGAACGAGCGGTGCCAAGACATGAGTATGAAATTGTAAATGCTACAGGAGACGTAATCGGAATTGTAACATCGGGAACGATGTCTCCATCTATGAATAAAGGAATTGGTTTAGGTTATGTAACCCTCGAAAACAGTCCCGTTGACAGCGATATTTTCATTAGAATTCGTAAAAATGATGTTCCTGCCAAAGTGGTAAAATTACCTTTTTACAAGAAATAAATTTTAAATGAATAAATTTTCACTAATACTATTCTTGACTACATTCTCTCTATTTGGTCAAAATAGTGCTACCACTTGTGAAAAACTTTCCAAAATAAATGTGTTGATACAACGCGAACATCTTAATCCAAAACCGGTAGACGATAGTTTATCGGTTTTTGTTTTTGACAGTTTTATTGATAAATTGGATCCATCAAGAAACATTTTTCTAAAATCAGAATACGATATTCTTTCTAAAAAATACCGACTAAATATAGATGATTTTATCAAAAGTAACGATTGTTCTTTTCTAACGGAAATCTCAAGCGTTTACAAAAAAGACCTTTTGAGAAACAAAGCTATTTTAGAAAAAATTGACCGTGAAGCTATCGATTATGAATTGAAAGATACGATTCGGTTTTATAAAAAAGCATTTCCCATTTATTTATTGGATAGCCAAGTGGAGAAAGTTTGGCGAAAAAAAATAAGATATCAAATTCTGGATGAGATCTCCCAAACCAGTAAAAATCTGGATTCTATAAAAGTTAATTTCAATTCAATAGAAGCTTTATCAAAAAATATTGTCATTCAAAATGAACTTTGCAGAATAAATATCATTTTACAAAATGAAACCGATTTAGAAGAAAATCTATATAATGCCTTTTGTGGTTATTTTGATCCTCACACGTCCTATTTCAATGACGATTCGAAGTCCAGTTTTGTAGCATCATTATCAAAAGAACACTTATCACTAGGACTCAATGTAAGATTAAACGAAAAAAGCGAAATTATTGTTGAGGATTTAGATCCAAACGGTCCCGCATTTTTAACAGGAAAAATAAAAAAAGGAGATCAAATTATTTCAATTTCAAACCAAAAGGAAACGTTATTGGTTACCTGCGCATCACTAGAATCGATTTCGAATATGATTTTGTCAGAAGCGAATAAAAACATTGTTTTGACCTTAAAACGAAAGACTGGAAAAAGTTTTGAGGTACTTATTGAAAAACAAATAATCAAAGATGAAGAAAACACGGTCTACAGTTTTATTGTTGAAAAAAACATCAAAATAGGATACATAAAAATACCTAGCTTTTACGCTAATTTTGAAGACAATAATGGCAAAGGCTGCGCTCAGGATGTCGTAAAAGAAATAATCAAATTACAAAAAGATAATATTAAAGGATTAATTATCGATCTTGTGGATAATGGTGGTGGTTCTATGGAAGAAGCTATAAAATTGGCGGGCATTTTTATAGACAAAGGTCCTATTTCTGTTGTTATTGACAAAAATAAAATCCAAACGAAAATTGAAGATCCATTTAAAGGAATGTTTTATAAAGATCCTATTGTGCTACTTGTTAATGGAAATTCAGCATCAGCGAGTGAGTTTTTCGCGTCCATTCTTCAGGATTACAATAGAGCTTTATTGATAGGAAGTACTACTTTAGGAAAAGCGACTATGCAAACGATTATTCCATTGGACGTAAATGACAAAGAAAATTTTGTAAAAGTAACTGTTAACAAATTTTATAGAATTACAGGAAAAAGCCACCAAAGTTTGGGCTTAACGCCAAATGTAATGCTTCCTGAAATTTACGAAACCATCTTCCAAAAAGAAAGTAACTTTCCAACGGCTTTTAAAAATGACAGCATTACAACTTCTATTAAATTCAAAACTTACTTTAAAAATAGTTTGATTGAAAAAATAACAAAAAAAAGTAATCAAAGAGTTGCAAACGATTCTTATTTTAATACTATTAGGAAGATAAATAAACAGATCGACGATATCGTAAACAAACCGAAAACAGTAACGCCCGTTACTATTGATGCTGTTTTTGAGGAACAAAATAAAGTTACCAATTTATGGGAAGAGATTGCTATTTTTAATTCGAAGAGCATTGATCTAAATGCTTATAATTCGAATTTAAATAAATATTTTCTGGCGATTCATCCTTTGGAAAAAACATACAATCAATTTCAATTAGACGCTTTGAAAACAAATCATTATCTAAAGGAAGCAATTACTATAATTGAAGATTTTAATACTTTAAAATAAAAAAATAACAGCCCAAATCATCATAAACTGACGAAAAGAATTTAAATTGATTTTGGTAAAATAACTAATAGCTGTATTTTTGCAGTTCAAAATAAAAAATTAGCAATGGGAAGAGCGTTTGAGTTTAGAAAAGGTAGAAAAATGAAACGTTGGTCAGCAATGGCTAAAGCATTTACAAGAATTGGAAAGGATATCGTAATGGCTGTTAAAGAAGGCGGACCAAATCCTGATGCTAATTCAAGATTAAGAGCAGTTATCCAGAATTCAAAGGCTGCAAATATGCCTAAAGAAAATGTGGAACGAGCTATTAAAAAAGCAACTGATAAAGATACAGCCAATTATAAAGAAGTTTTATTTGAAGGATACGCACCTCATGGGATTGCAATTCTTGTGGAAACGGCTACAGATAACAATAATAGAACTGTTGCAAATGTTAGAAGCTATTTTAACAAATGTAATGGAGCAATGGGAACTCAGGGTTCAGTAGAATTTATGTTTGACCATACTTGTAACTTCCGAATTCCTGCGAACGGAATGGATCCGGAAGAACTAGAATTAGAATTAATTGATTTTGGCGCTGAAGAAGTTTTTGAAGACGAAGATGGTATTCTGATTTATGCTCCATTTAATAGTTTTGGAACGATTCAAAAAGAATTGGAAAGCAGAGGTCTTGAAATCCTTTCTTCTGGTTTTGAAAGAATACCTCAAATTACGAAGACATTAACAGAAGCTGAAATGGCCGATGTAGAAAAACTAATCGAAAAATTAGAAGAAGATGATGATGTAATGAACGTATATCATACAATGGAAGAGGCATAAACTTCAGTACAATTATATATAAAACTCTGGCTCCGGCTGGAGTTTTTTTGTCTCAAATTAATTGCATTTAATATAAAGCCCATGTTATTTCTTATTTTAAGTATTCTCTGTAGCGTAACGGTAGGGGTGATTTTCAAAGTCGGCCGAAAATACACTTTAAATACAACCCAAATAGTTGCGTGGAATTATGTATTTGCCCTGCTACTTTGTTATTTCTTTTACAGCCCTGATGTAAGCGCAATTGATACATCAGCACCCTGGAATATTTATATTCCGTTAGGGATTTTATTACCTATTATATTTTTGTTTTTAGCTGCTTCCATCAAGCACATGGGAATTGTAAAAACAGATGCAGCACAACGCCTTTCCCTTTTTATTCCTGTACTCGCAGCTTGGTTATTATTCAATGAAGAATTTAACACTATGAAACTGATTGCCTTCTTGATAGCCCTACCCGCTTTAATATTAATACTTTCAAAAAAAACCGATAATTTAAATAACAAATGGATTTATCCAGCGGTCGTATTAGTTGGCTTTGGAGCGATAGATATCTTGTTTAAACAAATTGCTTTGGCGACGAGCTTACCTTTTCCAACTTCTCTATTTATTGTTTTTGGTATTTCGCTGCTCATAATTTTGGCAGTAGTTCTTTACGAAATAGTGTTAAAGAAAGACCCATTAAAAAGTAACAATTTTCTTTTTGGAGCGCTTGTAGGAGTGTTTAATTTTGGAAATGTTTTATTTTATCTTAAAGCGCATCAGGCTTTCGCCAAAAATCCATCGACAGTATTTGCTGCAATGAATATGGGCGTAATTATTATAGGAAGCATCGTAGGAATAGCTGTTTTTAAAGAGAAAGTTAGCCATTACAATTATTTTGGATTACTATTAGCCATAGTTGCTATTGTCCTTATCACCTTTTCTCAAGTTCTTACTTAAAAATAAAAAATTGTGCTAAATCATCTTTATAATTGGTATATTACTTCCCTAATTATTTAGAAATACAGCTTGATTGACTCTTTCAAATTAAATGGAAGGGCTTTAGTAAACGAGTGGTTTTATATTTCACATGATTGCAAGTTCATTACATTTGTTTATTTTTTGATAAATGTAACAACCAAAAACAAGCGAAGCTTTAAAAGATTTGGAGTATCCTTATTCATTAATAGAATAGTTTCGCTTTACATAAATAATCCAAAACTGAAAAATCAGCTTTTTATGATGATTTTTCAACAGAATATAGCCGTTGATTGAATTAATTTAGTCAATTAACTAAATATTCTAATAAAGAATATCGTTCGAAGGAACGCTTTAAATTATAACATCTATGACAAACAACATTCTAATTGAAAATCAATATAAAAGAACAAGTTTATTTGAAAAAGAAAATGTAAACTATTTAGTTCGTATTTTAAAAAGATTTAATACCGTACCAAAGATAAATAACATCAATATTATCACCTCAACTAGTGAACCTGATATTTTCAAAATTGTACCCAATAAATCGATTATAATTGGTTCGTCCTTTTTAGACAAACCCATATTAGCTTTAGTTTATTTAAGATATGGTATCGAATGGCAGCTATGGTATAAAGCGTTGAATAACGAAAAAAAAGATACAGCGTTATGTGATATCGCTGCACTTGAAGTGATTCGAATATTTTATAATTTACTACCTAAAGATGATAAAGAAAAATTAGAAAATCTTGATTATATTTTAATTAATTTAATTAAAAATGATACTGATTTAAATACAGAACATCCATTAAAACTCGAAGAGCTACAATCTTTTCATGGCTTGAAAAATTTAAACCATGAATTCAAAGAATCGTGGAAACCTATTGTTGAAAATTTGGCAAAACCTACAGAATACTTATTGATGTCTGGAGGAGATCTTAGATTGAACATCGACGAAATTCATTTACTAAATAAATACGGATGTCGCCCATTCCCAAGACCTGATGCATTTACTTTTGCCTCGTCGACAGCGTCAAGCGTTTCAAATTTTGCCTTTGATAAAACAGATAAAGTTAGAAGAATTTTAATTAGAAATAGCTTGAAAAATGGTTTTAAAAATGCTACACACGAGTTTTCTGAATTACTAAAAAACAACCTCAGAAAAATATTCAAATTAAATGAGGAATGCGAAATAATTTTTTCACCATCGGGAACTGATTCATCACTTCAAATAGCAGCTATAACGCAAATTATTTCCGATAAAGAAATCACACATATTCTGGTTGCGTCTGATGAAACTGGCAGCGGCGTTGCTGCGGCCTTAAAAGGATATCATTTTGAAAACACAACAGCTTTAAATTATCCAATTAAAAAAGGCGATAAAATTGAAGGATTTAGAGATGTTAATTTGATTAAAATCCCTTTTAGAGATGAAAACGGCGCGTTAAAATCCTCTCATCAATTAGATGAAGAAGTATTTAATGCCGTTTCTAAAACCAAAGATCTAGGCAGGCACGTAGTGTTGCATACAATGGATCAATCGAAATTAGGTTATCAATCTCCCAGTGATGAATTTATAAAAAGACTAAATACACTTAAAGATTTATCAATACAAATAATTGTAGATGGTTCACAGCTTAGATTAGATCCAAAAGACATACAAAATTATTTAAATAAAGGATATATTGTTACCATAACAGGGAGCAAATTCTTCACTGGTCCTCCGTATTGCGGCGCATTAATTCTGCCTGAAAGTGTCAATAAATTAATTCGTTCTGTAAAAAACACATTACCCAAAGGTTTGACTAAATATTACAATCATTCCGATTGGCCGACTTCTTGGTTCTGTTCAAATGAATTATCTGATGGTTATAACTATGGTTCCTATATGCGCTGGAACGCTGCTGTAGTTGAAATGGACAGGTATTATAAAACACCTATTTTATACCGAAATATGGGTATTGAGATGTTTTGCAATTTTGTTGACGAATCAATAAAAGAGGCCGCTTTTTTACAGCCTATCTATGGTGATGAAACCAAAACGAAGTGTTACAGTAGTAAAGAGTTTGGAATAAGAAATATCCGCACCATTTTTCCTTTCTTTATTTTTAGAGATAAGGAAGTTTTATCTGTTGATAAAGTAAAAAAACTTTATACTTTATTAAATTCTGATTTATCGGATCAATTTGAAGATTCTTCTTTAGAAATCATCCGACTTGCTGCCCAAAAATGTCATATTGGACAAGCCGTTAATGTAAAATATACTACTGAAATTGAAAGTGCTATTTTAAGAATTAGTTTGGGTTCAAGAGTTATTTCTGAAAGTTGGGTCAATAGAGATATTAGTCTCTTTTTTAGAAATATAGAATTGCAAATGAGTCAGATTACAATCACTATTAAAAAGATAGAATTAATACTTAGTAATCCTGAATTACTGAAATAAATAGTGTTATCACTGGTCAAAATAAAGTCCCATTTGCATCAGCAAATGGGACTTTATATCTATAATTCTAAATTTATTTTATAAATTCGATTTTTTGTGCTTCTTCTTCATTGATGCTATCAAAGAAACCTTGTTCGTTCATCCAGTCGTCACTAAATACTTTACTCATATAACGAGAACCATGATCTGGAAAAATAGCGATCACATTACTGTCCTTGTTAAATTCTCCTTCTTCTGCGTATTGTTTTATGGCCTGCATTACCGCACCAGAAGTATATCCTACAAATAATCCTTCTTTTTTTACAATCTCTCTGGCTGCATGAGCACTTTCTTCATCAGTAACTTTCATAAACTTATCAATCATATCAAAATCGGTCGCTGATGGAATTAAGTTTTTACCCAAACCTTCTATTCTGTAAGGATAAATTTCATCGTTATCAAACTCTCCTGTTTCATGGTATTTTTTCAATACTGAACCAAAAGCATCTACACCTAAAACCCTAATGTTTGGATTTTGTTCTTTCAAGTATTTTGCAGTTCCCGAAATGGTTCCACCAGTTCCGCTACAAGCGATGAGATGCGTAATTTTACCTTTTGTTTGTTTCCAAATTTCTGGCCCGGTCGATTTGTAATGCGCATCAATATTCAGTTGATTAAAATATTGATTGATATATACAGAACCTTTCGTTTCCTCATGCAAACGTTTGGCAACATTGTAATACGAACGCTCGTCATCGGCAGAAACATGAGCAGGACAAACATAAACTTTAGCTCCTAAACTGCGAAGCATGTCAATTTTATCTTTGGATGATTTTGAGCTAACTGCAAGAATACAATTATAGCCTTTTATAATGCTTACCATTGCTAAACTAAAACCGGTATTCCCGGATGTCGTTTCGATTATTGTGTCACCAGGAGATAAAATCCCTCTTTTTTCAGCCTCTTCAATTATATATAAAGCAATTCTATCTTTAGAAGAATGTCCCGGATTAAAAGCTTCTACTTTAGCATAGAAATTACCTTCTAACTCTTCGGTGACTCTATTTAGTTTAATAAGTGGAGTATTACCTATTAATTCTAATACATTATTATAAGCGTTTATTTCTTCTTTCATAAAAAAACAGTTACTCAAAGTTCTTTTTATTTAACCTCGAAATATCACAAATTTAACAAAATTTTTTGAATTACTTTTTAATTTTTTCTAAATCTAATAAAAAACTAAATTCTTTCGCCAATTCCTTTAATGCTTCAAATCGTCCAGATGCACCACCATGACCTGCTTCCATATTTGTATCAAGATATAAAACGGTATCATTTGTTTTTATGGTTCTTAATTTAGCCACCCATTTAGCAGGTTCCCAATACTGCACTTGTGAATCATGAAGACCAGTAGAAACATACATATTGGGGTAATTTTGTTGTTTAATATTATCATAAGGAGAATAGGATAACATATAATTATAATATTTCTTTTTGTTTGGATTTCCCCATTCATCATATTCACCAGTTGTCAGTGGAATACTATCATCAAGCATCGTAGTTACCACATCCACAAAAGCCACCTGAGCTATAATCCCATTAAACAATTCTGGTGCCATATTTGCCACTACACCCATTAATAATCCTCCCGCAGAGCCACCTTCAGCATACAAATGTTCTGGTGACGTATATTTTTGTTCAATCAAAAATGTAGAACAATCAATAAAATCCGTAAACGTATTTTTCTTTTTCAATAATTTTCCGTCCTCATACCATTGTCTCCCCAGATCTTCACCGCCACGAATATGTGCTATGGCATATATAAATCCTCTGTCCAATAATGATAATCTGGTGGAAGAAAAAGTAGCATCCATAGAATGCCCATAAGAGCCATACGCATATTGAAGCAGGGGATTTTTTCCGTTTTTCTTTACTTCTTTTTGATACACCAGTGAAATTGGAATTTTGATTCCGTCTTTGGCAGTTGCCCAAACACGTTCTTCGATATAATTATTTTTATCAAACTTACCTCCTAAAACTTGATGTTCTTTTTTGACGTCCTTGGCTTTGCTCCTCATATTGAAATCTATAACCGAAGATGGAGTTGTCATTGATTGATAGCCATACCTCAAAATTTCCGTGTCAAAATCAACGTTGGTGCTAGTATATGCAGTGTAGGTTTCGCTTTCAAAAGGCAAATAATACTCCCCTTCGCCACTCCAAGGCATAATTCGGATTTTATTCAAACCATTTGAGCGTTCTTCAACAACTAAATAATCAGCAAAAATTTCGATATCTTCTAGCAATACATCTTCTCGATGCGCTATAACTTCTTTCCAATTCTCTTTGGTTGTTGCTGTTTCTAGCGTTTTCATTAATTTGAAATTCTCAGCATCATCCGCATTAGTCATAATATAAAAACTGTCCTTGTAATGATTAATACTATACTCTACTCCTCGAATTCGCTTTTGAAAAATTTCAAATTTTCCATCAGGATTGTCTGCATTTAGAATTCTGTATTCCGTTGTTAATGTACTTCCGGACTCAATTGCAAGGTATTTTCTAGATTTAGATTTTGCAATTTCTACATTATAAGTATCATCTTTTTCCAAATAAACCAACACATCTTCAGAAGATTGTGTACCCAATTTATGTTTGAAAATTTTATCAGAACGCAACGTGACTTCGTCCTGACTGGAGTAAAAAATAGTTTTATTATCATTTGCCCAAACAGCAGTTCCGGTAACTTTCTCTATTTTATCTTCTAAAATTTCGTTGGTTTCCAAACTCTTAACTTGAATGGTATATATTCTTCTTCCAACCGTATCAAAACTAAAAATAGCTAATTTATTATCTGGACTAACACTTAAACCACCCAATTGAAAGTAGGATTGCCCTTTGGCCATTTCATTACAATCAAACATGATTTCTTCTTTTGCCGTAAGACTTTCTTTTTTTCGAGAATAAATAGGATAGTCTTTTCCTTTCTCAAAACGAGTGATATAGTAATAACCATTATATAAATAAGGAACCGATTCGTCGTCTTCCTTGATTCGGCTCTTCATTTCCTCAAATAATTCTTTTTGGAAATCTTTAGTATGCGCAGTCATTTTATGATAATATTCATTCTCCTTGTTCAAATAATCGATGACTTCAGGGTTTTCTCTGTCGTTCATCCAAAAATAATTATCGGTTCTGGAGTGTCCTAAATTTTCTAGTGTTTTAGGAATTATTTTAGCAACAGGTGGTAGTATATTTTCTGACATTTTTATACGTTTATTAAATATGTGATTTTACAAAAATAGTACAAAGCCAATTTAAAACACCTCCGTTTTTCATCTAATTTAACATTGCTTATTCCTTCAAATGTAGTAATTTCGTATTTCAATAATTTAAAATTTATCAAAATGGATTTAATGGGAATGATGGGAAAACTTAAAGAGACCCAACAAAAAATAGAGGATACAAAAAAACGTTTGGATACTGTTCTTATCGATGAGCAAAGCACAGATGGTTTATTGAAAGTAACTTTGACTGCCAATAGAAAAATAAAATCAATTACAATTGACGATACTTTACTGGAAGACAAAGATCAACTGGAAGATTATTTAATTCTAACTATAAATAAAGCCATTGAAAAAGCAAGTAAAACAAATGAAGCTGAACTTGATGCTGTCGCAAAAATGGATATGCCAATGATTCCAGGAATGGACAATTTGTTCAAATAAAAAATAAAGTTTAAGGTTTAAAGTTGCTGATTATGGCAAAACATTAAACCTTAAACAAATTTTACATACTAGAAAATTAATTTTTCTAAAGTTTCCAAAACATACGTGTGCATTACTTCTCTATAATCAAGATGTGTAACGATTCTTAATTTTCCATGACCCATAGAACTAATTGAAATATTTTTTTGTTTTAATGTTTCTATCAAAACGGTATCACTGACATTACTTGCTAAAGAAAAGATTAAAATATTAGTTTCAACAGGCTCTACTGATGCTACCCAATTCACTTTTTTCAGTACTTCGGCTATTTCTTTAGCTCTTCGATGGTCTTCGCTAAGACGCTCCATGTTATGATCTAACGCATAAATTCCGGCTGCCGCCAAATAACCTACCTGACGCATTCCTCCTCCTAATATTTTTCTGATTCGCAAAGCTCTGTGAATTGTTACCTTATCAGCCAATAAAACAGAACCGATAGGCGCTCCAAGTCCTTTGGATAAACAAACAGAAATGGTATCAAACAATTTCCCAAATTGTTTTGGGTCTTGTTTTTTGGCTACCAATGCATTCCAAATTCGGGCTCCATCCATATGAAACTTCAAATTATTAGCATCACAAACCTGTTTTATTTTTTGCAAATCTTCTAGTTCATAACAAGCACCACCGCCTTTATTAGTTGTATTCTCTACACATACTAAACTGGTTAAAGGGCTGTGATAAAACTCCGGATCATTAATGGCTCCAGCCACTTGTTGGGCAGTAATCATTCCACGATTTCCATCTAATAAACAACAGGAAACTCCGCTGTTAAAAGAAACTCCTCCTCCTTCGTAATGATAAACATGAGCATATTTATCGGCTATTAATTGTTCTCCAGGTTGCGTATGTAATTTTATCGCCGTTTGATTTGCCATGGTTCCAGATGGAAAAAAAAGACCTGCTTCCATGCCAAACATTTCAGCAACTTTAGCTTCTAGCGCAATAACTGTAGGATCTTGTTTATATACGTCATCGCCAACTTGGGCTTTAAACATATACTGTAACATTTCATATGACGGCTTGGTAATCGTATCACTAACTAAATTTATTTCCATTTATTTATGTTATATTTAGGTTACGGACAAGTCACGACTTGTCTCTTCTCAAAATTTTCTTATTTTTGTGCCACAAAATTACATAATTTATGACAACTACCGAACAAATAAAAGGTATTGTAGAGCGCCTTGGTGCGTTGAGGAGGTATCTTTGACGTTGATGCCAAATTAATTGAAATTTCTAACGAAGAAGAGAAAACTTTTGCTCCCGACTTTTGGAATAACGCAAAAGAAGCGGAATTGATTGTAAAGAATCTTCGAAATAAAAAAAAATGGATTGAAGATTACAACAAAGCAATCGAAATGACTGACGAGTTGCAACTGGCCTACGATTTTTATAAAGAAGGAGAATTTACCGTCGAAGAACTAGACGATCAATACAAGCAAACCCAAGACCACATTGAAGCGATTGAGTTCAAAAATATGCTTTCGGACGAAGGTGATACTTTGAGTGCAGTAGTGCAAATAACCGCCGGTGCCGGTGGAACGGAAAGTTGTGATTGGGCTGAAATGCTTATGCGTATGTACATGATGTGGGGCGAAAAATACGGTTACAAAATAAAAGAATTGAATTACCAAAAAGGAGAGGCTGCAGGAATAAAAACCGTTACACTTGAATTTGAAGGAGACTATTCTTTTGGATATTTAAAAGGCGAAAACGGCGTTCATCGATTGGTTCGTATTTCTCCATTTGACAGTAATGCAAAGCGTCATACTTCGTTTGCATCCGTTTATGTATATCCGCTTGTAGATGACAGTATCGAAATTGACATTAATCCTGCTGATATTGAAATTACAACTTCGCGATCCAGTGGTGCTGGAGGACAAAATGTAAATAAAGTAGAAACCAAAGTACAATTGTTTCATAAACCAACCGGAATTCAAATACAATGTTCTGAAACGCGATCTCAACAAGATAACAGACAACGTGCGATGCAAATGTTACGATCTCAATTGTACGAAATTGAGTTGAAAAAGAAACAGGCACAACGCGCTGATATCGAAGCCGGAAAAATGAAAATAGAATGGGGTTCGCAAATCAGAAATTATGTAATGCAGCCCTATAAATTAGTCAAAGACGTTCGCACGGGCCATGAAACCAGCAATGTTGACGGCGTAATGAATGGAGAAATCGACGAATTCTTGAAAGCCTATTTAATGATGATGGGACAGAGAGAAGAAGAAGAATAGTTTGCAATGTTCATTTGCAGTTTTAAGTCTCTAGCTTGCATCTCAAATTTATATAAAAAACCCCTCAACTTTTGTTTAACGAAATGCTTGAGGGGATTTTTTTTGAATTTTAAAAGCTCGTTTTTCAACTGTGCCTTAGTAGCATTTAAAGCCCCCTTTTCAAAACATTGTAATTACCCATAATTATAGTTGGGTTTAGTTTGGGATCTAACCAATTTACTATCAACTTCATATTTTCCTCATTAATAGCAACACAACCCGCTGTAAAATATGGTTTTTTAACACCTAAATGAAAAAAGATAGCACTTCCTTTTCCTTTAATAACTGGGTTCATATTATATTCTATAACTATGCAATACTTGTAGGCATCATTATTCAGTAATAGATTTTCATAAGATTTTGCATTAGTAGAACCTCTAATATATTTATTATAATCGTCTGAATTGGGATCATCAATCCATTTATCTTCTTTAGTTATTTGCTGGTATTCCAATAATGTGTTTAACTTTTTTTCATAGGTAAATATTTTACCTAAACGAAAGATACCAGTTGGCGACTTGCCGTCACCTTCAATCTTTTTTTGCGAAGGCGCAAAACCATTTTTACCAACACCTACTTCTACCGAATTATATTTCACAACCCAACTCCCCTCTTTCCTCTCTAATGCTACAAGAAAAGCACTGTAACTTTCTGGCTGGTAATTATACACTACCAACAATTGTTCACAATTTTCTATTTTACGTTTACTATGATTTGCAATTAATAATGCATTTTTAATAATACTATTATCTGTTTGAGCAGCCGTGTTAATAAAAAAAAACAATACGGCAGGTAAAAATAGAAAACGGTTAAAAAGTTTCATTTATTATGGATATAGTATTCAATTGCTAGTAATAAAGTCGCATTAGAATTATAAATTCGATTGTAATTTCACCTGCAAACATAGCCAATTTATGGTAAAACCGTAACGCTGTTTGAATACTATTGTAAAAACCTAAGGCTATCAGGTCAAAGAAACTGAAACATCTACCTTTGTTAGCAGGTTAATTAATCAATCAGCGTTTCAAGAAACTTGCATAAATCCTTTTAGATTGTATTTTTATGCGATAAAACACACGGTTTAAATTTGAGCATTTACTTCAAAACAAGAAGAAAAGACTACGAACAAACAAATTTCGAATTTGATACAGTTATTCATTTACATTATAAATCAACCCGCAAATCAAGGTGTAAAATATTTTGTTTTAGAATCATGGCTTAAAATATAGTGGTTTTAACTTGTTAAAGAATTTCGAAAGATTTGGAATTATAACTCGAAATTGTTTTATTTGGTAAAAATACAATACTAAATCCAACTTGTACGAAATGAAATCCTACACAATTCAAGAAATAAATGAGATTTTAAAAGGAGAAGTAATAGGGAACACTATCCAACACATTACAGCACCTGAACAACTTGAAGCTGCCAATGAATCTGAAATTTCTTTCATTGGAAACAAAAAGTACGAAAAGTTTTGGTCTACATCCAAAGCTTGTGTCGCAGTTGTTAATGAAGATATATCAATCGAGCCAGGAGAAAACAGGGCTTTCATAAAAGTTAAAAATGCTGATCTGGCCATGTCACAAGTTTTAGCTCTTTTTGCACCTCCAACCCCATTATTTACTATAGATATTCATCCGACAGCCGTTATAGATGACACCGCAATTATTTGTAATGGTGTTCGAATTGGTGCAGGTTGTTATATTGGACCTAAAGTTGTTCTTGGAGACAATTCAACACTATATCCAAATGTCACTATTCTAGACGAATGTACCCTAGGAAAAAACACTGTAATCTGGTCTGGGGCGGTAATTCGAGAGCGTTGTCACATAGGGAACGATTGCATAATACACCCTAATGCAACTATTGGTGCAGATGGTTTTGGTTTTCGCCCTGATCCTGAAAGAGGTTTAGTGAAAATCCCACAAATCGGAAATGTAATTATAGGTAATGGTGTTGAAATTGGCGCTAATACTTGCGTTGACCGAGGAAAATTCAGTTCTACCATTTTAGGTGATGGTTGTAAAATTGATAATTTAGTTCAAATTGGGCACAATAGTAAATTGGGGAAATTTTGCATTATGGCTGGAAACAGTGGATTAGCAGGGTCCGTAACTTTAGGAAATGGTGTAATTATAGGCGGAAGCGCTTCTATTAAAGACCACACAACAATTGGCGATGGTGCCATTGTAGGTGCTGGTTCCGGTGTTACAGGAGATATTCCCGCAGGGAAAACCATGTTGGGATATCCTGCTGTCGAAGCACGTGATGCTTTAAAACAATGGGCAATTTTAAAAAGAATGGTGAACGATTCAAAAAAATAACAAATCTTGTCATTTGCTAAATTCATAAAAAAACAGAACTTAAATTCTGTTTTTTTGCTAAAACATCAATAATATATTCGGTTTTCTTTCTAAACTAACAGCTTTTAAAATATTTATCTCAATAATTTTTTTAATTTAGCGCTAATTATTTAACAACTATTTCATCATGGATTTGAACTTCAATAAAAACGAAGACCACAACAAACTTTTACTTTCAGCATTACGCCAAAAATTAAGCCTGGTTAAATTGGGCGGTGGTGAAAAACGCATTCAAAAATTACATAACGAAGGTAAAATGACTGCTCGGGAACGCATTGATTATTTGCTGGATCCCAAAGCTAAAAGTATAGAAATTGGAGCATTTGTTGGTGAAGGAATGTATGCTGAACATGGTGGTTGCCCTTCGGGTGGAGTTGTCGTGAAAATAGGATATATCAGCGGAAAACAATGCATTGTGGTGGCCAATGATGCTACCGTAAAAGCGGGTGCTTGGTTTCCAATTACCGCTAAGAAAAACTTACGTGCTCAGGAAATCGCAATGGAAAATAGATTACCAATTATCTATTTAGTAGATAGCGCCGGTGTGTATTTGCCTTTGCAAGATGAAATTTTTCCTGACAAAGAACATTTTGGTCGCATTTTTAGAAATAATGCTCAAATGAGCAGTATGGGAATCACTCAAATTGCTGCTGTTATGGGAAGTTGCGTTGCCGGTGGAGCTTATCTGCCAATTATGAGTGATGAAGCATTAATTGTAGAAAAAACAGGAAGTATTTTCTTAGCAGGAAGCTATTTAGTCAAAGCAGCCATTGGCGAAAGCATCGATAATGAAACATTGGGCGGAGCAACTACACACTGCGAAATTTCGGGTGTTACGGATTATAAAGCTAAAGATGACAAAGACGCATTAGACAAAATAAAAAATATAGTTGATAAAATTGGTGATTTCGACAAGGCAGGTTACAGCCGAATAAAATCGGTAAAACCGGCATTAGATGAAAATGATATCTATGGTATTTTGCCAAAAGCTAGAAATGAACAATATGATATGATGGAAATCATCAATCGTCTGGTTGATAATTCTGAGTTTGAGGCGTACAAAGACGGTTACGGTCAAACCATTATTACTGGTTATGCCAGAATTGATGGTTGGGCCGTGGGAATTGTTGCTAATCAACGAAAAGTGGTGAAAACTAAAAATGGTGAAATGCAGTTTGGAGGCGTAATCTATTCAGACAGTGCAGATAAAGCCACCCGATTTATCGCAAATTGTAATCAAAAGAAAATCCCTTTAATATTCGTTCAAGATGTTACTGGTTTTATGGTTGGATCTAAATCAGAACATGGCGGAATTATAAAAGATGGGGCTAAAATGGTGAATGCTGTTTCTAATTCGGTTGTTCCCAAATTTACCGTTATTGTTGGAAATTCATATGGCGCAGGAAATTACGCTATGTGTGGAAAAGCGTATGACCCAAGATTAATTTTTGCTTGGCCAAGTGCTGAATTAGCCGTTATGGGCGGAACACAAGCAGCAAAAGTATTGGCACAAATTGAAGCTTCTTCGCTTAAAGCAAAAGGAGAAATAGTTGATGAAGCCAAAGAGAAAGCCCTTTTTGACAAAATAAAAGCAAGATATGACGAGCAAGTTTCTCCCTATTATGCAGCCTCTCGCTTGTGGACAGACGCGATCATTGATCCTTTGGACACTCGAACTTGGATTTCTATGGGAATTGAAGCGGCAAATCACTCGCCTATTGAAAAAAAGTTTAACTTAGGAGTAATTCAGGTATAAAAAAGTTTTTAGTTCCAGTGTTTATTTTAGTATTCTACTAGTCTTATGCTCACTTAAACTAAAAACTGGGACAAAAATAAACAATATGAAAAAAATATTTATTTTAGTTCTTGGCTCATTATTTTTTGTTCAATGCACTTCTATTAAAAATCACAACAAACATTTGAATGATTTAATTTCTGAAAAAAAATTAAAATCTGATGTTGATTTTACTTATAAAAAACTTCAGCAATTACATCCCAATTTATACTGGTACATTTCTAAAAAAGATCTTGATTATAAATTCGATAGTTTAAAAACGACTATTCAAAATCCAATAACCAGTTTAGATTTTTACAAGAAACTGAGTCCTGTGATTGCTGCGGTAAGACAAGGTCATATGTTTCTATATCCTGCCACCAAATTAAAAACAAAAAAAGAAACCAAAGCACTTCTTAAAAAAGGAATTGGACCATTTTCACAATTTGATTTTGATTATTTCAATGATAAACTATATGTGATAAAAAATAAGTCTTATGACAAAAGCATAAAAGCAGGAACCGAAATTGTTGATATAAACGGAACAAAACCAAAAGATTTAATTCAGGAATACAATAAATTCTATACTTCCGATGGTTATAATACTACTTTAAAAACACGCAGTTCCGGCAAAAGATTTTCCTCTTTTTTCACTACTCAAAATGGCATAAAGGACAGTCTTAGATTTAATTTAAAATTTAATGACAGTTTAAAAGTAGTTACAATCAAAAGACATAAAGATGACACTACTGATAAGAAAAATAAGAAAGTCAAAAAAAGGCTAACTGAGGTTGAAAGAGCAAAATTAAAAGCAATAAAAAAGAAGAAAATAGTTAATGGGTATAATTCAGATTTAAAAAATTACAACCGAAACCTGCATTTTGAAGAAAAAGACAGAAGCGTTGCTGTAATGAAAATCAGAGGATTTAAGATTGGGGATTTTAGAACTTTTTATAAGGAAAGCTTTACTACAATTCAGAACTATAAATCGACCACATTAATACTTGATCTGAGAGATAATGGAGGTGGTCGTGTAACTGAAATCAACAATTTATACTCTTATTTATCAGATTCTACTTTTGTGTTTTTGGATAAATCTGAAGTAGTATCTAAATCAAGTCTATTCGGAGGAGCCTATTTTAATGGGGGTTCTTTCGCAGTAAAAACCATTAAAACTATTTTTTCTCCATTACTCTACACTTATTTACTTTTGACCGTTCATAAGGATAAAAATGGAAAAAATATTTATGCAACACAAACAAAACCCCAAAAAGTAAATAAAAATTCTTTCAAAGGAAAGATATATGTACTTATTAATGGAATGAGCTTTTCGGCTTCCAGCATCATTTCCTCAAATTTAAAAGGTTCAAAAAGAGCCACTTTTGTAGGAGAAGAAACGGGAGGAGCTTATAATGGAACCGTAGCGGGGTTTATGCCTCTCCTAAAATTACCCAACTCTAAATTAAAAATTAGGATAGGTTTGATGTTGATGGCTCCTCATTATAAAACAGAAATTAATGGTAGAGGTATTTTTCCAGATGTAACAATCATCCCAACATTGCAAGACCGAATTAAAGGAAATGATCCAGAAATGGATTGGATTTTGAATGATGTCAAGCCAACTCTTTCAGAAATTCCTAAAACAAAATAACTTCATAAAAAATCTAGCAACTATCAAAAAAAATAAAAATTTATTTTAAAAAAAATAAAAAAAAACATCTAAATATTTCATATAAAAATATGATTAATAAAGACTTAACGAAATTGTTCTTTGTATCTTTGATTATTATTTGGTAAAAGCAACACCCTAAATTGTACCTCATGATTTTTTTATAAAATATTTTTTTTTGCTAAGAGCTAAATTTTAATTCCAATAAAAAATGAAAAATATTTTAGATCATACCATAACTATAATGTTTCTTATGATTGTCCAGTTTGCATTTGCACAAAAAGAATCAGACAATTCATTTGCATTAGAATCTGGCATTAATTTATCATTGCCCGTTCATATACAGATGTACAGGTCCCATAGACTTGGAATTGGTGTCAATCTAAGAATTGCAGAAAAGATTACACCTACAACTGAGTTTGGACTCAGAGCGGAGTATGATTATCGGTTTACTAAAAAAAATCATCCCGATGTACCACCTGAAAGTACCGTAAAGGAAAGAGCGCTCTATAGAAATTTTAGTCTGTTTGCCATTAAACCAAATATACAATTTAACTTGAAATCAAATTGGTGTTTAGGAGCCGAAAGCGGTGTTGGTTATGCGATCTCTGACGAGGATTCAAAAATTGGATTAGGTTTTGTTGACGAATACAATGGTCCTACACGTTTTGGTTCTTGTTCTGGAATCTATTTAGGAAAATATTTTTCTAAAACGAAATACAATATATCTTTAAATTTAACAAATTTCATAGCACATGGCCATGCCGAAAATACGCTTGGACTGAAATTTAATTATTGCTTTTTTAAATAAAAAAATGCCTGTTTTTTTATTTAAAAATCTATTTTACAGCAAAAAATTTTGCGTTTTTTTTGCAAAGCATTTCCTATGTCATTAAAAATTAATACCTTAGTATATCATTTCTAAAACTAAGTATTATGAACAGCGTAAAAGAATTAAATAAATGGGCTAATACCCATACTTATTTACCAATTGATTTGTTAAGAATAGCGCTTGGTGTGTTTTTATTTATGAAAGGAATTTCCTTTATAACTAACATCCAATATCTCGCGGATTTAATATCTCCAATCGACAAAATTGGTGGAGGAATGTTTCTCATCCATTATATTGCTCCAGCACATATGGTAGGTGGAATAATGATTGTTTTTGGTTTATTGACCAGATGGGCAATAATTGCGCAATTACCAATATTAATAGCTGCTATAATTATAAATTTCATGGGAGAAATGCATTCTCAAAATCTATTATTTGCATTATTTGCATTGGCAATTTGTGTGTTTTTCCTGTTTTATGGTAGCGGAAAACATTCAGCCGATTACTATTTTAAAATGCAGAAGTAACAAATCATAAAAAAAGCATCACGCTGCTAACGGATGCTTTTTTTTATCCTTTAAATTAGTCTACAGACTTTCTTGAATTTCTTTTCTTTTTATTTTTCCGTTATGTGTTTCAATAAATTTTGAAACATAAAATATTTCTTTGGGTTTTTCATATTTATCTAATTCATCAAAAGTACTTTCGTCTAAATTCTGTTTCTCACCTTCGATAACTACTATTACTTTTTCTCCCAAAACAGGGTCTTGAATTCCGGTTACAAAAAATCTTGAATGAATTTTATTGAATAATTTATCTTCAATTTGTTCCGGAATCAATTTAATTCCGCCGCTATTGATCACGTTATCAATTCGACCCAAATATTCAAATTGACTTTCATTTATTAATTCCACTAAATCATTAGTAACAATAGTTTCGGACGAAATTTTAGGTGCATTAATCACTAAACAATTTCGATCGTCCTGATAAATTTTAATATTAGGTAAAATAGTGAAATATTTTTCTCCTGTTTTTTTGGCTGCGATGTGCGTTATGGTCTCCGTCATACCATACGTCTCATAGGTCTCTGTTTTCAACTTAGAAAGACTTTTTTCTAAAGATTTACTCATTTTAGCACCGCCAACAATCATTTTTTTAACATTTTTCAATTCAAGCAAAGAATTTTGAGCTTGCAAAGGAACCATCGCAACAAAATCATATTTAATTTCATTATGCAGCAGAGGATGTGAGCTAGGAGCGACAAAATCCATATCAAGTCCCAATATAAAACTCCTTACAAACATCATTTTCCCGGCAATATATTTTGTTGGTAAACAATGTAGTGTTCTATCGCCAGGACTCAAATTAAAAAAATCACCTGTCGCTAACGCTGAATTGACCATAGCTTGTTTTTCAATTCTAATAATTTTTGGAGCACCAGTTGTCCCGGAAGTATTAAGTTCAAGATATGACTTGTTGTCAAACCAGTCCAAAATAAAATCACCGACAGACTTTTCATGATCTTCACCTTCTTTTATAAAACTATAGGCTACTCTGCATAAATCTTTTCGGTCTAAATGAAATCCATTCAGTTTAAAATGATTGTGTACGTTTTTGTAAGTGATTGTATTCATAATATTTTTACTTGTATTTAAGTCTTTTTTTGAAAGATGTTTGTTATTCTATTTTGCCTGTTAGCTTCTCTTTCCAATTAGTCCAATTGTATTTTTTACTAAAGATAAATAAAAGTATTGGGTAAATGATGACAACAGGAAATATAACATCTAAACCAGCTGATGGTTGTGAAATATCTTTGAAAATAGAATGTGTTTGAAAAGCCGACCAATCTGATGTTACCAATAGTGCACTAACTAAGTTGTTAGCGGCATGAAATCCCAATGCTAATTCCATTCCATCATCCATCAAAGTGATTATTCCCAACATTAATCCAGTTCCTATGTAATATACTAAAATGATATTTCCCATTTTAGTTACTTCCGGATTAGAAAGATGCATAGCGCCAAAAATCACAGAAGTCATAATTAATGGAAACCACTTGTTTTTAGCGAGATTAGCAAAACCTTGCATTAAATAACCTCGAAAAATATATTCTTCCGTGCTGGTTTGAACAGGAATTAAGACCGTGCCTATTGCAACCAAAATTGCAAATGGAATCGGTTTAAAATTGATTACAAGATCAACTGGATTAGATAAATAGAAACCTAATGTGGATATAATAGTAAACATTGCCCAAATAGAAAATGAAAAAAGCACTCTTTTCCAATCAATATTTGCCCTTGATGTTGTAATAGAAAGTATCGTTTGATGATGTAAATAGCGCACAACGAACAAAATCCCAAACATCGTAAAAGCAAAGGAAATCAAGATCAAAAATAATGTCAGATTTGGTTCGAAAAAATGCATAACGTCATCATTTTCTGAAGGATATGATTTACCATTAATAAAACTGTTATACAAAATAGCAACTAATAAAGGAGCTTGACCTAAAAAAGAAGCAAGGACAATAAGCAATGATCCTAAAATATACTTCCAAAATTTATTCTCTGACTTGATACCCTGCTCTATGAACATAGATTATTTGTTTTTATATTTTATTAAAATTAGAGTAACAAATTTAACTTTTGCTACTCTAATGAAGAGCGTTAAATTCCTAATTTCCTTTATCCAAAAATCACATGATACAAATATACCATAATCCACGATGTGGAAAATCAAGAAACTGTCTACTTCTCATAAAAGAATCTAAAAAAGAACATCTAGTTATTAACTACCTTGAAAATGGACCAACTTTCGATGAATTAGAAAGTGTTCTTCAAAAGCTAGATTTTGAACCTCTTTCATTAGTTAGGCAAAAAGAAAAAATTTGGATTGAAAACTTCAAAAATAAACAAATGACTAATGATGAAATCATACAAGTAATGGTTAATTATCCTATTCTTATCGAAAGACCTATAGTAATTATTGGAGATAAAGCCATAATCGCAAGAGAATTAGATTCCGTAATTGATTTTTTATAATCTTTTTTTTTTAAAAATTAAATTAACATTTTTTTGTGATTTTACTTTTAAACCAAACCCATTTTTTACAATCTAAAATAGCATAACTAAAACTACTAGCATGCCAAAAAAATTAAAACAATACTTAGCCTTTGCACTTCTTTTTACTAGCTTACTAAATTTTGCGCAACAAGGATCCAATTCAAAACTAAAAATTAAAATTACTGGAAATGTAATAGAAAAAATAAGTAAACAGCCGCTTGAATATGCAACAATTACTTTTCTTTATCCAAAGAATCCAAAACCAGTAGCAGGTGGAATTACAAATGCAAAAGGGGAATTTGATATTGCTGTCATTCCTGGTGTTTACGATATAAAAATTGAGTTTATATCTTTCAAATTAAATCAGATTAAACAAAAAAATCTTCAGACAAGCACAAATCTTGGGCAAATCGCTTTAGAAGAAGATGCAAATCAATTAAACGAAGTTGTTATTCGATCTGAGAAAACAACTGTTGAAATCAAATTAGATAAAAAAGTTTATAATGTAGGGAATGATTTAATGGTAAAAGGTGGAACTGTAAGTGATGTTTTAGATAATATTCCATCAGTTTCAGTGGATGTAGAAGGAAATGTAAGCCTTCGTGGAAACGATAATGTAAAAGTACTTATCGACGGAAAACCTTCTAATGCAATTAATATTGCTGAAGCTTTACGATTAATCCCTGCTGATGCCATCGAAAAAGTAGAAGTCATCACTAATCCATCAGCTAGATATGATGCCGAAGGTGGCGGTGGTATATTAAATATTATTTTGAAAAAAGGAAAAAATCTTGGTTTAAACGGAACCTTTATTGCTTCTACTGGTTACCCCGATAATCACGGTTTAAGCGGTACTTTAAATTACAAATCTAAAAATTTTAATCTTTTTACCAACCAGGGATATAATTATCGAAACAGTCCGGGAAATGCGATTACAAATTCTAGATACTTAAATTCCGATAACACCACCCGAAATTACATCAACGAATCTAGAAAAAATGACAGATATAGCAAAGGATATAATGGAAACTTTGGTATGGAATGGTATTTAGATAAAACAACATCGTGGACCAATACCTTCAATTATAGAAAAAGCGCTGGAGATAATAGAGACAATGTTTTTCAAAATAATTATAATGCAAACAATGTCTATGATTACACCAGAAACCGTATCAATGAAGAAGACAGCAATAGCGAAAACGTGGAATTTGCAACAAACTTCACTACAAACTTTAAAAAAGATGGTCATAAATTAACGATTGACGGCTCATTTTCTACTAATAATGACATCAATAATGCACTAATTACGGACAACGCTACCAATTCAAATATTACAAAATTTGACCAAACTATAAATAATCAAAGTCAAAGCAGAAATTTACTTCAAACGGACTACGTTTTACCTCTTGGGAAAGGAAGCCAGTTTGAGGCCGGATACCGTGGTAATTTCACAAAACAACTTACAGATTATCAAGTACAAAATGATGGCGTAACCAACAATAACTTCACTAATACTTTAGAATATAAAGAGAAAACAAACGCAATTTACACGCAATATGGCTTTAAAGCCAATAAATTCTCTGCTCTTTTTGGATTGCGATGGGAAGATTCAAATATCGATATTAATCAGTTAGCCACTAACGATTTTAACAATAAAAAATACAATAGCTTTTTCCCTAGCGCGTTTTTCACTTATGAATTATCAGATAAAAGCAGTACTTCTATAAGTTACAGCCGAAGAATCCAAAGACCAATGGGAAGAATGTTAAATCCATTCAGCAATTTATCAAGTAACATCAATATTTTTGTTGGAAATCCGGATTTAGATCCAGCATATACCGATGCGATTGACTTAGGATATATCAAACGTTGGGACAAACTGACTTTTAATACTTCATTATACGTAAACAAAACGACTAATGTTTTTCAATTTGCAAGAAGAGAATCAGGAGATTTTGTTAATGGCACACCAGTAATTATTAGTTCACCAATTAACTTGGCTACGGAATACCGAACAGGTTTTGAATTCACCTTAAATTATTCTCCATATAAATGGTGGAAATTAAACGGAAATTTCAATTTTTTCAGAAATCAAACTCAAGGTAATTATGTTTACACTGATTTTAATAATGTCGAAATAACTCAAAATTTTGACAACACAGCAACTTCATGGTTTACAAGAATCACATCAAAAGTTACCTTGCCATACAAAATAGATTGGCAAACTAATGCAACCTATAATGGTCCGCAAAATAATGCTCAAGGAAAAAGTTTAGGTGTTTTTGCTGCCAACTTAGCGTTTAGCAAAGACATCATGAAAGACAAAGGAACTCTTTCTTTCAACATCAGCGATGTATTCAATTCCAGAAAAAGAATCATGGAAACTTACCTTCCAGGACTTGTAAGTTCTTACTCCGAAATGCAATGGAGACAAAGACAGTTTAGCTTGTCATTTACGTATCGTTTCAACAAACAGAAAAACGAAAAGGAAAAACAACCTAAGAAAAATATGAATGAAGGTGAAGGAGACTTTCAGGGATAAATAAAAAAAAGGACTCGTACAAAACGGGTCCTTTTTATGGAATATTAATTATAAGAATAAAAAAAAGGACTCGTGAAAACGGTCCTTTTTTTATGTCACAATCAGATTACACTGATTGTTGCTGTTGCTTCTTTTTAGCTCTTTTCTCTTTATACGCTTCCCAAGTAGCTCCACCTATCCAATAAGATACGAAACCAACTAAAAAAAACATCAACCAGAATCCTATCGTAAGAACGGTTAAGAAAAGTAAAAAGCCTAAGTACTGTGAAAATTCAAACATGTTTTCCGGAATTTTGAATGTAGCCACAAATGTAAGTTTAATTCCTTTTCTTACCAATAAAAAAGAACAAAAACTATCAATCAATTTTTATAAAAAGGGAATTATGCGTATTTTTGAGCACAGAATTTGGAGCTACTCCCGCTATCCGTTGCAATCTTTTATGCCGAACACCGGCATAAAAGGATTTTCACTATTATCGGGGCTAAAAATCAAACAAACTACTTAATACTTATAAATAACAACGAAATGAAATTCAGAATAGAAAAAGACACGATGGGTGAAGTGCAGGTTCCTGTAGACAAATATTGGGGAGCACAAACAGAACGTTCCCGAAACAATTTCAAAATCGGATCATCGGCTTCCATGCCAAAAGAAATTATAGAAGGCTTTGCTTATTTAAAAAAAGCAGCTGCTTACGCTAACTGTGATTTAGGCGTTTTGCCAATTGAAAAACGGGATGCAATCGCTGCCGTTTGTGATGAAATCCTAGCTGGTAAATTAGACAACGAATTTCCCTTGGTAATTTGGCAAACAGGGTCGGGTACGCAAAGTAACATGAACGTAAATGAAGTAGTTGCTAATCGTGCTCAGGTATTAAAAGGATTCAACATTGGTGAAGGAGAACAATTCATCAAAGCTAATGATGATGTAAACAAATCACAATCTTCTAATGATACTTTCCCAACGGGAATGCATATTGCAGCATACAAAACAGTAGTCGAAATTACTATTCCGGGTGTAGAAAAGTTAAGAGATACACTTCATGCTAAAGCTATTGAATTTAATACTGTCGTTAAAATTGGTCGTACCCATTTAATGGATGCTACTCCACTTACATTAGGACAAGAAATTTCGGGGTACGTAGCGCAATTAAACTACGGTTTAAAAGCGGTTAAAAATACTTTAGCACACTTATCTGAAGTGGCTCTAGGTGGAACGGCTGTAGGAACTGGATTAAATACTCCTGAAGGATATGATGTAAAAGTAGCTGAATATATTGCTGAATTTACCGGACATCCATTCGTAACTGCTGAAAACAAATTTGAAGCTTTGGCTGCTCATGATGCAATCGTTGAAACTCATGGTGCATTAAAGCAATTAGCCGTTTCATTAAATAAAATTGCAAATGACGTTCGTATGCTGGCTTCTGGCCCACGATCAGGAATTGGAGAAATCATAATTCCAGAAAACGAACCAGGGTCATCTATTATGCCCGGAAAAGTAAATCCTACTCAATGTGAAGCTTTAACTATGGTTTGCGCACAAGTAATGGGTAACGATGTTGCGATAACAGTCGGAGGAATGCAAGGTCATTATGAATTGAATGTATTCAAACCATTGATGGCAGCTAACTTTTTGCAATCAGCAAGATTATTAGGTGATGCTTGCATGTCTTTTGACGAGCATTGTGCACAAGGTATAGAACCAAACTACAAACGAATTAAAGAATTAGTAGATAATTCATTAATGCTTGTTACGGCTTTGAATACTAAAATTGGATACTATAAGTCAGCTGAAATTGCTCAAACGGCACACAAAAACGGAACTACCCTAAAAGAAGAGGCGGTACGTTTGGGTTATGTAACACCAGAGGATTTTGATGCTTGGGTTAAACCGGAAGATATGGTAGGAAGCTTGAAATAGTTATAAATTTTGAGTTACAAATTAAAAACCCAGCAGTGATAAAACATTGCTGGGTTTTTGTCATTGTTAATCTTTTTACCATTAGGCTATATTAATTACTAAATTTGCGACTGTTATAAATACCTTTCGATTTGGTATTCACAATTAACAACACAAAATTTATAATTATTTTCCATCTACATAATCTTGTAAATAACTAAATCTAGGCGTCAATTTTCCTTTTTCGGTGATTTTGGCTCTTTGAAGAATACCGTCTTTATCACTATTAAAAAAGGCTGGAATTACATGTTCCATGAACATCTCACCAAAACCTTCGCTGGCATCTTTTGGTAATTCGCATGGCAAATTATCAACTGCCATTACAACTACGGCAGCAGGATGAAATATATCAACTTCTTTATTTTCAGCAGATAAATATCCATACAAGGGTTCTGCAATAGTTGATGATCTAAGCGTAGATGCAACCGGACCATTGACATCACAGGAAATATCAGCAACCACTTTTATTTTACAATCATTAGATTGAAGCATTTCCTGAGTAAGAATTAGTGGTGCTTCATTGGCATAATAATGACCGGCAATAAAAATCTCTGTTACTTTTGTGAATTTTTCGAAATCAGAAACATATTCCTTTGGATTATTATAAAAATCATTGAAATCCAATACTTGACCGTCTTTACGTTTATTATAATCCAATACATCAATTTGAGTGTAAACGGGCTGTGTATAATTTTTCGTTAAGTAATTTTCAACAGAAACTTCTTTAATTTTTATAGCATCCAAAATTTCTTTTGCTCCGTTCCCCACTTTTCCGGTGCCGGTAATAACAAACTTTAAAGGTGGCAAAACCACACGTTTTAAATGCGCTATTAATGCTTCTTTTCCAGAGAGCGTTTCCGCTTTCGGGATTTTAAACAAGCTAAATTTTATTCCAAAAGCTCTGATACTATTATAAGCACCTACAATTCCGGCATATCTCCCAAAACCTATTAATCGGCGATTGTTAGCATCAACAATCGTTTCATGATCATACAAATCAATATTTTTCTCAAGTATAGCCTGGAGCAATTTTCTGTTATAAGGTTGCTTTTTTATGGTATGAGAAAAGAAAAAATACGATTTATTAGGAATTAGATCTTCTACAGGAACTTCTTTTACACCAAAAAAAACATCACAATCACTAATATCACTTGCAACTTCAATTCCTAAGTTTTTGTATTGCTCGTCAGTAAAAATTCTAATATCTGAACTTTCTACTTTTATTGAAGCGTCTTGATATCGCTGTCTTATTTTGGCCAATTCATTTGGTGAAAAAACAACTCTTCTGTCTGGTGGATTTTTTCTCTCTTTTATAATTCCGAATTTCATTTTTAAATGCTTTATTTATGATTTAATATAACTTAATATCGCTAATTTGTTACAAATATAACAAATAAGATTAAATTTAATTTATTTTTTTAATAAATTTATAATTCTGAAACTATTAAAAGCTGATGTCCATAAAGATAGAAAACGGCTAATGCAAGACAGTGATAAAATAGTGTTAAGGTTTTGGAAAAAAAATAAATCAACAGAGATTGATTCTATATATTTGCCTTTCTAGCACTACAGAAATGAATTTTATAAAAAACGCAAATATACTACAAATACTCATCCTTACATTAGTTTTGAGTTCTTGTACAAAAGAGAAGAAAAAAGTACAAATAAGCGATGCACAACTACCCAAGAGTACCTTGCCTAAAATGAAACCTTTAACGAATGAAAATCCTAAATTAACGGCTGAATACATTAATTCTAAAAAAAGATCAGTAGAATCTTTTTATAATAAAACGTGGCCCAATCATAGTGCAAATGGAAGTTTTCTTGTTGCTCAAAATGGTCAAATAATCTATGAAAATTACGAGGGTTATGCCAATAAAAGAGACAAAAGATTAATAACAAGTACTACTCCACTTCACTTGGCCTCTGTGAGCAAAGTACTAACTGCAACTGCAGTTTTGAAGCTAATTAATGCGAAGAGGATTGATTTAGATCAAAAGGTAAATACCATCCTAAAAGAATTTCCTTATCCTGATGTTACTATAAAAACCCTTTTGGACCACAGAAGCGGAATGAGGAACTACGCCTATTTTACAGATCGCGATAAAACGGTATGGGACAGACATAACAGACTGACTAATCAAGATATTTTAACTATCATGGCTACTAAAGATATTGGATTGGAGTTTAAAACAGACACGCGCTTCAGCTATTGCAATACTAATTATGCCATGTTGGCATTGATAATAGAGAAAATAACCAAGCTTCCCTACAAAGAAGCAATGAGACAAATTATTTTCAAACCATTAGGAATGAAAAATACTTATGTCTTTGATTACGAACGAGATAAAGACACTATTGCGCCGTCCTATAAGGGAAATGGAGTCGAAATAGGTAAAGATTATTTAGATGCCGTTTACGGGGATAAAAACATTTATTCGACGCCCCGAGATTTATTAAAATTTGACAGAGCAAGAAATTCCGGAGTATTTTTAAATCCAAAGTTATTCAAAGAAGTTTTTGAGGGATACAGCAATGAACGCGCAGGAGAAAAGAATTACGGTCTCGGTATTCGAATAATAAATTGGAAAACAGGACAAAATTTTTATTTCCATAACGGTTGGTGGCATGGTAATACATCATCATATGTTACTTTGCAAAAAGAGAAAGTTACCATTATAGCGTTGTCTAATAAATTCACAACAAGAACTTATCAGGTCAGGAAGCTATCTAGGTTATTTGGTGATTATCCATTCCCATTGGGCAAGGGAGAAAAAGAGGAATGATTTTTGATAAATATATTCTAAATAGAAATGGCAGAATTCAACTAAAATAGAATACATTTGCAAACTCAAATTAAATTTTGGGAAATAATAAAAAAAGGGGTCGACTGGTTTTGACAGCAAGTCGAATTGAAAAGTAAGCACGTCGAGAACTGGGACAATTCTCGTTAATAAAAGGTCTCAAAACACTTACACGGCGAAGGAAACTACGCTCTTGCTGCATAATCTGAATCATAGTAAGATTAGCCTCGTTCCTATTAGATAGGAAAGCAGGATTTACCTCGAAAGCTTTGGTTTATAGCGGTCGATATAGGTGAATCGTAAATTTAAACCTAGATTTCTATAAGCTTCGGGTGGATTTCGAAATTAAGAAGATAAGTATAGTGTGGCTGTTTCTGGCCTAGCACAATATCGAAAACTCAATCAGGAAATAAGCGCGTAGAAAGCTTTTTAGTTGCTTGTTTGGACCCGAGTTCGATTCTCGGCGACTCCACTTTAAAAAATCCATTTTACTGCCAGTAAAATGGATTTTTTATTTTTATTAAAACCATCTTTATAATTGACGATAGCAATACCGACACAATTATAAATTTTGTAGTTTTACTCCCTATATTTGAACTATTCTGTGAAAAATAAATTAATCAATATTCCTCCAATACCTGCTGTGCTCATCGCTATAATTAGCGTTCAGTCTGGGGCAGCAATCGCGAAAGGTCTTTTTCCTTCCATCGGTGCTGCCGGAACCGCCTCCCTGAGAATTGGCATATCCGCCTTAATCTTGTTATCGGTTTATAGACCAAATCTGTTGAAGATTGCCCCTAAGCAATGGAAATTTGTGATTCCATACGGTTTATCCTTGGGAGCAATGAATTTAGTTTTTTACCTCGCAATAGAGCGGATTCCAATTGGACTAGCGGTAACGTTAGAATTCATAGGCCCACTATTAGTAGCCGTTTTAGGTTCAAAACGCTTAATTGATTTTTTTTGGGTACTGCTTGCAGCAGCTGGAATTGTTTTGATTGCTCCATGGTCAAGTAATGGAATAGATATTTTAGGAGTTTTATATGCACTTTTAGCAGGAGGACTTTGGGCTGCTTATATTATTTTAGGCGGGAAAATTTCAAAAATTATGAAAGGTGGTGATGCCGTTGCAACAGGTATGCTTTTTGCCGCAGTACTTATTGTTCCTTTTGGAGTTATGGGAAATGGATTAACTAGTCTCACACCAAAACTTTTTTCTTTAGGTATTGCACTCGCCCTTTTATCAAGTGCTATTCCTTTTACTTTAGAAATGAAAGCACTTGGCCAGCTACCAGCCCGAACATTTAGTATTTTAATGAGTTTAGAACCTGCAGCAGCGTCAATTTTTGGACTTATTTTTCTGCATGAATACCTAACTTTTAATGAGATTTTGGCTGTCTTTTTTGTTGTAATCGCTTCTGCCGGATCTACAATTACTTCTAGAAGTAAAAAATAGATATCTTTTAAAATTCGTATTACAACTAGAACTATTCTGTAAAATTTTTATATCAAAAAACTTACAAAATTAGCTGTAGCACTTTAGATCACGATAATTAGTATTAAATTGGAAGTGACCAAAATTAATCCAAATGGTAAAACTTTTTAATTAAATAGTTGAGGAGAAAATAAAGCAAAGTGCCTACCAAGGCAAAGGAAAGCATGAAACTAACTAAGTTTATAACAATATTAGGAATAAACTTCAATCTGGGATGCGTAAAGTAAGGCTCCCGATGCAGTCTTTCGTGAATGTGGCTTTTTGCTATTTTGATTTTCTTTTTTATGATTCAGTGATTTTAAAGATAACCAAAAATGGTACACTATGATTGTATCGTTAATTCCTACTTTGAACATCCTAAATTAAGCAATTAATTTAATATAAACGAATTCAGAAATGAAAAAAGAGAATTACCCGACGGAAATCCTCTGTTTGATTTCTCTGTTTATTTTAGAATTCCAGTACTTTATATTTTTTTTATATTCCCTTTATTCTTTAAAAATATAACTTCTATAATTTTGCTGGCCATTCCGGCATCTATCTTAAGTTGTTTTGATAAAACTTCAATTATGCTTTTTTCTTCTTCCCCGAGTAAGCCGTCAGAAATTACAATTTCCAAAGCAAGGGCAAATAACGTTTCTTTATCTTCTTTAATTACTTCACAACAAGCAGTAATATATTTTAATTGTCCAAGTTCCGTTTTTAAAAGGGACGATTTGGCATAAAGCGGTGAAATATCAATTCCAACAAATTTCTCTTTAGAATATAACAATTTGGATAATGATACTGTTTCAGAATCCTTAATTTGATTGTCAGCGGAAATACAAGCATATAAAATTCCAACCCAAGCATCCAGTTCTGAGATTACGGGATTTATAACAGTGTTATTTTTTTCTTCAAATTTATCAGATAAGCTCATGTTTTATTTTTTGTTTAAAGTTACTGCTAACCTCTGTATACATTGCTCGGATTTGGGAATAAATTACCATTTGGTTAGTGGGTTAAATCCAATTTTCTTGAAGGCAACTATTGCTGTTCCATTCTACAACCGTTTTTTTGTTTCCTTTCAAGGCTAACTAAACCGTAGCTGGATGCGGTAAACGATTTTTTTTTATTCAAAAAACTTAAATTCCATAAAAAAACCATCTTATTCCTAAAAACAAGATAGTTTCTTTATATATATATATATGAAAATTATAAACTAATCCATTACTTTATAAAAAAATATTTCTGGAGTGCCTACTACTCCGGCATCCACCATTAGCTTTTTCTTTGCCTCAGATTTTATATTTTCTTTGGCTTTTTTCATATCCGTGATAGCAAACACTACGGTCACCATATTCGGATCATCTATTCCTCGAGCTAATCCTCTGTCAATAAAACCTTCTTCCATCCTTTTAGCAGTTCCTTCGGCATCGTATACTTTTAGCCAAACATCAAAATCTTTTACTTTATGTGTAACCATCACTCTATCTTTCTGGTCAATTGGCGTATCATCATTTCGTATCACCTCATAATAAGAAAATTCAGGTTTACTAATCACTCCTGCTTTTTTCATTGCTTCTTTTAGGTATGGAAGTGCGCTGAAATCTTTCGCTTTTTGCAAATCGATAAATTTTGTTGCTGTCACAATCTTATTGGCATCATCTGTTCCTCTTCCTACCATATAATGTGAAATAGCATAAGCCGTTCGTATCGAATCATGAGCATCGTATTCTTTTCTCCATTTATCATAATCAGCTACTTTGTGCTTAATTACCATCACTTTAAAAGGTTCAAATACTGCAACAGCGGTAGCAGTATCCTTAGGCATTGTCTCTTCAGTTTCTATTTTTTCTGTCTTTTTGTTTTTACAAGATAAAAATGAAGCGACCAAAAATACTATCAAAACTGGTTTTAAAAATTTTTCAATGTTTTTCATACTATTATTTTTTAAATTGTTTTTATTACGTAAATATAACGATAAATACTGATAATCAGGTGTTTACTATTTATTTTAGACGCAAAATTATTTTTCGCCTACTTGTATAATTCACTGAATTCTTTAAATACCAATTTTACAGAAGAACAATATCATTATATTCGCAAATAATTAGGATGATTAATCATCACTATCTCTTTTGTTTAAAACGGATTAGGGTTTCTTTTATTAATTTTAAGAATGAATATTGAGTAATTAAATAATATCAAAATTTATAAAATGAAAAAAAAAATAATACAATTGATATTATTAATACTGCCTTTTTTATGTAACGCTCAAGAATATATAGATCTATTTTCCGTAAATTATGGAAAATCCCAAAAAACTACTTTTGAAAATTCATTTGTTACTACCCTCATATCTACATTTCAAACGAATCTTACTTTACCTATTGTTTTAAATGAAAAATATACAGCTATCACTGGCGTAAATTTTAGCAGCTATAATTTACAATTATTTCCTGATGCCAACAATAATAATCTATATTCAACAAATTTAAGAGCTGGTTTAAGAATAAGCCACGGCGAACACTGGAGCGAAATATATCTTTTTCTCCCAAAAGTCGCTTCCGATTATATCAATCTAAGCAATGAAGATATTTACCTGGGTGGTTTGGCGTTATTAAAGTATAAAAGAGACGAAAACTTTGGTTATAGTTTTGGACTTTATGGCAGTACAGAAGCTTATGGTTTATCTATGGTTCCAATTCTTGGCCTCTATTATCATAGTCCGAACAAACGATTTGAGATGAATTTCTTCATGCCAAACGATGCCGATATCAATTATAGTCTGACTGATAAAACAAGAATAGGTATTGATTTTCTAGGTCATGGAAACAGTTACAAACTTACAACCGATAATGTCCGTTCCAATTATGTAGAAAATAATTCAATAGATTTTTCTTCTTATGTGCAACGAAGCGTTTTCGACAATAAAATCCTTTTACGTCTAAAATTCGGATATTCTTTAAACCAGTTTAGGGTGTATCCGATAGATCAAAAACTTGATTTACAAATTCTAGCATTAAAATTTGGAGATAATCGCACCCGATTATTCGAAGACAAATCAAACACTATCCTTTTAAAGATAGAAGCCATCTATCGTTTTGATTTGAGCACCATTAAAAAATAAACGTTTTTTAAAAGCTTTTCTGTCAACAATTAATACTAGTGTCCAATAAAAAAAGCCGTTTCAAAAGATGAGACGGCTTCAATTTTTTAATAAAAAAAGATTACAAAATATAATCTGTATTGATAAAATTAGATTCTTTGCTATTTAGTAATTCTTGCAAAATGGCATTGTTATATTCATTGTCTTTAGAAGCTACAAAAGTTCTGATAGAGAACGAACGCAATGCATCGTGGATACTCAAAGTTCCCACTGCTGAATCTTTTCTTCCTGTAAAGGGGAAAACATCAGGTCCTCTTTGGCAAGAACTATTCAAGTTTACTCTGCAAACAAGATTCACTAAAGTATCAATAAGCGGCGCAATGGTTTTAATGTCTTTCCCAAACAAACTTACTTGCTGTCCGTAATTAGACTCCGCCATATCGTTTAAAGGCTCCTGAATGTCTTTAAAAGAAAGAATAGGCACAACTGGACCAAACTGTTCTTCATGATACAAACGCATTTCTTTGTTTATGGGAAACAAAACTGCTGGAAAAATATAATTCTCAGTATGCTCCCCTCCTTTTTCATTAATAATTTTTGCTCCTTTACTTGTAGCATCATCAATCAATCCTTGGATATAAGCTGGTTTTTCTTTTTCTGGCAAAGGAGTAAGAAATACTGATTTATCCCATGGATTTCCAAAAGTCAGTGCATCTACTTTGGCAGCAAAACGCTTATTGAATTCATCGGCTATTGATTCATGAACGTACAAGACTTTCAAGGCGGTGCAACGTTGACCATTAAATGATAATGAACCAGCTATACATTCTTGGATGGCCAAATCTAAATCGGCATCCGGAAGGATTATAGCAGGATTTTTTGCTTCTAAACCTAGTACTAAACGTAATCTATTTTTGTTTGGATGTTGATCTTGCAAAGCAATCGCCGATTTACTGTTTCCAATCAAAGCCAAAATATCAACTTTTCCTGATTTCATAATAGGCGACGCTACTTCTCGTCCTCTGCCGTATACAATGTTGATTGCTCCGGCAGGAAAACTGCTTCTGAATGCTTCTAACAAAGGAGAAATTAATAAAACACCATGTTTAGCCGGTTTAAAAATTACAGGATTACCCATAATCAATGCCGGAATAAGCAACGAAAAAGTTTCGTTCAACGGGTAATTATATGGGCCTAGGCACAATACAACACCAAGTGGTCCCCTACGAACCATAGCATTTATACCTTGCACTTTAGAGAAATGAGCACTTCGTGCATTTAATTCTTTGTAGCTATCAATTGTGTCGTAAATATATTCTACAGTTCTGTCAAATTCTTTTTCAGAATCTCCCAAAGATTTACCAATTTCCCACATCAAAAGCTTTACAACTTCTGTTCGAGTCGTTTTCATTTGAGTGACAAAATTTTCCATGCATTTGATACGATCCACAACTTTCATTGTAGGCCACAATCCTTGACCATTATTGTAAGCTGCAGATGCTGCTTCCACTGCTTCAATTGCTTCTTTTTCTCCCATAGAAGGAATAGATCCAAGTATAGTAGGCTCATACTTCTCTGTTGATGAGATAGTAGAAAAAACAGCCGAAGTTTGGCCTTCCCATTTTTTTAATTCACCATTAACTAAATATGTATCTTGATTTAATAACGTTGTAATCTGAAATTCTTCTGGTATTGCATTCATTGTAGGTCGTTTTTGTTTTTTGGTATTAAAATATAGGCAGATTTATACGCTACTCCGTTTTATGGTGCAACAATATCACCGTTCCAAGCCAAAATTCCCCCGGTTAAATTATAGGCATTTTCAATACCCAGTTCATTCATAACTTCGCAGGCTTTTGCGCTTCTTGCTCCAGAACGACAATAGACATAATAATTTTTACTTTTATCTAACGTTTCAATTTCATTTACAAAACCTTGTCCCAAATGAATATCAATATTTATGGCATTTGTTATAATTCCGTCATTGTATTCGTCCTCTGTTCTTACGTCTAGTATTACTGCATTCTCATCTGCTTCGAGCTGAGAAATCCAATCTTCTTGTGTTAAATTCATGATGATGTTTTTTGTAAAAATACGATGTTTTTAAATAACTATAAACAGTCCCAAATTAAATTATATAATAATTCAAAGAAAACGTTTTCGTTAAATACTAATAATCAGCAAATTACATTTTTACTTACGAAATTATTAAAATTTAGTCCATTAAATCTATAGGAAATAGAACTAATTTCTTCTAAAACTCTTTCTTTCTAAGTATAAATTTCAATTAAATAGTTCACCTGAATAACTAACTTTTTAGCTTACTTTTACAATACTTATCTTCATTATTTTTCAAAATAACAGTTCCTTTTTTAACCAAATACATTTAAAAAAATACCTTGCAATGCATGATTCTGATAATCTAAAAAAAATATTTCCATCATTTTCAGACGATCTTATAGATGAGATTGAAACGAATGCAATTCATCAATCTTATAAAGCTGGTGCTGTAATCATGCGTACAGGTCAATATATAAACAACACGATTTTAGTTACTAAAGGTCAGATTAAAATATATCGTGAAGGAGAAAATGGAGGGGAGTTTTTTATGTATTATTTACAACCTGGACAAGCTTGTGCAGTTTCAATGATATGTGCAACTAGAAGTCAAACAAGTCAGATTATGGCAAAAGTGGTGGAAGATGTTGAATTGATAATGATCCCGCTTTCCCTGATGGAAAAATGGATGATGCAATATCGTAGTTGGTATGAATTTGTCCTATTTACCTACCGCACCCGCTTTGAGGAAGTATTGGAAGTGTTAGACAGCATCGCATTTAGAGCCATGGATGAGCGATTAGAGTTTTATTTAAAACGTCACGCAGAGGCTTGCGGTTGCAAAGATTTGAAATTATCGCATCAAGAAATTGCTACGGAATTGAATACTTCCAGAGAAGTTATTTCTCGCTTGCTAAAAAAGATGGAGCAAAGAGGATTAGTTCGACTACATCGCAATCAAATTGAACTTTTGACATAAAAATTGTTCTATGTGATAAATGTTACTGTTTATAAAAATCATAGTAACAATCTTTGCAATAAAAAATTAAAGATGGAATATTTAGGTTATTTGGCTTCAATTATTATCGGACTTTCACTGGGTTTAATAGGCGGTGGCGGATCTATTCTCACCATACCCATTTTAGTTTACCTATTTAAAATCGAACCGGAATTAGCCACAAGTTATTCTTTATTCATAGTGGGAATCACCGCTTTATTTGGTTGCATCAGTCACTATAAAATGGGAAACCTTAAAATAAAATCAGCGCTATACTTCGCTATTCCTTCCGTATTTTCTATTTTGATTATCCGCGAAGTAATTTTTCCCAAAATAGCCTCTACAATTTTCTCTATCGCTTCCTATCAAGTTTCAAAAAATTTCTTGATAATGATTGTTTTTTCGGTACTTATGATGACTGCAGCTATATCGATGATTCGAAAAAGAAAAGCAATGGCGAATCCTCCAAAAACAAATTACACACAATTGGGACTAATTGGATTTATAGTGGGAATTGTAACTGGTTTTTTAGGTGCTGGCGGTGGGTTTTTAATCATTCCTGCTCTTTTATTTTTTGCTAATTTACCAATGAAACAAGCCGTAGGAACCTCACTACTTATTATTTTCATTAATTCAAGTATCGGTTTTGCTGGCGATTTATACATTGGCACACCTATTAATTATTCGTTTTTACTCGTGATTTCCAGTATTGCCTTTGTAGGAATGGTAATTGGAATCCAACTTTCAAAGAAAATTGACGGAGCCAAACTCAAACCAATATTTGGTTGGTTTATATTAGTCACGGGAATATACATTATTTTCAAAGAAATCCTTTTTAAATAAAACACTTTGTGTAACAATAGTCACTTATAAAATCAGATACAAGAATTACCTTTGTATAAGAATCTTAAATTATAAAATCATGCAGATAGAACAAATATATACAGGATGTCTAGCCCAAGGTGCTTACTATATAACTTCAAATGGTGAAGCGGCCATTATAGATCCGCTTCGCGAGATACAACCCTATTTAGACCGATTAGAACGTGATAATGTAAACCTTAAATATATTTTTGAAACTCATTTTCATGCTGATTTTGTTTCTGGGCATGTTGACTTAAGCAATTCAACGGGAGCACCAATTGTTTATGGCCCAACTGCCAATCCAGAATTTGAGGCAATAATAGCAATAGATAGTCAGGAATTTAAAATTGGAAATATCAAAATAAAAGCATTGCACACACCAGGCCATACCATGGAAAGCACGACTTACTTATTACTAGATGAGAACGGAAAAAAACATGCTATTTTCTCTGGGGATACTTTATTTATTGGGGATGTAGGAAGACCCGATTTAGCCCAAAAAGCGGCTCACATGACTCAGGAACAATTAGCCGGAATCTTATTCAATTCGTTAAGAACAAAAATAATGACTTTGCCCGATGATGTAATTGTATATCCAGCCCATGGTGCAGGAAGTGCTTGTGGTAAAAACATGAGTAAAGAAACCGTTTCGACTATTGGCAACCAAAAAGAGTCCAATTATGCTTTGAGAGCTAATATGACTGAAGCTGAATTCATCAAAGAAGTGACCGAGGGATTACTACCTCCTCCGCCCTATTTTGGGATGAATGTAGCAATGAACAAGCAAGGATACGAAAGCTTTGACAGCGTTCTACATAACGGAATGAAAGCCATTCCCGTAAACGATTTGGAAGCTGTAGTTGAAGAAACTGGCGCTTTGATTTTAGATACCAGAAAAAATGGAGATTTTGCCAAAGGCTTTATCCCACAATCTATAAACATAGGCATTGAAGGTGATTTTGCCCCATGGGTAGGTGGTTTAGTTGCCGATGTAAAACAAGCAATTATTCTTGTTACAGAAGCAGGTCAGGAAGAAGAGTCTGTAACTCGATTAAGCCGAGTAGGTTTTGACAATTTAATTGGCCATCTGGAAGGCGGTTTTAACGCTTGGAAAAAATCAGGAAAAGAAATCGACACTGTACACCGAATTACCGCAGAAGAGTTTGCTAAACAAGTCAAAATTGGTGAAAGCAAAGTAGTAGATATCCGCAAAGAAAGCGAGTATTGTGCGGAACATGTTGAAGAAGCTTACTGTAAACCTTTGGCGAGCATAAATGAATGGGTAAAAGATATCAATCCTAAAGAACCTTTTTTCTTGCATTGTGCAGGTGGTTACCGCAGTATGATTGCCGCTTCAATCTTACAAGCGCGTGGTTTCAGGAATTTTACAGAAATAGAAGGAGGATTTAATGCTATAGCAAAAACTGATTTACCAAAAACTGATTTTGTATGTCAAAGCAAAGTCTTTTAGCGACTACATTTTAGTATAATTACTGCGAAAATAACTGGATATCAAAAAATTATATCTTAAATTTACTATAGGTTTTTACTCAATTTTAATGCGTTAAATTTATATCCAAATGAAAAAAAACATGGGTTCCACCGACAGAATTATTCGTATCGCTTTAGCAATTTTAATAGCTGTATTGTATTTAACCAATACTATCAGTGGTACAATTGCGCTAATTTTAGGTGCATTTGCAATTATTTTTATAATAACCAGTTTTATTAGTGTTTGCCCATTGTATATGCCTTTCAGGATTTCAACCCGCAAAAAAATTATAGAATGAAAGAGGTACAGTGTTGTGTTGTTTCATGTGAAAAACCGCTTGATGCAACCTATTGGGAAGCACAATACAAAGCGAAGTTAACGGGATGGGATTTGGGACTAATATCTCCACCCATAAAAACCTATATAGATGAACTAGAGAATAAAAACAGTAGCATTTTAATTCCAGGATGTGGCAATTCCTATGAAGCAGAATACCTTTTGCAAAAAGGATTTACCAATATCACCGTTATTGATATTGCGCCAACATTGGTTGGGGTTTTGAAAGACAAGTTCAAAAACAACCCAAATATTCAGATTATATTAGGGGATTTTTTTGAACACAAAGAAAAATATGACTTAATTATTGAGCAGACTTTTTTCTGTGCTCTGCCTCCTATTATGCGTCAAAAATATGTGTGGAAAATGCATCAACTTTTGGTTGATGAAGGAAAATTGGCAGGGTTACTCTTTAATAGAACATTTGAAGTAAGTCCCCCTTTTGGCGGAAGCAAAGAAGAATATGAGAAGCTTTTCGCTGTTGCTTTTGACTTTTTGAAAATAGATGTTTGTCTAAATTCTATTTTGCCTAGAGCCAATTCGGAATTATTTTTCGAATTGAAAAAGAACAAAGCAGTCAAAATTAACCTTTATAAATTTAGTGGCATTACTTGCAGGGATTGCATGGAAGCAGTTACTAAAAAGTTTGCAACAATTAACGGAATATTAAATACAAGCATGACCAATGATTTTGCTGAAGTGTTAATAGTCAGTAAAAATGAAATTGCAATCGAAACACTTCAAAATGCAGTTTCCTTTGATGAAAAGTATAAAATTGAATAAATATGAAATTAAATTTTAGTGCAGATAATTGGAAAGAATTAGTATTTTCTAATTGGCATGTTATGCGTTGGGTACGTTTAGCGTTCTCTCTATTTTTATTTACCCAAGCTTTTATACTTAGAGAATGGATGTTCATCGCTTTTGGGGTATTTTTTTTCTTGCAGGCGATTTTAAATTTAGGTTGCAGTTCTAATGGCTGCACTATTCCAAAACAATAAAAACACTAAAGATGAGTAATTTCGATACTATAATCAAATCAGATAAGCCTGTTTTAATAGACTTTTTTGCAAGCTGGTGTGGGCCATGTAAAATGCTTGGACCTATTTTGAAAGAAGTAAAAGATAGTCTGGGAGATCGCATTTCCATTATAAAAATTGATGTAGACAAAAATCAACAAATTGCTTCTCAATACCAAGTTCGTGGTGTCCCAACTATGATTTTATTTCAAAACGGCAAACAGTTATGGAGACAATCCGGAGTTCTAAACAAAGAAGATATCATTAAAATTATATTAGAAAAAAGTAACTAGCAACTTACTTTGTACATTGTTCTTACAGGACTTGCGCTATAACTTCTACGCCTCTAAATTCAAACTTTTACTGGCGTTTAACGGCGGATTAAGACCTAATAATTGTGTAAAAAAAAGCTGAATTCTTTTTTTTATCTTCAAAATTAGTATGGAAAACCAACCGAAATACCGACTTTCAAAATCCGAATCTTCATTTGTAAGAGAACCACTATCCCATTTTAAAAACTTACTTTTCACGTTTAAAGTACAATACAACTTTATTAAAGCATTTCGCAAAATGCATTTTATTGGTCCCTGTGTTACTGTTTTTGGTTCTGCCCGTTTTGGTCCCGAAACAAACCATTATCAAGATGCAGTCAGAATTGGGGCAGCACTAGCTAAACTTGGTTTTACCGTTATGACTGGTGGCGGACCCGGCATAATGGAAGCCGCAAATAAGGGTGCTTATGAAGCGGGTGGATATTCCGTGGGATGCAATATTGTGCTGCCCATCGAACAAAAACCAAATCCTTATCTGCATAAATGGATTTATATCCCTTACTTTTTTGTGCGAAAAGTTATTTTGATAAAATATTCATATGGATTTGTTGTAATGCCTGGCGGATTAGGAACTTTGGATGAATTGTTTGAAGCGCTGACGCTAATCCAAAATAAAATAATCAATAGTTTTCCAGTTGTAATTTATGATTCGTTATATCACAAAGAACTTTCTCACCATATTCAAATAATGTCGGACAACGAAAGTATAAGTCGCGAAGACATGAAGTTATTATTCATTACTGATTCTGTGGAAGATTTGATAGCCCATATTAAAAAACACTCCATTAAAAAATTTGGTTTAAAAAAACAACCTTATAAATCAAAATGGTGGTTCGTAGAAAAAAGAAAAAAATAGTTGAATTACCTCATCAATAAATCTTTTACATACCTGATTAATAGTCATTCCATTGGTAACTATTACTTGGCAATGTTTCCTGTTTAATAATTTATTTCACCCATTTATGCAAAATTTGTTCTAATTCAGACTGAATAATGGGTTTAGAAATATAGTCATTCATTCCTGAATTCAAACATTTTTCTTTCTCTTCAACAAATATTCCGGCAGTCAAAGCAATTATGGGTGGGTCTTCAGAATGACCTAATTTTCTTATTTCAAGTGTTGTTTCAAAACCATTTTTTTTCGGCATTTGTATGTCCATTAAAATGATATCTAGTTTCTCTTTTTTATATAATTTTATAGCTTCTTTTCCATCAGAAGCTTCAAAAATTATACAATTAGGAATTATTCTTTTTATTAATTTTTTGGCCAACAGCATATTAATTCTATTGTCTTCCACAATCAATATTTTGCTCTGCTTATGGCTCGCAACTCCCGATTCTATATTTTTTTCGATTACATCTGAAACTGCGGCTTTTAGATTTCGTTTCTTGCTTGATTTTTTTAATTCGATTGAGAAATTAAAATCACTACCTCTACCATAAAGGCTATTTAGACTTAACTTGCTTCCCATTAATTCCAACAATTGGTTAGAAATGGCCAATCCTAACCCTGTACCTCCAAATTTTCGGGTGGTTGATGTATCTTCCTGAACAAAAGAATGAAATATTTTTTCTTGATTATGGTGTTTTATCCCTATCCCAGTATCTTTGACTGAAAAATTAATAGTAGCATATTTTTTTGAGGAAGAAGCTATTTCTTTAATTTCTAATTGAATTTTGCCTACTCGAGTAAATTTTAACGCGTTACCAATCAAATTTACAATGATTTGTTTCAAACGAACGGAATCGGCATAGATGAATTGAGGCACATCTGACTCTATATTTAAGATTAAGTCAATATTTTTTAAATTTGCCTGATGTTTAAAAAGGCTAATCACTTGATGTGCTAGTGAAAAAAGATCAACTTCTTCAATATTTAATTCTAGTTTACCTGCTTCAATTTTAGAAAAATCTAAAACATCATTAATTATATCCATTAAAATAATGGCAGATTCATTGACTATATTTATGTATTCCGCTTGATTATTATCAAGATTTGTTTTCATTAACAAATCCGTAAAACCTATAATTCCATTCAATGGAGTCCTAATTTCATGACTCATATTGGTTAAAAAATTTGATTTAGCTTTGTTCGCAGATTCCGCTTGTAGTTTGGCTTTTATTAATTCTTTTTCCAAAAGCTTAATATCGGTAATATCAATAAAGCTTGTCACTATCTCCGTTAATTCATTATTATTGTTCGTTACAGGAAATCCGTTGACTAAAAGCAAAATAATATCATTTGTGAGGGGCCTATTAACTCCAACTATAAAATTTTTGAGGGATTTTCCAGTGCTTAAAATTTGATTTACCGGATATTCTTCAATTGGCAAGGGAGTATTATTTTCATCTAAAAATTTCCATTCAGAGTCAAATAATAATCCTCTTCTCATTTGCTCTTCGCTTAGTCCAAGCAATTCTGCCGCCTTAGGATTACTCATAATAATAAAAGTGCCTATATCATGAACAAGAATACCTTCATCAAAATTATTCAGTAAATTTCTATAGCGTTCCTCGCTTTCTCTTAATGCTAATTCCGCTAACTTAAGTTCAGTTATATCAACTACCGTTATATGACATTGATTTCCGCCGTCAAAAACGCAACCGCTAAGAAAACCATAAAAAACTGATTTGTCATTTGGTAATAGATTGACTTCACACGATTCTTTAATGTTACTTTTGAAGGTTTTTTCTAAAAATTTATTAAAAACACTTTTTGTATCATCTGAAACAAAAAATCCAAACTGACTGTTTATTAATTTCGAACGTACTTTCCCCAGCATATTGGAGCCCGTAAGATTGGCATCAAGAACTTTTCCTGTTTCAGAAAGTATAAAATACCCCGAAGGTGCAAAGTCATATAATTTGGTATATTTATCGATTGCTATTTCGGCCTGTTCTTTTGCTAATAGAAGCTCTTCATTTTGCAATTCGAGCTCAATCTGATGTAGTTCTAATTCGTGAATTAGCTTCAAATTTTCCGCTTGTGAGAAAATCGAATCAGACTCTACTAGTTGTTTTTTTTCTAGCAATTTCGCTGCTTTTTGTCTCAGAGTTGTTAAGACTTTCGATTTGTTTTTAAAATTTTCCATTTTTTTAGCTTTTTTTAAACAAATAATCTCATGCTAACTTATTGCTATTTCGGAAATTAAATTAATTTGTATATGCTTTTCCCGATCCCTTCAACCGTTTATTGTTCACACCATATTATGAATAAAACATTGTATTATTTTACGATCCTCTATTGCGTAAATATTGCATGAAAACTCAATTGCGATGTTTTGACCAATATTCATTTCAATCTGTAAATTTTTATAAGCAACAGATTCTTTCTTTTCTAATTCTTCAAATTTGTCTCTATTGTCAACCAAATTTTAAAAAAAATCAATTTTCCACATTGGTTTCTCCATAAATTGCTCTTTTGGATACCTCTATAAATTAACCAAAAACTGATTCATATTCGAAATTTTTCTGGTTCCCCCACCAATAAAAAAAATGCCTCTTAAGCGCGCTCAAAAAGATGATGATAACGGGTTTCCAAAAAAGTCAATACATATTCAACTACTTTATTATCAGCAATATAACGAATAACACATTGAAGAACCTTCTTATCATTCAATGAATACATGGTACTTATAAACGCTACACTAATCTTTAGCTCATCAGCTGTTTTAAGCGGCCGATTTTCATAGCGCACGAATCTCTTATGCTGTAATTCTGAAAATTTATCTTTATTAGCCACTATATCTTTTAGCGAACCTATTTCCCAAATCGCCTTTTCTATAAATTGTTCATAGGAGTACGCATTTCAGGATATTTTAAATCACTGACGAGGTGTGTAAAAGACCTTCCTGCATCAGTAACCCTAATTTTAAATATGTTAGTTACTGCATCAGTAAATCTGCGGATATTCATCCTCTTGTCCAGAAAAAGAATGGCTATTTCGGTGCTGTTCAACAAATTTTTCATTTCGTTGTTTACTTGGTCATAGTCACTTAACTTATTTTGAAGTTCCGCGTTAACGGTCTGTAATTCTTCGTTTAGACTTTGCATTTCTTCCTTAGAGGTAGTCAATTCCTCATTAGTTGATTGCAATTCTTCATTAATGGATTTCAATTCCTCCTGTGATGTTTGCATCTCTTCCCGAGAGTTTTATTAGTCTTCAATTATTTGCTTCAATTTCGCTTCTCGTTCCTGTGCTTTTACAGATGTATCTAATTCTTCCATTTGATTTATTTGCAGCGATGTCAGTAAATACAATCATTACGATCCCCTTTATCGGCTCAGTTGTTTCAATGCGCTGCTCTTTGATTGCAACAAAATTAGTATCGCCGTTACTTCCCATTTTTTTTAATTTCGCAGTATAACCGGATCATTACTTTTCAACGCTTTACGGAATGCCCCAGGCAGTTTATTTCTCAAACCTTCACCTGCCATCAAATGAATATTCCAGTTTGCCTTACCTACAACAGGTTCTAAATACTTGCCGATTCTTCTAGTAATATATAAAATATCACCTTTTTCATTTACAAAAATACGCGCTGGTGCAAAACGTTGAAGCAAAATTTGATCTGCAAGAATCTGTATATTTTCAACCCCTTTAGGTTCTAATTTATTCTCAGTTACGTCTACTTTAGTGTGTGAAAAGGAACTTGGAAAATCAGTTAATTCGTATGAAATAGATGACTGGGTACGTTTAAATAATTTTAATTTGGAATCAAGTATTTTAAACCCTTCCGAATTTTGCCCTAGTGTTTCTGCTGAACCTAAAACCATTATACCACCGGGAAGTAAACTATAGTTAAATAATTTCGAAAGCTTTTTTTGAAATGGTGGTTCCATATATATCAGCATACTACAACACATCAACAGGTTGAGTTTGATAAAGGGTCGGTCTCTAATTACATTATGAGGCGCAAAGACAAGTAGCTCTCGTATTGCTGCTGTTACACGATACTGACCTGGTTCCACAGTAAAAAACTTGTGGATTCGCTCTGCAGAAACATCTGCAACTATATTAGAAGTAAAAAAACCTCTTCGCGCTTTATCAATCGAATCAACATCTAAATCTGTGGCAAATATTTGTAATGACAGCTTTCTTTCACTTCGTATATTCTCTAAAACCTCCTTGAAAACTATAGCTAAAGAATAGGCTTCTTCACCTGTAGAGAACGCTGTAAACCAAACTCTTACTACAGATCCATCTGGCAAACTTTTTATCAGCTCAGCAAGAACTATGGTCTTAAGTTTTTCCCAAACTGCGGGATCTCGAAAAAAACTGTTACCTCCTATCAATAATTCTTTGAAGAATTCTACTTCTTTAGGATTTTCTTTTAAAAAATGAACGTTTTCAATTTTATCAATTTGGTGAACTCCCATACTTCTCTCAATTCTGCTTATTAAGGTCGTTTTCTTGTGCAATAAAAAATCATGTCTGGTCTGTTCCCGCAACAAAATTAAAATTTTATCAAAACTACTTTTATCCGTATTTTCGATTTTATTTTTAATTGGCGGAATATACTTAAGAAGATTAGTCCGTTTAGATGGTAATTCTTCTGCTGGGGCTAAAATATCAGCCAATGCGGATTCAGTTGCATTTCTTGGCATACTATCAAATTTTGACGTTACTGATTCCTGAACTAATACTAAACTATTATTTTCTTTTATGGTTTTAATTCCTAAACTTCCATTAGAGCCCATTCCGGAAAGAATTACACCAATGCTTTTATTGGGCGGAATCACATACACATAATTTGGGTTCATTTTAAGTTGGTCAGTAGCTTGTATGTCCTCCATGGGCGTTGCTCTTTGCAAAATTTCTGGTAAAACTCCAATATAATTAGGGTCAAGATGTTGAATAACGACAAATGCCAGACTGCTATTTTCCGGAATGTTTTTCAAAAAATTCTCTATTAGTTCCAGCCCACCAGCTGATGCTCCAATACCCCCAACAGGAAAGTCATTGAGTTGATTTTGCTCCTGACGTTTCTGCTCTATCTTTAAAATTTTATCTTTTTGTAATAAAATTTGATTGTTTTCCTTAATTTTCATTATCTCATTCTAATTTTATATCTCTACCGTCTACGCTTTTATAATTTCCTTTTATTTCATTACAAACTTTAGTTGAACGACCTTTTTACTAGGAGTTTATTTCTTTATTTCAAGTCAAGAGACAAGAAGACCTTTCGCTTACAAGGATTATTAATTTTCTAAAGATTTTTTGTCGTAAATTAAAATATTTAGCAATAAAATATTAAAGAAATCTAAGAAAAAAATTAATGGGGAGTTTTTAGAATTTTCAAGCAGGTCTAATTATAGTTACAAAATCAAAGATGAAATTTCATAAATTAATTTTATAAAAAAATCAATCAATTCTGCAATTTAAAAAAATTAGTTTGCTTCGACAAAAAAACCAAATCGATTTAATTGCTTGTATTTTTACCAACAATATATAGGAATCAATAATAAAATTCAAAACTTCCCCTTTTTGCATTTTAAATTCATACCTAAAGTAGTCATTTTTTTTATTTTACAAACTGTTTTTATTTAACAATTTTCAAATGAAAACAAATTAACTGATTGTCTTTTAAACAATTAATAATCTACACTAAAAATAAGACTTTAATTAATGGAAGTAATAATCCCTTTTAGGTTCCTATTGTTATTAAAAAATGAGTTTTTCTTCTATTCTTATTCAAATCGAATAAACATAAAAAAAACATGCTTTTATTTTAAAAATTTAAACTTAAAAAAAATCATTTATGCAGCCATTTATGCAACATTTTTTCTAAATCAACTTGAATAATTGGTTTTAGCAGATAATCATTCATTCCGGCTTCAAGACATTTTTCTTTATCACCAATCATTATACCGGCTGTAATTGCAATTATCGGGATGTTCTCAGAATCTTTTAATTTCCTGATTTCGTCCGTTGCCTCATAGCCATTTTTATTAGGCATTTGAATGTCCATTAAAATAACATCGGGCTGCTTCTTTATATACTGTTCAACTGCTTCATTGCCATCTTTAGCTTCAAAAATGATGCAATTTGAAATTAATTTCTTCACCAGCGTTTTTGCTAAAAGCATATTAATTTTATTGTCCTCAACAATCAAAACTTTTTTACCAGTTAACGCCGCAGTAATCACAATAGGCTTTTCTATTGCATTGGTAGTGCGTTCGCTCTTTTTCATATGTTTTGATTTCTTAAATTTAATTTCAAAGAAAAAGTCACTACCATCACCATATTTACTGATCAATTGCAGTTTACTATCCATTAACGCCAATAACTGGTTTGAGATAGCCAAACCTAATCCTGTCCCACCAAATTTTCGGTTTGTTGAATTGTCTTCTTGTACAAACGAATTAAATATTTTTTGGTTGTTATTCACTTTAATACCAATACCGGTATCTTTCACAGAAAATTTTAAAACGGAAGATTTAATATTTGAATTTGGAACCTCAATAATGTCCAATCGAATTTCTCCAAAAGTGGTGAATTTTAACGCATTACTTAATAGGTTCACTAATATCTGTTTCAAACGGACAGAATCAGCCATTATATACTGAGGCACATTACTGTCGATGTCTAATACTAAATCTATCCTTTTTAAATCGGCCTGATAACTAAATAAATTAACAACTTGACGAGTCAATTTAAATAAATTTATTTCTTCTACGTTCAATTCCAATTTTCCCGATTCAATTTTAGAAAAATCTAAAACATCGTTTACAATATGCATCAGCAAAGTCGCCGATTCATTAATTGTCGACATATATTCTGCTTGATTCTTTTTAAGATCAGATTTCATCAATAAATGGGTAAATCCAATAATTCCATTTAACGGAGTCCTTATTTCGTGACTCATATTGGCCAGAAAATCTGTCTTCGCTCTATTAGCTGCTTCCGCTTGCTCTTTGGATTTCACTAATTCAATTTCTAATAATTTACGTGCTGTAATATTCATAAAACTAATTACAATTTCAGTAATATTTCCCTTTTTGTCCAAAACGGGAAAACCATTACATAATAACCAAATTACATCCTGTTTTGCAGGCCTGTTTACTCCAACAGTTACGTTTTTAAAAGCTTGTTTTTTAGATATAATTTGGTTTACGGGGTATTTTTCAACCGACAGCACCGTAAAATCTTCATTCAAAAATGACCAGGCAGGATCAAGGGCTTTTTTTCCTTTCATTTGATCATCATTCAATCCAAGCAATTCAGATGCCATACTATTACTGACAATTATTGATGTATCGGGTGCGTGAACTACAATGCCTGCCTCGAGGTTGTTCAATAAACCTCGATACCGCTCTTCACTTTTAAACAATGCAAAATCTACTTTTTTGGATTCCGTAATATCTCTGGAAAGACATATGAAATGAATCTCATGATCTTCACTTTCTTTCATAGCAGCAATAGAAAGTTCAAACCAATGCATTCCATCCGACAATTCTAGGGTATATTGCCTTCCATTAGAAAAACCCTTCACCGAAGCTTCATGTAATGCTGAAATAATTAAATTTGAGGCATCCAAAGGTAATACTTCAATAACTGTTTTGCCCAGAAATTCACTTGGTGGCATTTCCGATAAATTAATATGGTGGGAATGGTAATTATAAATGTAACCATCTAAACCTATTTCAAACAACAAATCTGGAAGTGCTGCAAATATACTTGCCAATTTTTCATTCATTTTCAGTAAATCCTCTTCCGCTTTTTTAAGATCGGTTACATCTAACATTGAACCAATAAAACGTATGGGTTTTCCCGAATCATCTCGTATAATTGCTGCACGTTCATAAAAGAAACCATAACTGCCGTCCGCTTTCTGAAAACGAAATTCGTCTGTCCAAGCAGTCGAATTTCCTAAATAAGCACTCTCAATATTTTTCACAACCCTTTCTCTGTCTTCTGGGTGAAGTTTAGATTGCCATATTAGTCTGTTTTCAGCCATTGACAAATCGTCATCATAAGAGTTAAGAAGTTGATTAAACACTGAATTATGCCAACTTTTATCTGCTTCGAAATCCAATTCAAATATAGCATCGTTTGTAGCAAGAGAAATCATTTCGAATCGATCGTTAGCTACTTTAATTTTTTCCTCTGCTCTTTTACGCTCGGTAGTATCTAACATCGATCCTATATAGCGAATTGGTTTTCCTGACTCATCTCTAATAATAACAGCACGATCATAAAAATCTCCATACGTTCCATCTGCTTTTAGAAAACGAAATTCATCCGACCATGAAGTGGCTGAACTCGCATACGTCTGCTCTAATTTTTTGATCACTCTGTCTTTATCATCCGGATGTACTCTGGATCTCCATATCGACCTTGAATCAATTTTATTCTCTTGAATGTTATTACCGAAATTGAAAAGTTCAACAAACCTTTTGTTGTTCCAACTGAATCCCGTTATTAAATCAACTTCAGATATAGCGTCATTTGTCGCCATGGAGATTCGCTCAAATCGCTCATTAGCAATTTTTATTTTTTCTTCTGTTATTTTTCTTTCTGTAAGATCAATACCCATTCCTAACAGGCATTTCTTTCCTTCGTATTCTATCGTTAAAGAATTAATATAATACGGAATTTTATTTTTATTTTTTGTAGAAAATTGAACTTCAATATTAGGTAATTTTGTTTCAAACACAGTTTTTATCCTTGTTTCAACTTTTATTTTTTCATCACCATCAAAAAAATCTAACGGATGCATTTGAGTAATTTCGTCATAATTATACCCTGTAACTTCTTCAAAGTGTTTATTCCATTTTACAAATTTCCCAGATTGATCATAGAGATAAAAAATACCTGGCAAATTATTAATTATGGTTTCTGAAAGCTGTTTTTCTTTTAAAATAAGGCTTTCCGTAATTTTACGTTCTGTTATATCTGTAACTGTACCAATATAACCAATTGTCTCATTTTTAGAATTTTTTTCAGGAATAGCTTGTCCAATAACCCAAGCAATTGATCCGTCAGCATGAACAAATCGATATTCTGAAAATGAGCTTTCTTGCTTGCTGGCGGCCCGTTCCCAATCTTTTAATAATGTTTTTTTATCCTCTTCATGTAACGCTTTGAGCCATCCGTTACCTAAACCCTCCTCTTTCGACAAACCCGAAATTTTACTCCACATAGGATTAACATAAGTTGTATGGCCTTTTACATCCGTATGAAAAATCCCAACGGGCGAGTGCTCCGCAAGCGTATGGTAGCGCTGTTCACTTTCAATAACGGCTATCTCCGCTTTTTTTCGTAACGACTCTTTTTCAAAAATATCTAAAGCAAAAGCAACGTCTCCAATAGCTTCTTCCAGCAAAGCTATTTCCTCTTGATCAAAATAATTTTTTTCATTAGAATAAAAAGCAAACGTTCCTAAAACTCTTCCAAATTGCCTTATTGGCAATACCATTAAAGATAAATAATCTCTTTTTAATGCTTCTTCTTTCCACGGAAGCATCATGGGATCATTTTCAATATCGTTACAAACAACGTATTTGTTCTCTCTAATTGCGGTTCCTACCGGACCTCTGCTTTCTTCAATATCTACATCAATTGAAATTGTTTTTATCATTGAAAAGTATTCGGAATCATCTCCCGCTATCATAACCGGAATTACTTCTTTGGTAATAGGATTAATTGTACTAATCCAAACCATTTTAAATTTTCCAAATTCAACAGCAATATCACATGCTTCTTTATAAAGGTCTTGCTGATCTGTAGTACGAACAATCATTTGGTTTATCTGGCTAATAAATAAATAAAGCCGATTTGCTCTAATGAGTTTTTGTTCTTCATCTTTCCGTTCTGTTATATCAGTTATAACACCGTGACAAATTACTGTTCCTTCGGATTCAACCATCGGTAAAGCATTAACATCGTGCCATATCAATCCTTTCGTTGGATGCCTATATCGGTATTGACATTTGAAAGGAACTAACTTCGATTTAGTTAATTTAATACTTTCCATCACAAACTTTATATCTTCTGGATGAATCAATGAGAAAATGATATTTGAATCATTTTTAATCTCATCGTAACAAAAACCAAAAATTTCTTCAATCGCATCACTCGCAAAAGAATAACTCAACGACCCGTCATTATTATGCCGCATGGAATAAATTAAACCTGGAGAAGTCGCAACAATTTTAGTAAATTTATCTCTTTCTTCTCTTAAGGTTTTAATTACTTTTTTACTTGCGGTAATATCTTTAACGAAACCGAGGAACGTATTCTCGGAAAGTTTAACAGCCTCAACGGACCAGCATCTAATTTCTCCATTTTTATGAATCGCTTTTATTTCTTTTTTTACAACTCCATTCTCTGAAAGATTTCCGAATTCCTTAAAATAATCTGCAAGAGATTCTAAAGTTGATAAATCTCCAAATTTCATTGTTAAGAGTTCCTCTTTTAAATAACCAGTTAATATAGTTGCGGCATGGTTAACTTCTAAATAATTTCCCTTTTCATCCAACACAAAAACGCCATCAGGAGCATTTTCTATATAATTTCTAAATTTAGCATTACTTTCTTCTTTTATAATTGCTGACTTATATGCATTTTCAGCTTGGACTTTTGCATTTAAATTTTTACTATTTATAATTTTTTGTGTAATATCTTGTGTACTGCCTCTAATTGCATAGACAGTTCCTGATTCATTGATCAATGGCACTAGAATCGCATGAACCCATTTAGTTCTACCATTAAATAATACAACTTGCTGTTCTACCTCAAAAGGCTTTTTATCAATTACAGATTGATCTATTTTGCGGAGAAATAGCGCAACATCTTCTTTACTAAAACGATTTAAATAAATCTGAAATAAATTTTGGTTTGGTTTGGTTTCAACTTCATAAATGGTATACAATTCCTCGGACCAAATCATTTTTTTAGTAAAAAAATTGAACTCCCAGCTTCCAATTTTAGCAATTTTTTGTGCCTCGTTTAAAAATTTCTGATTTACAAGGAGATTCTGCTGACTGATTCTAATTTCCGTAATATCCCGTCCTATGGCATAAATAAAATTTCCGGTGACATCAACACCTGCTGCCCAATCGATTATAACATTTTCACCATTTTTTTTAACTATTCTATTCTCAAAACTTATTGAAGTTATCCCATGTGATAGTTTTTCCATTTCCTTTTTTGATTTTTCCAAATCATCCGGATGAATAAAACTAAGTAGTGAATTGTTGAGCAATTCTTTTTTGGTAAAGCCAAATATTTTTATAAATGCGGGATTTACCATCTTATAGAAACTATCTGTCCCTACGACACAAATTAGATCATGAGATTCTTCAATATAGAATTCAAAATTAGTAAAGGAATGTCCTTTTTTGGCTAATCGAATTAATTCTAATTCTTGTTCTTGCGTTTTTTTGAGTAATTCATTATACGTTGGTTTAGCCTTATTCCTACTCATAAATTGTCAATAAATTTGTTGTAACCGCTAAATATAGCAAAATAAAATTACAAATTGAATGAGGTTCTTTATTATACAAAAAAATTAAATTCTCAATATTATTCAACTGTGACTTTTGTTACTGTGTTAGGATTTATCACCTAATATCTTTGCTGTATTAATTAAATAAAAATTATGAAAAAAATAAATTTAATACTGATTTTAGGAGCATTTTTGATTTCTACTTTAGGATTTAGTCAAGACACGTTGACTATTTCTAAAAAGGATATTTGGAAAAAGGCTTCCAATAAAAACCTCCTAATCAAAATAGCCAATCAGGACTTCAAATCGGCACAAGCGGATTACAGACAATCTAATTCGTTATTCCTACCAAGTATTTCGGCATCGCATACAGCTATTTCAACAACAAATCCTTTGATGGCTTTTGGTTCCAAATTGAATCAGGAAATTTTAACGCAATCGGATTTTAATCCAGACTTATTGAATAATCCAACAAGAACGAAAAATTTCGCTACTAAAATTGAAATTTTACAACCCTTAATTAATGTAGATGGATATTACGGAAGACAAGCTGCAAAAGCAAAAATGCAGGCCTTTCAATTGCAAACGGAGCGAACCAAAGAATATTTGGAACTGGAAGTCAGTAAAGCTTTCATGGAATTGCAATTGGGTTATAAAGCGGAAAAAGTTCTGGAAAAAGCCAATACGACTGCTACAGCCAATTTGAAATTGATAGAGAACTATTTTAAACAGGGAATTCTTCAAAAAACAGATTTGCTTTCGGTTCAGGTTCGTGTAAATGAAATTAAAAATCACTTGCAATACGCCAAAAGTAATGTGCAAAACGCTTCGGATTATTTGGGGTTTCTTTTAAATGAAGATACAGCAAATAAAGTTTATAAACCGATTGAAGAATTGGAAAATGCAATTGTTATTGAAACGTTCAACACGACACTTTCCAGTAATAGAAAAGACATTCAGGCAATAGATAAATCATCTGAAGCCTACGCAAAAATGGTACAATCAAGCAAAATGAATTTTTTACCAAAGTTAAATGCTTTTGGAAGTTATGAAGTGTATGATGATAAACTTTTTGGAACCAATGCCAAAGGATATTTGATCGGAGCACAATTGTCATTGAATGTTTTTGACGGTTATAAATCAATTGGGAAAATGGAAAAAGCGAAAGCGGATTTCCAAAAATCAGAAATGGAAAACCAACAGTATAAATCCAAAAGCCAATTGGAATTAAGCAAAACCAACCGACAATTAAAAGATGCTGAAAATAAAGTAAATCTTTCCAAATTAGCATTAGAACAATCACAAGAAGCTTACAGAATCCGAAGCAATCGTTTTACGCAAGGACTGGAAAAAACGACTGATTTATTGCAAGCAGAAACCCAAATGTCTCAGAAAGAACTAGAATTCCTGCAAGCTGTTTTCGAATATAATTTTACTCAAGAATATTTACAATTTTTAACTAAATAAACACATGAAAAAAATATTTATCCCAATACTGACTGTAGCCCTGACCCTTTTAACTTCCTGTAACGGAGAAAAGAAAGAAGCTCCTGCCAAAGAACTTGCCATTGCCGTGAAAGTAAGCGGGATTTCGTCCAATGACAATAGTCCATTTGTAACGGCAAGCGGAAAAATTGAAGCCGAAAACAGTGCTAATCTCAGCACTAGAATGATGGGTTATGTCACCAAAATTCATGTACATGTAGGACAAAAAGTAGGTGTCGGACAATTATTAGTCAGCATCAACAATACTGATTTGCAAGCCAAAAAAGCACAGGTCGATGCCAGTATTCATCAAGCGACTGCTGGTTACAGCAACGCTAAAAAAGACTACGATCGTTTTGTAAATTTATTCAAACAACAAAGTGCCTCTCAAAAAGAACTCGACGATATTACAGCACGTTACGAAATGGCGAAAGCAGGATTGGAAGGAGCCAGACAAATGCGAAACGAGATTTTAGCTCAGTTTTCGTATTCGAATATTACGGCTCCGTTCTCGGGAACGGTGACCAATACTTTCGTAAAAGAAGGTGATATGGCGAATCCAGGAATGCCACTAGTAAGTTTGGAAGGCGCTTCAAAATTACAAGTAACGGCCATGGTTTCTGAAAATGATATTGTAAGTATAAAAAAAGGAATGACTGTAAATGTTTTGGTAAAATCATCTAATGTCACACTGACCGGAAAAGTTAGCGAAGTGAGTATTTCGGCTGCGAATACTGGAGGACAATATTTGGTAAAGGTAAATTTAGATAAAACAGATGCATCGGTGTTATCAGGAATGTTTGTAAATGTGCAATTTCCTGTTGCAAACAAAACTCAAACAGTTGAAACCAATAGAATTTTAGTTCCCGAAAATGCTTTGGTAAAACAAGGACAACTAAGCGGAATCTACACGATTGCAACTGGAAACATTGCCATTTTAAGATGGTTACGAACTGGGAAAACGTTTGGCAATCAAGTAGAAGTTTTATCTGGTTTATCGGCTAATGAGCAATACATTGTTTCAGCAGATGGAAAGTTGTATAACGGAGCTTTGGTTCGTGTTCAGTAATAAAGTTTAAGGTTTAAACTGAAAAGCTAAAAATCTATAAAATAAATGTCATTGTTAATTCCGCGTGAGGGATTGAGGCGGCATCCTTTTGTAAAGCGCAGCGGAACAAAAGATACAGCCGAAAGCCCGACCCGACCTTTTTGGGAGGGTCACGCCCAAATAAATAAAAGAAAATGCAAGAAGGTATTTCAGGTAAAATAGCCCAATTTTTTATTAACTCAAAACTGACCATTTTACTGATGGTGGGTTTGATGATTATTGGAGTTTATAGTTCGTTTCTAATTCCGAGGGAGGAAGAACCGCAGATTAATGTTCCGATGGCCGATGTAATGGTGGGTTATCCGGGAGCGAGTCCTACGGAAGTGGAAAGTCGTGTGGCCAAACCATTGGAGAAAATTATTTCGAATATTAAAGGAGTGGAACACGTGCATACGATGGCGATGAACGGTCAGGCGATGCTGATTGTGCAGTTTTATGTAGGTCAGGATGTGGAGCGTTCGTATGTTAAATTGTACGACGAATTAGCGAAACACGAAGATATGTTTCCGAAAGGAGTGTATAAACCGATGGTGAAAACACGTTCTATTGATGATGTTCCTATGTTGGGAATTACGCTTTGGAGTGCTAAAGAAGATAATTTTCAGCTGCGCCAAATTACCGAAGAAGTAACATCGGAGATTGAAAAAATAAAAGATGTGGCGATTACCAAAGAAATTGGTGGCAGCAATCGCGAACTGAAAATAATTCTCGACAAGGATAAAATGGCCGAAAATGGCGTGGATGCTTTGGGAATTATGCAAATGATACAAGCCAATAACGGAAGTTCACAATCCGGGAGTTTTGTACAAAATGATCAGGAATATTTGATTACTACAGGTCAGTTTTTATCGAATGCCGAAGATGTAGAAAATTTAGTGGTTGGTGTAAATAAAAACATGCCAGTATATCTGAAACAAGTGGCGAAAGTTCAAGACGGACCGGCTACGCCCAGAAGTTATGTGTCTTTTGGCTATGGCAAAGCCAATGAAAAATTCAAAACGGCAAAATCAGAATATCCTGCCGTCACTATATCAGTTGGTAAAGTTAAGGGGGCAGATGCAATGAAAATTTCGGAGAAAATAATTGCGAAAGTAGAACAGCTAAAGAAAAATTTAATCCCGACTGATGTTCATGTTGAAATCACCCGTAATTATGGGGAAACAGCCTCGGATAAAGTAGGCGAATTGTTGTTGCATTTGGGAGTGGCGATAGTAGCGGTGACTATTTTGGTGATGTTAGCCATGGGATGGCGCGGTGGATTGGTTGTATTTTTCTCGGTTCCATTGACATTTGCACTTACCCTGTTTGCTTATTATTTATTGGACTACACGTTGAATAGGATCACACTTTTCGCTTTGGTTTTTGTGGTGGGAATTGTGGTCGATGACAGTATTATTATTGCCGAAAACATGCACCGACACTTCAAGATGAAGCGACTGCCCTTTAAACAAGCGGCTATTTATGCGATAAATGAGGTGGGAAATCCAACGATTTTAGCAACATTTACCGTTATTGCGGCTATTTTGCCAATGGCTTTCGTATCTGGAATGATGGGACCATATATGAGCCCGATGCCAATTGGTGCCTCGATTGCAATGATTTTATCTTTGTTTGTGGCTTTGACTGTAACGCCTTATTTGGGATATCATTTGCTTCAGGAAAAAGACGATCAAAAACACAAAGAATCTGAAGGATTAGAAACCAGTCGTATTTATAAATTGTACAACAAACTGGAACGACCATTCTTAGAAAGCAGTACAAAAAGAAGAATGCTACTTGCCGTTACTGTTGTGTTATTGTTTGGTTCTGTTTTGATGTTTTTCACGAAATCAGTAGTGGTAAAAATGTTGCCCTTTGATAACAAAAATGAATTTCAAGTCGTGATTGACATGCCCGAAGGAACAACATTGGAGCGAACTGCAGTGGTTACCAAAGAAATTGCTCAATATTTATCGACCAGAGCAGAAGTAGTCAATTATCAGAATTATATTGGAACCTCTGCTCCTATTACATTCAACGGATTGGTACGTCATTATGATTTGCGTGGCGGAAGCAACATGGCGGACATTCAGGTGAATTTATTGCACAAAGAAAACCGTGATATACAAAGTCATGCAATTGCGAAAGCGATGCGTCCTGCCATTCAGAAAATTGCTAAGAAATATGGTGCAAACGTGAAATTAATTGAAGTACCACCAGGACCGCCTGTATTGTCAACCTTGGTTGCTGAGATTTATGGTCCAAATTATAAAGATCAGATAAAAGTAGCCCAACAGGTAAAAACTACATTGGAAACTACTTCGGATGTTGTGGATATTGACTGGATGGTTGAAGACAATCAAACGGAGTATAAACTAGAAGTGGATAAAGAAAAAGCGATGCTGAATGGAATTGCTCCGCAGCAAGTGGTTGGAAATTTGACGTATTTACTCAAAGAATATCCAATTTCTAATTTGTATGATGAAAATTCGAATGATAATGTGGGAATTGTTCTTTCGCTTGACGATAAAGACAAAACGAGCTTACAGGACATTCAAAACCTAAAAATTAAAGGAAGCCAGGGAAATATGATTCCCGTAAGTGATTTGGTAAAAGTAAAAACGGATACATTACAAAAAACCATTTACAGAAAAGACCAGAAACGTGTGGTTTATGTAACGGCTGATATGGCTGGAGCATTAGAAAGTCCGGTTTATGCGATTTTAGGAATGAGTGAAAAATTGACTAAAATGAAAGTTCCAAAAGGATACAAAGTCAATGAATTGTATCTGGAGCAACCCACAGATGAAAGTGATTTTACTGTAAAATGGGATGGGGAATGGCAAATTACTTTGGAAGTATTCCGTGATTTAGGGGTTGCCTTTATGGTGGCGATCGTAATCATTTATATGTTGATTGTGGGCTGGTTCCAAAACTTTAAAACACCAATTGTGATGATGCTCGCTATTCCGCTATCCTTAATCGGGATTGTGTTTGGTCACTGGTTGTTAGGTGCTTATTTTACAGCTACTTCTTTCATTGGAATGATTGCATTAGCTGGTGTTATGGTAAGAAACTCGGTTTTACTGATTGACTTTATAGAAATCCGACTGAATGATGGTGTCCCATTAAAACAAGCGATAATCGAGGCTGGAGCTGTGAGAACCTCTCCTATTCTATTGACAACTGGTGCGGTGGTTATTGGAGCTTCCATCATATTATTTGATCCTTTGTTTCAGGGACTGGCTATTTCCTTGGTGTTTGGAGCAATAGTTTCCACTATTCTAACATTGATTGTGGTACCATTGATTTATTATATAACGGAGAGAAAGAAATGGGAAAAATAAAAAATGGTGCAACGTTTAAGGTTTAAAGTTGTAAAATCGGAACCTTAAATTTTAAAATTTTAAACAAAAAACAAACATGAAACTACTGATTATTACCGCAGTCATATCATTTGAAAAAGACATCAAACAAATGCTAAAACAAGCCCATGTGAAAACCTTCACCTACAAAGAAGTTAAAGGCTTTAATGATATTTCTGAAGAAGCCATTGAAAGCAATTGGTTTTCAACAGAATTAAATGAAACTGAATCGATATTATTTTATGCTTTCGTAAAAAAAGAGAATATAAATGCACTATTTGATTTGTTTACTGAATTCAATGAAAAGCTAAAAACGTCATCCAAAATACATGTTGCCGTTCTAAATATCGAAAAATCAAATTAAAATAAAGAATTATGAAAAACAGAATTGTAAGAGCCGTAGCCGGCAGTTTTATATTAATCAGTTTACTTTTGGCAATCTATGTCAACCAAAATTGGTTATGGTTTACCGCTTTTGTAGGAGCCAATTTATTACAGTCTTCTGTTACCAAATGGTGTTTGATGGAACAAATACTCAATAAGTTGGGGGTAATAGATTAATAATATACTTTAAATTTAAAATATAGAAAAACCGAAATGTAAGTTTCGGTTTTTCTGTATATAAATAATTTCTTTTAAATCGGAACCATAGCAAACTGTATTTATAGTTCTGCTTCACGGTTCCAGAAACGGTGATTTCCCATAGCATCTATAAATTCTTTTGTAAAATTTTTATTGTTAGTTTTTGAATTAATAATAATTCCTTCTTCTTCATTTTTATCTACTTTATCATCGATATTGGTTTTACCCAATATTTCAAATTCATCAGCACCTATGACTTTGCAATGCTTGTAAGCTTCATTGATAAATTCGATAGCTTCAGCATAGGAATTTAAAAAACCAGCATTTTTTCCGCCGGGAATATATACAGCATCAAATAAAACAGAAGCGGCAATTAAGAAACTCTGATCAACCGCAAGTTCATTCCCTTCGCTAGTTTTTATAGTCCCTAAATGCGGTGCTATAATTTTTGCAGTGGCGCCCGCTTTTTCTAATGCGGTTTTCATGGCATTAATTGATGCTTGATGAACTCCTTCTGAGCATAAAAACGCCACTTGTCTTGTCGCAATTGTTTTAGACAATGTTTTGTTTTTAATCATACTCAACGCATCCGATGATTTCACACTTTGGGTAACTTTTTTTGGTTCATATTTTTGTTTGTCAGCATTCGCTCCAACACCACGATTTATTGGTTTTTCTGGGCTGCTCGGAACTTTAAGTCCTAAGCCTTGGGCTACTTTATCAGCTAATGTTTTATCAATTTGCGATAATAAACCTAACATTCGGGTTTTTATGGCAATGGTTTCTAATTTGCCCAGTTCAAAACGCAATGCTTTTATGATATGATTTTTTTCAACTTGCGTTTGACTGTTAAAGAACAAGGTTGCCTGGCTAAAATGATCCGAAAAACTCTCGCTGCGGTCCCGTACTTTGTGAGCATCAATCCTTTCATTGAAACTGGTAAAACCACCTTCATCAATTTTTGCCTGAAAAGGACAACCTCCACCAAGAGAATTGGGGTGATAGCTAACCCGACCTACATTAATTTCCTGACGCATGTGACCATCACGCTGATTATTGAACATAGGTGCAATAGTTCTATTGATAGGAATTTCATGAAAATTAGGGCTTCCTAAACGTGATAATTGGGTATCGGTATAAGAAAATAAACGGCCTTGTAATAAAGGATCGTTTGTGAAATCGATTCCTGGCACAATATGACCCGGGTGAAAAGCAACTTGCTCCGTTTCTGCAAAGAAGTTGTCTGGATTACGATTGAGGATCATTTTTCCAATTATGGTTACAGGAACTAACTCTTCAGGAACTATCTTAGTTGGGTCTAATAAATCAAATTCAAATTTGTGTTCATCGGCTTCGGGAATAATCTGAACGCCTAATTCCCATTCCGGATAATTTCCATTTTCAATGGCTTCCCATAAATCCTGACGATGAAAATCGGAATTTTTTCCAGATATTTTTTGGGCTTCATCCCAAACTACGGCATGGGTTCCTAATTTTGGTTTCCAATGGAATTTCACAAAATGGGATTCATTTTTGGCATTTATAAAACGAAAAGTATGCACACCAAAACCTTCCATCATGCGCAAACTTCTCGGAATCGCCCGGTCTGACATTACCCACATAATAGTATGCATGGTTTCTGGCATTAGGGAAATAAAATCCCAAAAAGTGTCATGTGCTGAAGCTGCTTGTGGCATTTCGTTATTCGGTTCCGGTTTTACAGCATGAATTAAATCCGGGAATTTTATGGCATCCTGAATAAAAAACACCGGCACATTATTTCCAACTAAATCATAATTGCCTTGCTCTGTATAAAATTTAACTGCAAATCCTCTGATATCACGTGCTAAATCCGTAGAACCTCGTGATCCTGCAACAGTGGAAAAACGGGCGAAAACGGGCGTTTTAAGACTAGGATCCTGAAGGAATTCTGCTTTAGTATATTTCTCCATAGACTCATAAACCTGAAAATAACCATGCGCAGCTGAACCTCTTGCATGCACAATTCTTTCCGGAATTCTTTCATGATCAAAATGGGTTATTTTTTCTCTTAAGATAAAATCTTCCAATAACGAAGGCCCGCGTTCGCCTGCTTTAAGAGAATTAGTATCATCATTAATTTTTAAACCTTGGTCGGTTGTCATAAACTGATTAGTACCATCGGATTTATTTAATTTCAAATCCTGCTGTTTCTGATTTTCAGAATCATCTACGTTTTTTTTGGTGTTTTTCATTTTAATAGTTTATTGGTTTTTACACTTTCTAACTTTTAATAAATTTACATATTAAAGATAAAAAAAAATTATATAATTCTATTTTAAATTTATAACATTATTGAAATTTAAAATTATAATAGTTTTATTTACAATAACTTATGTTTTTTATTTAGATTTTACAATCCTTTTTTAAAGGAAAATTTAATGCCAAAATAGTACCGCACTTCACAATAGAAATTTCTTTAGTAACAAATATTTTTAGATAAGAAATGAACTAAAAAACTGTGTCAATTTCATCACATTGACTACCTCAGCAATATTATTAAAATAGATTTAAACCTCTTTAATTATTTTGCATTTTTAACCAATATCTAATTACTGTTTTTTAAAAAGATGTTGCATTTTATTGCGAAATCAATTCATTAGTTAATAGAAAGTAAACGGTTTACCCGCTTTATTTAACCGCATTTTCGTCTTTGCATTCTGAAAGAATTTAGTTATTTCGATGTACTTTTTTCTTGAATTTAAAATCCCTGTTTTTACTTCCAAAATATTTATGGTTCTTTTATGACTATTGTTACATGAAAAGATTCGTACTCTGTAACTTCAATACTGGAATCTCAAAAATAAATCTAATTTTATATTTGTAACTAACAGTCAAGGAGCTGATTTACGAATTTTAAGCCTGAAAATTTAAATGCTTTACAGTTTTACAAAGTTATTTTTTTGTTAAAACATATAACATTTGTATATACAAATAAAAAACATGTTACATTTGTATCTACAAATGACATACGTAAAGGCATGAAAATTGAAGATGAAATAAAAAGTACGATTGCATTAGACATTTCAAAAAAAATTATTTTGAATGTTTTGTATACACAAAATGTAATTAATGATAATTTTAATGATATACTGAAATCGTATGATATATCTGGCGAACAATATAATGTTTTACGAATATTGAGGGGTCAGAAAGGCAGTCCTGCAAATATGTTTGTAATTCAAGAACGCATGTTGGCAAGAACGAGTAATACTACTCGATTGGTAGATAAATTATTACTAAAAAATCTTGTTACCAGAAATGTTTGCCCTGAAAACAGAAGAAAAATTGAAGTTTTAATTACACAAAAAGGCTTAAATGTTCTTAACGAATTAGATCCTAAAGTAATTGAACACGAAGAATTTTTTTCTAACAATTTAAGTTTACAAGAATCTGAACAATTAAATAGTTTATTAGAAAAATACAGAAATAAATAACAATCATTATGAGTACATTTTTAGAACACCAAAACTGGCGTTACGCCACCAAAAAATTTGATACAACAAAAAAAATAGCAACGGAAGATTTAAATATTTTAAAAGAAGCCATTCGTTTAAGTTCTTCCTCATATGGTTTGCAACCTTACAAAGTTATTATCGTTGAAAATCCTGAATTAAGAGCACAATTACAACCAGCAGCTTGGGGTCAATCGCAAATCGTTGAAGCTTCTCATTTAATCATTTTTGCCAATGAAACAAACATTGGAGATGATGCAATTGATAGTTTTTTGAAAAACATAAGCGCAACAAGAAGCACTCCATTAGAAGATTTATCTGGCTACGGCGATATTATGAAATCAAACATTTCAAAATTAACTTCGGAAGCAAAAAATATTTGGACAGCTAAACAAACGTACTTAGCTTTGGGAAATTTATTAAATGCAGCAGCTGAATTAAGAATTGACGTTACACCAATGGAAGGGTTTCTTCCTGCTCAAGTAAATGAAATCTTAGGACTAGACAAATTAGGTCTTAATGCTTGTCTAATGGCAACTTTAGGTTACAGACATATAGAAGATGCTACACAACATTACAAAAAAGTAAGAAAGTCAACCGAAGAATTATTTATCACCTTATAATTACTAATTCAAATTAAATATTAATCAAAAATCAAATTAAACACATGAAAAATTTAAAGTCAATTGCATTAGCATTAGTTGTAGTTTTATCTACTTTATCAGTAACCGCGCAAACTAAAAAAGTAGATGTTTCAAAAAGTTCAATCAACTGGGTTGGGAAAAAAGTAACGGGACAACATAGTGGAACCGTTAACCTAAAAGATGGTCAATTAGTTTTCAAAGGAAAAAAATTAGTTGGTGGTACTTTTAATGTTGATATGACTTCATTAACATCTACAGACCTTACAGGTGAGTACCTAGGAAAATTAAACGGTCACTTGAAATCAGAAGATTTCTTTGGAACTGAAAAATTTCCAACTGCAACCTTAGTTTTCAAAAAGGCTACTATAAAAGCTCCTAATGTATATACGGTAACTGGTGATTTAACAATAAAAGGAATAACTAAACCGATAACTTTTGATCTTGCAACAACAAAAAATACTGCTGCAACTACATTTAAAGTGGACAGAACAAAATACGATATCAAATATAATTCTGCAAGTATCTTCAGTGCTATTGGAGACAAAGCAATCTCTGATGATTTTGAATTAAATGTAGCTTTAAAATTTTAATATTTTTTCAAAGAAAAATATTGAACCCCAACAAGAAATTGTTGGGGTTTATTTTTTACCCAAATTTATTTAACAAAAAAACTTGAAATTTAATATATATTTTTAGTTTTTTATTTTTGAATAATCGAAATTCATTTATATATTTGTAACAAGAATAAAAAGATGAAAGCAATTACAAACAATACTTGGTGGTGGAACAATTTACGTCAATCGTCGTGAACTAAGCTTCCTATAGTATTATTAAACTATAAATATAAAAGGCTTGTCATCACGACAGGCCTTTTTTTTTGCTCATTTTATCACTATCACACAACACTAAAATATATATAAATTGAAACCTTTTAAACTAAATACAAAATATAAGCAAATCCTTGCCGATACTATTACACCGGTAAGTGTATATCTCAAAATTCGTGATAAATTTCCAAATAGTTTATTACTGGAAAGTAGTGATTATCACGGAAGTGACAATAGTTTTTCATACATCTGCTGTAATCCGATTGCTTCTATAAAAATAGAAAATGAAACCATTCATAAGACTTTTCCTGATGGTAGTTGTGAGAAAATTAAAATTGATTCTTCCATTGATATTCCAGCAGTTATTCAAGAATTTTCGCATCAGTTCAAATCGGAGAAGAATAATTTTAAATTCATCAATAATGGTTTGTTTGGTTACATTTCGTACGATGCTGTTCGTTATTTCGAAAAAGTAACGATCGCTAAAAAAGACAATAGTATTTCTATTCCTGATGTGTATTATGCCGTTTACCAAAACATAATAGCTATCAATCATTTTAAAAATCAAGCGTATATTTTCTGTCATAGTTTAGACGGAAGAAACAACATTTCAGAAATCGAACAATTATTACAATCCCGAAATCTTGCTTCCTATAAATTCTCTAAAGAAGGAGCCGGTTTTTCTAATTTGACAGACGACGAATTCAAACATAATGTGGCTTTGGCCAAAAAGCATTGTTTCCGTGGTGATGTGTTCCAATTAGTTTTATCCAGACGATTCACCCAAGGCTTTAAAGGCGATGAATTTAATGTTTACAGAGCGTTACGAAGCATTAATCCTTCGCCCTATTTATTCTTTTTTGACTATGGTGATTTCAAAATATTTGGTTCTTCTCCGGAAGCCCAAATTATTGTAAAAGACCGTAAAGCAGAAATTCATCCCATCGCAGGGACTTTTAAACGAACGGGTGATGATGAAAAAGACGCTATTCTTGCTAAACAATTATCAGAAGACAAGAAAGAAAATAGTGAACATGTCATGTTGGTGGATTTAGCCAGAAATGATTTAAGTCGAAATGGACATAATGTTAATGTCGAAAAATATAGAGAAGTACAATTTTTCTCCCATGTTATTCACTTAGTTTCAAAAGTAACAGGACATTTGCACGAAAATGCTACAACGATGCAAGTGGTAGCAGATACTTTTCCTGCGGGTACATTGAGCGGCGCTCCTAAGCACAGAGCCATGCAGCTAATTGAAGAATATGAAAAAACAAACCGTAATTTTTATGGCGGAGCCATTGGTTTCATGGATTTTGAAGGTAATTTTAATCACGCCATAATGATCCGAACATTCCTAAGCAAAAACCATCAGCTGCACTCTCAAGCCGGAGCTGGAATCGTAGCCAACTCCGATGAAGAAAGCGAAATGCAGGAAGTATATAATAAGTTAAGAGCGTTGAATGCAGCTTTGGATTTAGCGGAAACAATATAAAATAATTTAAAAATTCAATAATTTAAGAATTTAAAGATTGCTGAAACGCAAGAATTTTTCAATCTTTAAAACTTTCAATTTTTCAATAATAAAAATGAAAAAAATACTAGTCATAGACAATTACGATAGTTTCACTTATAATTTAGTGCATTATCTAGAAGATTTAAATTGTGAAGTAACCGTTTATAGAAACGATGAATTTGATATTGATGAGATAGCTAAATTTGATAAAATATTGCTTTCTCCAGGACCTGGAATCCCGGATGAAGCAGGATTATTGAAAGATGTAATTAGAAAATATGGCCCAACCAAAAGTATTTTTGGCGTATGCCTAGGTCAACAAGCGATAGGCGAAGTTTACGGAGGAACGCTTTCAAATTTGGATAAAGTATATCATGGTGTAGCTACGATGGTAAAAACCGTCGTGGATGATGAACTCTTATTCGAAGGATTAGGACACGAATTTGAAGTAGGACGCTATCATTCTTGGGTGGTGGACACCAATTTACCTGATGTTCTGGAAGCGACTTCATTAGACGAAAACGGACAAGTAATGTCGTTGCGCCACAAAACGTACGATGTACGAGGTGTCCAATTTCATCCAGAAAGTGTGTTGACTCCCAATGGAAAAAAGATATTGGAGAATTGGGTTAAAAATTAGTCATATTGACAAATTTCATACTCGCGAAAGACTTTAAGACCTTGGACTTTCAACTTTAAGACATATTTAAAAAATGAAAAACATATTAAACAGATTAATTAATCACGAAATGCTTTCGCAAGAAGAAGCAAAAAACGTATTGGTAAACATCTCCAACGGAAGTTATAACACCAGTCAAATTGCTTCTTTTCTTACTGTATATATGATGCGTAGTATAAGTATCGAAGAGCTTTCCGGATTCCGTGAAGCATTATTGGACTTGTGCATCCGTGTGGATTTATCCGCTTACAATACGATCGATTTATGTGGAACAGGCGGTGATGGAAAAGATACCTTCAACATCTCAACTTTATCTTCATTTGTGGCTGCTGGTGCAGGAATAAAAGTAGCAAAACACGGAAATTATGGAGTTTCCTCAATTTCAGGTTCCAGTAATGTGATGGAGAAACTAGGAATCAAATTCAGTAATGACACTGATTTTCTGGAAAGATGCATTGATAAATCAGGAATTTGTGTTTTACACGCTCCGTTATTTCACCCCGCAATGAAAAATGTGGGACCCATTCGAAAAGAATTGGCTGTAAAAACATTCTTCAACATGTTAGGGCCAATGGTAAATCCATCATTCCCAAAAAATCAATTAGTCGGTGTTTTTAATTTAGAAATGGCCAGAATATATGCATATTTGTACCAAACTACCGATGTGAATTTTACCATCCTGCATTCGCTTGACGGCTACGACGAAGTTTCATTGACAGGACCTACAAAAACAATTACCAGTTCTATGGAAGGAATGCTAAATCCGGAAGATTTTGGTGTTCGTCTTTTGCTTCAAAGCGAAATAGAAGGTGGAACTACTATCGAAGAATCAGCTCAAATATTTACTGATATCATTTCTGGAAAAGGAACTGAAGCTCAAAATAATGTGGTTTGTGCCAACGCCGCAATGGCAATAGCAACGGTTACTAAATGTTCTCCTTTAGAAGGATTTCAAATAGCGAAAGAAAGTTTATTATCCGGAAAAGGACTTGTAGCTTTGAAAAAATTGAAAGAGTTAAGTAAATAAAAATAGTTGGAAATTTAAAGTTGTTTGTTTTTTTCAATCTTTAAATTCTTGATCTTTAAATTAAAATAAATGAACATTTTAGATAAAATTATAGTTGACAAAAAAAGAGAAGTCATTCTCAAGAAATCAATCATTCCTGTTTCGCAATTGGAAGCTTCGATTTTCTTCGAAAAAAAGACTATTTCTTTGAGCAACAATTTAAGGAACAGCACATCAGGAATTATCGCAGAACACAAACGGCGTTCGCCTTCGAAAGCCGAAATAAATTATAGTTTTACGGTGGAAGAAGTAACTAAAGGTTATGAAAATGCTGGTGCTTGTGGAATTTCAGTATTGACGGATGGAAAATATTTTGGTGGTTCGTTAGACGATTTACTTTTGGCAAGAGCCACAGTAAACATACCATTATTGAGAAAAGAATTTATTGTTGATGAATACCAAATCTTGGAAGCCAAAGCCCACGGAGCTGATTTAATTTTGCTAATTGCTGCGGTTTTAACAAGAGACGAAATCAAATCATTATCTGAATTCGCTAAAAGCTTGGGATTGGAAGTTTTATTGGAAGTTCACAATCAGAAAGAATTGGAAAAATCGATTATGCCCACATTAGATATGATTGGCGTGAACAACAGAAACCTGAAAACATTTGAGGTGAGTTTGGATTTCAGCAAGCAATTGGCAGCACAAATTCCGAATGATTTTGTAAAAGTTTCCGAAAGCGGGATTTCATCCGTTGAAGCGATTAATGAATTAAAGGCCTACGGATATAAAGGATTTTTAATTGGAGAAAACTTTATGAAAACGAATAATGCCGGTAAAGCGGCAGCCGAATTTATCAGTCAACTATAAAATAACAATGTTAGGGTTTTAAATCTTAGCAGGGATCAATAAAAACATATTATGAAACTCAAAATCTGCGGCATGAAATATCCCAGTAATATATTCGAAGTAGGTTTACTCCTACCCGATTATATGGGCTTTATATTCTGGGAGAAATCAGCGCGGTATTTTGATGATGTTATTCCGGATTTACCAAAATCAATCAAGAAGGTAGGAGTTTTTGTCAACGCTACACAAGAAGATATTCTTGAAAAAATAGCAAAATACGATTTGCAAGCCGTTCAATTACACGGACAGGAATCGGTTGAATTTTGTTTAGATTTGAAGCAAGTTTTAAAAGAGGAGAATGGAAAACAGGCTCAGATTAAAATTATAAAAGTATTCTCTGTTGATGATTCTTTTGATTTTGAGGTGCTCAAACCGTTCGAAACCGCTTGTGATTATTTCCTCTTTGATACCAAAGGGAAATTACCTGGCGGAAACGGAACCACATTCGACTGGAAAGTATTAGAAAAGTATCCCTCAAACAAACCGTTCTTCCTGAGTGGCGGAATCGGAATTGATGAAATGGACGCCGTGAATGAAATTTTGAAAACGAATTTACCCATTTACGCTATTGATGTAAACAGTAAATTTGAGATAGAACCCGGATTAAAAAACATACAATTATGTAAAGACGTTGCAATGCAACGTCTTTACCCAAAAAAATAAAAAAATAAAATATGTCATACAACGTTAACGAAAAAGGCTATTACGGAGAATTTGGAGGCGCCTACATTCCTGAAATGTTATATCCAAATGTAGAAGAATTACGTCAAAATTATTTAAAAATCACGGCTGAACCTGAATTTCAAGCTGAATTTGATGCCTTACTAAAAGATTACGTAGGTCGCCCTACGCCTCTTTATTTTGCAAAACGCCTATCTGAACAGTACAACACTAAAGTTTATCTAAAAAGGGAAGATTTGTGTCACACTGGCGCCCATAAAGTCAACAATACCATAGGACAAATCCTTTTGGCGAAACGTCTAGGCAAAACTAGAATCATAGCCGAAACTGGCGCGGGTCAACATGGTGTCGCTACAGCGACCGTTTGTGCGCTAATGGGGTTGGAATGCATCGTATATATGGGCGAAATCGACATCAAGCGTCAAGCGCCAAATGTAGCTCGTATGAAAATGTTAGGTGCTGAAGTTCGTCCGGCTCTTTCGGGTTCAAAAACCTTAAAAGACGCCACTAACGAAGCTATTCGCGACTGGATCAACAATCCCGTTGATACCTATTATATCATAGGATCTGTCGTGGGACCGCATCCCTATCCAGATATGGTAGCGCGTTTCCAAAGTGTTATTTCTAAGGAAATCAAGGAACAATTACTGGAAAAAGAAGGACGTGAAAATCCAGACTACGTAATCGCTTGTGTAGGTGGCGGAAGCAACGCTGCCGGAGCTTACTATCATTTTCTTGATGAACCATCCGTGAATATTATCGCTGTTGAAGCCGCAGGATTAGGAGTAGATTCGGGCGAAAGTGCCGCTACCTCCGTCTTAGGTAAGATTGGTGTTATTCATGGCAGCAAAACCTTGCTAATGCAATCTGTTGACGGCCAGATTACCGAGCCATATTCCATTTCTGCAGGTTTGGATTACCCAGGAGTTGGCCCTATGCACGCGCATCTATTCGCTTCAAAAAGAGCTCAATTCATTTCCATTACAGATCAGCAAGCTATGGATTGGGGTTTAAAATTATCTAAAATGGAAGGTCTGATTCCTGCAATTGAAAGTGCGCATGCCTTTGCCGTCCTCGACGAAATGAAATTCAAACCACAAGATATCGTAGTCATCAATCTTTCCGGTCGTGGAGACAAAGATTTGAATACCTACATCGATTATTTTAAATTATAAGTTGGGTTTATCCCGTATTTATTTCGGTGCGTTACCTCGCTTTCACTAGCGTTTCAGTGCGGTCAGGCTTTCCGTTGCAATCTTTTTTATCTCGTTAAAAAAAGAGATAAAAAAGGATTTCCACTTCAAACGAAGTTCACTGAAGTCCTATAAAAAATAAGAGTTTAGTGAAGTAATCCTTATCGCTAACCCAGCAATAAAAATAACGTTCAATTCACATTTTTCAAAATAGAAACTATGGAAAAATTATTTGCTTACGGCAGCTTACAAAATGAGGACATACAAAAAGATCTTTTTGGGCGTATTCTTGACGGAACTCCTGAAACGTTAGTTGGTTATGTAGTGAAAGAAATTCAAATCGAAGAAGAATTTGGATTGGTACACTATCCCATTATTACTGAAACTAATAAACCGGAAGACACCATCAACGGAATGGTATATTCCATTTCGCTGCAAGAACTTCGCCAAACGGATCTTTACGAAGGATTGCATTACAAACGTGTGGAAGTGCATTTGCAATCCGACCAAAAAGCTTGGGCCTATAGTGCGGCAATTTAAACTAGTAAATTAAAACTATGAGGTCAAAAAAGACCTTGTAAACAGAATAAAAAATATAAAAATGAACAGAATAAATCAAAAATTACAAGAGACTAAAAAGATACTTTCCATTTATTTCTCTGCGGGATATCCTAGCTTAAATGATACCGTACAAATCATTCAGGATTTAGAAAAAAGCGGTATCGATATGATTGAAATTGGATTGCCATTCAGCGATCCACTGGCCGACGGGCCAACGATTCAAGCCAGTTCCACACAAGCATTGCACAACGGAATGACGACACAAGTTTTGTTTGACCAATTAAAGAATATTCGTAAAACGGTTTCTATTCCTTTGGTGATTATGGGGTATTTCAACCCAATGTTACAATACGGAGTGGAGAATTTCTGCCAGAAATGTGCGGAGATTGGTATCGACGGATTAATCATTCCTGATCTTCCCGTTGATGTCTATGCTGATGAATACAAAGCTACTTTTGAAAAATACGGATTGAAAAATATATTCTTGATTACGCCACAAACTTCTGACGAGCGTATCCATTTTATTGACAGCGTCTCCGATGGATTTATTTATATGGTAAGTTCGGCAAGTGTTACGGGTTCACAAACTGGTTTTGGAAGCATTCAAGAAGCCTATTTCAAACGCATTGCTGACATGAATTTAAAAAACCCACAAGTAATTGGTTTTGGAATCAACAATAAGGAAACATTTAACCAAGCAACACAATTTGCCAAAGGAGCGATTATAGGAAGTGCCTTCATTCAGCATTTAACCGAAAACGGAACAGGAAAAATTGAAGAGTTTGTAAAAGCGATTCGATAAACGACATCTTTTGTATTAAATTAAACGGTATTTAAATGAACTTTAAACGCCGTTTTTTTTTGTAAATTACAAAAATTTTGTAATAATTTATTTATATATTTACAAAATAGTAAAACCCTTTTTATGCACAAAGCCAACGTAATTTGGCTGGATTGGAGCCACTTTACATCTCCTATATACTAGTTGTGAGAAATTTTAGCTAAACCGATAAAAAAGTATAATCTACATCAAAATCATTATGAAAAAAATCAAATCCTTCTATTTTAAAAACTTTTTTTTAAGTATTATTATTCTATTGACTACTTTAACAAATGCTGTAGCGCAAAATAAAACTGCTGAACTAGATAAATTAATGAATCAAGCTCACGCAAATGGTGTATTTAATGGAAGTGTTTTAGTTGCTGAAAACGGAAAAGTTATTTATCGCAAAGGTTTTGGTTATGCAAATAAAGAAACAAAACAGTTATTAAAACCAGAATTTTGTTTTGATTTGGCATCTGTTTCAAAGCAATTTACTGCTATGGGAATTATGATATTAAAAGAAAGAAATAAGCTTTCTTACGATGATAAAATCACGAAGTATTTCCCTGAATTCCCTGCTTATGGGAAGGATATTACGGTACGAAATTTACTCAATAATACTTCAGGAATACCTTTATATCAGCCATTCGCTACTAAAGATAACTTGACGAATGCTGAAATTTTAAAAATAATTGAGGAAAGAGAAGCGCTAGACGCTAATATCGGTGAGCGATATGTCTACAATAATGCTGGGTACGTGATGTTGGGTATAATTATAGAAAAAGTTTCGAATATGACCTTAGCGGAATTTTTGAAAGAAAATATTTTTAAACCATTAAAAATGAAAAATAGTTTGGTTGCTGATGCTCCAAAAATCGATTTAAAAAATAGGGCTCTGGGTTATTCTGTGATTGGTGAGCTTGATGATTATACAGTTTCACATACTGGTTCTACTAGTATATTTTCAACCGTTGATGATTTGTTTTTGTGGGATCAAGCTTTATATACTGAAAAGTTAGTTTCAAAGAAAACAATTGAGGAAGCATTTACTCCTGTAATTTTAAATAATGGTTCATTGTCTAATTACGGATTTGGATGGTTTCTTACTCCAGAAAAAAAATCAGTTAACCATTCAGGAAGTGATTTTGGTTACCGTACATTTATCATGAGGGATTTAGACAAAAAAAACACTTATATATGGCTTACGAATGCTGGAAATGCTATTCCAAAAGATGTAATGAATGTTGCAATTGAGAACATATTAGCTTCTAAGCCTTATGAGATACCTAAGATTACTGTTATTTCAGAATTTCAAAAAGCGTTAGAAGTAAACTCTATGGATGAAGCTATTACCAAAACGACTAAATCTATACAATCTGATTCAAATCTGTTTATGATGGACGATGCCGCTATTAATGAATTGGGGTACAAATATCTTAACGACAAAAAATTAGCAGAAGCTTTCTCCATTTTCAAATTTAATGTGGCACTAAATCCAAACTCTTCAAATGTTTATGACAGTCTAGGCGAAGTTTATCTATTGCAAAAAGATACGGTCAATGCTATCGAAAATTATAAAAAATCAGTGGCTTTGAATCCAGATAATGCAAACGCAATAAAGGTTTTAAAAAAATTAGGTATTGAGACAACTGACATAATTACTGAAGTAAGAATTACACCAGAAGTTCTTAAAACCTATTTAGGAAAATATCAGTTAAATGAAAATTATTCTTTTACGGTAACCGAAGACAAAGGGCAGTTGTATATACAAGGAACGGGCGAAAAAATTACAACTGTATATCCAATGGCGCAAAATAGATTTTACAGTAAGCTAATTACAGCTCAGTTTACTTTTAATAGAGATAAAAATGGGCATATTGATAGTTTGACATTGAATATGGGAAAAGACATGAATGCTAAAAAGTTGAACTAAAATTAAGAGTTTATAAAAAACGAACCCACAACACACACATTGCAATAGTCGGGTTTAAGGCTGAATTTAAAGATGTTTTTGTACCATCCCTTGGAAGAGTACTTTACGTTATCGTTAATGCTGCGCAAACGTCTCTGACTTTGCGCAATTTTATGAATTTGATAGAAAAATAAAACACTCTAAAGTCTCTGACTTTCATCAATCTTAAATTTAAAAACACAAACAAGTCATTAAAATCGTTATTTTTATATTAAAAATACATCAAGATGAAAGAAGACTATGTAATTTGGGATCAGACTTTACCAAGCTCCGAAAACGTCCCAACTCCCCGAAGTGTTGCCACTTCCGAATTTATTTTTCAATAAAAAAATCATTTATTTGTACTACATCTATAAAACATAAATTTCATGGATTATGATCAATTTATTTTCTGTCTCGAAGCCGTTACCGATGTAGAAACGAACACCACTACTGAAGTGGTCAAAAACTTAGAACAATTAGCCTTTGAACAAGGTATTACAAGCATTTATAAAACGTGTGATACTATTGAAGGATTAGAAGAAAGTTTAAATACCTTGCTCCATGAGGACCATAATTTTAAGGATTATGAAATAATCTACTTAGTCATGCAAGGCGAAGGAAACACTATTTGCCTCAATGAGTATTACTACAGTTTAGAGGAAATAGCCGAAATCTTTGAAGGCAAAATGAAAGGTAAAATTTTCCATTTTGCCAATTCAAAGGTATTAGACTTAAGCGAGGAAGAAGCACAATACTTTTTAGATATTACAGGAGCACGTGCTATTTCTGGTTATGGATCGGCATTTCATAACTTAACTAGCGGTCCCATCGACAAAGCTTTTTTTAGCTTATGTCAAGAACAAGATGATCTCGTCGAAATTGTAGAAGAATTATATAAAAAACACTATGCGCTTTGTAAACTACTCGATTTCAGAATGTACTATTAAAAAATTAAATTCAGCGCTAAAGATCCCCGCTTCGCAAATTAATCTTCTAAAAAATAAATACATTCTACAATACGGATTGGGTAAAATTCAAAGTTTGTTTTGTACTTTTAAAACATACTCATATACCGAACACTCAAATTACAACAATGAATTATCAGTTTAGAAAAGCGGAACTATCTGAAATAGCTCCAATATGGGAAATTTTACAACAGGCTATTCGACGAAGAAAAGAAGACGGTAGTACTCAATGGCAGGACGGTTATCCAAATCCAGACGTTGTTCAAAAAGATATTGAAAAAGGAGAAGGATTTGTTTTGGTTGCAGGAGATACAATCATCGGTTACAGTGCGGTACTAATCAATGACGAACCTGCTTATGAGAAAATTGAAGGCAACTGGCTAACGAATGATGATTTTGTAGTACTGCACCGCGTTGCTATTTCGGAGCAGTATTTGGGTAAAGGCTTGGCAAAAATGATTCTCAAACACATAGAATATTTTGCGCTAAGCAACAACATTTACAGCATAAAAGCAGACACCAATTTTGACAACATAGCCATGATGAAAATTTTTGAAAATTTGGGCTATACGTATTGCGGCGAGGTATATTTTAGAGGAAGTTCTAGAAAAGCGTACGAGAAAGTACTAACAAAATCTTTCTGAAATTTCTACAATTTGGTTAACTATAGAAAAAACACTACTTTTAATTTTATCAAACGCTATTAATATGAAATGGACACTAATCTTTTACTTACTTATTGCCATCAGTCTTACAGGATACAGTCAAAAGAAAGAGGAATCTGAATTGATTAAAAAACTGTTAGAAAAAGAATCGGCTACGTGGAGAGCCAGGGACAGTAAAGGTCATAGTGACTGTTGGTATATCCAGCCGTACAGCCGAATATTAATTTCTACACCTAAAGGCGAAACATTTGATGTTCCCCCATCTGCAATGATCAACACCAAACCGGAAGCAATGGGAAATGGTGGTTTTGCAGTCAACAGCAACTATAAAATGAGCATTAATGCTAAAACGGCCTGGGTAAGTCATGATGAAGAATCTACAGCTAAAGACGGCAAAAAAACATTCTCATATGAAATTCGGCTTTTAGAGAAAATTAAAAACAAATGGAAAGTAGTGGGACAGTCGATTCATATTTATAAATCGGAATAAACAATCCTTTTGTGCATTTGCAATACTAATTAAAAACGCCCCTTAATTCTAAAATAATAGAATTAAGGAGCGTTTCTTTTTTACTGCTAAACACCTACTCCGCCATCTCCGTTTCAAATTCCATATGATCTACTATTTCTGCAGATTCCGGTTTTGAAGCTTTAAGCGCATTGAACCTTTCTAATTGTTCTGTTTCCCCTTCTTCCCCACTGAAATATGGAAAAACATCCATAATAGGAGATTCTGATACGGCGGGTATGGTATAATCACCCATCGTGCCTTTCATCACACCGACGGTGTTATCATACGCTTCTTTTACATCATTGGCTTGCACTAATAAATACATATTGGTTTTGCGTTCTTTGCCACTTTCTTCGTCATACGCCAATAAGGATACTTTGGATCTAAACCAACGATCCGCATTTTCAAAAGGATGTATCTCTGCATAATTAGCCACTTTGATATTCGTGATTTTAAATTCTTCACTGATGTAGGCCGACATCTCTTCATTAATTCTGCTTTCTGCTTCCGTGTAGGATAACGCGTCTACCAAGTACGGTTCTGTCGTAATCTTTTGTCCTCCAGTTTCGTCTGTTTTTCTATATTTTACTTTGCATTCGTACCAAATTGTGCTCATATATTTTTTTTTAAGAACGTCAAAGATAGATTTTAAAGAAAAAAAATAAAACAATTAATAAAATAGATATCCACAATTTCGGCGGGCGGTAAATATTTCTTCGCTCTGCTTTTACGACGCAATAAAAGATATGTCAATCTTCTGTTTCAACATTTATAATGACTCGAAAAACCTGTTAAATTTAAGTTAAATAAAAAATTAAACAAGCGTTTAAATTAAACAGTTGTTTAATTTTGCATCGAATTAAAAACAGAAGAATTGAAAAGCAATTTTAACGATAAACAAATTATAATTCTGGAAGTAGCCGAAACGCTATTTGCAGAAAAAGGATTTGAAGGCACTTCGATACGAAATATTGCTAAAGAAGCCAAGATAAACATTGCGATGGTTTCTTATTATTTTGGTTCTAAAGAAAAACTGCTGGAATCACTTATACTTTATAGAACTTCCGACTTAAAAATACAGTTGGATAATTTAATAATCGAAGACCTCGAACCTACCGAGAAAATAAATAAATTGATTGAGCTTTACATCAATCGCATCAATTGCAATAAAGGTATTTACAGAATTTTACACTTCGAATTTACCTCTAAAAAAGGAGATTCAAATCTTCAGGCTTTCTCGGAATTAAAAAAAGGAAACCTTAAATCCTTAGAATCCATTATTATAGAAGGTCAAACCAAAGGCATTTTTAGAAAAGACGTGATCATTCCTTTAATAACGCCAACAATTTTAGGTACTTTCTTTCATTTCCATATGAATAAAACTTTCTTTCAAAATTTACTAAATTTGAACACAGAAGATTTGTACAATAATTATATAAAAACCAATTTGACATTACACATTCAACAAACTATAAAAGCCCTTCTGATATATGAAAGTTAGTCAATTAATGCTCTTCGGGATTTTCTTTATAGGAACTTCTGCTGTAGAAGCACAAGAAAAAACGAGTTTAACACTCGATGAAGCCATCCATTTGGCTTGGAAAAACAGTAATGAGGTTAGCTTGGCCAACACTAAAGTGGCGACTAAAAAATACGAATTACAATCTACAAAAAACAATCAATATCCTGATTTGAAAGTTTCGGGACAATATCAAAGATTGGCAAAAGCGTCTATTGATCTAAAAATCAATAAAAGTGCTACTTCACAACCACTTCCCGTTGTGGATCAATTGATGATTGGACAAGTTAACGCCAGCGTACCCGTTTTTGCAGGATTTAAAATCCAAAACAGCATCAAGGCTTACGAAAACTTATATCAGGCAGAAACAGCTACAGCTTCTCAAACAAAGGAAGAAGTGGCGATGAAAGTGGTTAACCATTATGCTAATTTGTACAAAGCACAAAAAACATTGGAACTTTTAAAAGAAAATCAGAAAAGAGCGCAACAGCGAGCAACTGATTTTAGTAATTTAGAAAAAAACGGAATTATCCCTAGAAACGATTTATTAAAATCACAGTTACAAGTTTCTAAAATTCAGTTGTCCATAGATGAAGCTGCTAAAAATTTAAATATAGTAAATTTTTATCTGGTTACCTTACTGAAATTGCCCGCTGGTACAAAACTCGTGATTAACGAAAGTGATTTTGCCAACTTTCAGATGGATAATATTCCAACTAATGACGAACCGGCGCTGCAAAATCGTAAAGATTTAGAAGCAATCCGTTTTCAAGGAAAAGCAAGTCAGGCAAATATTAAAATCGCAAAAAGTGCGTATTATCCTTCTATAGCAATTATAGGGGGTTATACCGCATTAGATCTAAAAAATGTAATAACTGTTCAAAATGCAATGAATATTGGTGTGGGAGTTTCTTATGATTTAAGTGCTATCGTAAAAAATGGAACTACCGTAAAAATAGCTGAAAGTAAAGCGCTTGAAGTACAAAATTCTGAAGCGATGCTGACTGATTATATCAAACTAGAAGTTCAAAATGCAATAGAAGATTATGATCTGGCATTAAAACAAAATGATGTTTATATCCAAGCGGTTGAACAATCATCAGAAAACTACAGAATTATAAAAGACAAGTATGATAACGGTCTTTCAGATACCAATGATTTACTCGAAGCCGATGTAGAACAATTAGGTTCAAAAATAAATAAAGCGTTAGCAAAAGCAAATATTATTCAAAAATATTACGAACTGCTTTCCGTTACCGGTCAGTTATCTCAATCATTCAATCTAGCAAAAATATAATCAAAACACATGGAAAAGAAAAAGACAAATACAAAATTTATTATTATCCTAGCGGTTTTGGTAGTATTAGGCGGAACTTATGGAATTTATAAATACATGCACTCTTTGGCTCATGAAGAAACAGATGATGCACAAATCGAAAAAAACATGAATCCTATTATCCCTAAAGTTTCCGGGTATGTGGATAAAGTATATATCAAAGATAATGATTTTGTGAAGAAAGGTGATACCTTATTTACCATAGACAAGAGAGATTATCAGTTGAAAATAGACGAGGCAAATGCTTCCTTTCTTGCTGCTGAAGGTAATTTTGAAGTTTCTAAAGCAGATATTGGTAGTGCTTTGGCCAACATTTCTGTATCTGATGCTAATGTATTATCTGCCGGAGGAAATATTCAATCTGCAAAAATTAGATTGGACCGAATCGACAGTGATTACATTCGATACAATAATTTGTATAAAAATCACTCTATTACAAAACAACAATACGAGCAAGCCTTGGCGTCGAAATTAGAGGCCGAAAATCAAGTCCGCATTTTGCAACAGCAAGAAAGAGCCAGTGCTTTTCAAAAATCTGTAATTGTGGCTAAATCAAAAGTTTCGAATAAACAGACTGATGTTGCTGCCGCCAATATCAAAAGAGCAAAAGCGATTCTTGATGCTGCCGAATTAAATTTGACCTATACAGCAGTTACAGCGGCTATTGACGGTCAGGTTTCAAAAATTGATATTCAGCCAGGACAATTGGTACAACCGGGACAATCTCTTTTTTATATTATTAATAATTCTAATGCTTGGGTAATTGCTAATTTTAAGGAAACGCAATTGAATAAAATGGTCATTGGACAAAAAGTAACTGTAAATGTAGACGCATATCCTGACTATAATTTTGAAGGGTCGATCACGTCATTTTCGCCGGCAACAGGGTCCCGTTTCTCTATTTTACCCCCAGATAATGCAACAGGGAATTTTGTAAAAACGATTCAAAGATTACCTGTAAAAATAAGCTTGAACAAATCTAACGATGTCGAGAAAATTAAATTACTGCGTCCGGGGATGAATGTTGATGTTGACGTACATTTAAAATAAAATGGCAGTAGTAGAAGACGATTTAGTAGAATATGGCTATAGAAGGGTTATTATTACGATAACAGCTGTACTTTGTGCATTGCTGGAAATCGTTGATACAACGATTGTGAATGTAGCTTTAACTAACATGAGAGGAAGCCTGGGTGCGACCTTGAATGATGTGGCGTGGGTAATTACGGCTTATGCTATTGCAAATGTAATTGTCATTCCCATGACGAGTTGGCTTTCGCAACAATTTGGCCGAAGGAATTACTTCGTGGTTTCCATTATCATTTTTACGGTTGCCTCCTTTATGTGTGGGAACTCCAATAACATATGGGAACTCATTGTGTTCCGATTTATACAAGGTCTTGGTGGTGGTGCTTTATTGGTTACCGCACAAACGATTATCACCGAGAGTTATCCTATTGCAAAACGGGGCATGGCTCAGGCAATTTACGGAATGGGTGTGATTGTGGGCCCTACTTTAGGTCCGCCGTTGGGAGGTTATTTAGTAGATCATTTTTCTTGGCCTTATATTTTCTATATCAATATTCCTCTTGGTATTATTGCCGCTATTTTAGCATTTTCTTTTGTAAGAAGTCCGCAATATGGTGAAAAATTAAAAGTCAACCAGGTCGATTGGTGGGGTATTTTTCTATTGGCTGCTTTTATAGGTTCTTTACAATTTGTTTTAGAGCATGGGCAACAAGATGATTGGTTTAACAACTCAACAATTGTAATTTTAAGTACCGTCTCTTTATTTGGATTAATATTATTTGTATGGCGCGAATTAACCTATAAGCATCCCATTGTAAACTTAAGTGTCTTAAAAGATGGGAATCTTAGAATTGGTATTGTAATGTGCTTTATTCTGGGATTTGGGCTTTATGGTTCGACATTAATAATTCCAATTTATACACAATCTATTTTAGGGTGGACAGCAACTGATGCCGGATTATTACTTATTCCAGGTTCAATTACTACCGCTTTTATGATGCCAATTATTGGTAAATTAATTCAACGCGGAGTTCCTCAAGGATATATGGTGGGTGTTGGTTTTTTGGTTTTCTTTTTCTTTACTTTTATGATGCACAACAGAATGACCCCGAATACGGGTACTGAACATCTATTTTGGCCTTTGATTTTGCGAGGAATTGGATTAGGATTACTTTTCGTGCCTATAACGACCTTATCACTTTCTACGCTGAAAGGGAAACATATTGGTGAAGGCGCGGCGTTTACAGGAATGATGAGACAATTAGGTGGTTCTTTTGGTATTGCTATTATCACCACTTTTATTACAAGATTCAGTCAGAAACATCGTGTAGACTTAGTTTCTCATTTAGATGCCAGCAAATTTGAAGTGCAGCAACGCATCGCGATGCTACAAAAAGGCTTTATGTCTAAAGGATTCAGTAGTAATGTTGCACTAAAAAAAGCGTATCAAGCCATTGATTATTCTATAATGAAGCAAAGTACCGTTTTATCATATATGGATATTTTTCTTTATCTGGGAATTATGTTTTTATGTTGTATTCCTATTATATTTTTAATAAAAAAAGGAAAAAACAAGATCAATCCTGCGGATGCAATGCATTAATTTATATAATTTTTAAAAAAAATGCCGATTTCCTGATGAATTCGGCATTTTTTTTGTTTAATGAAGCGGCTTTTATCGCGTAAAAACTAAATGATTTCCTTTTGATAAATTAGCGTCAAACTGATAGCCTTCATAATTAAAACCTTTTAAATCATCTACGGTGTTAGCATCCGTATCAATAATATAACGCACCATCATTCCCCTCGCCTTCTTGGCAAAAAAACTGATTATTTTAAGTTTCCCATTTTTATAATCTTTGAATTCCGGGGTAATCACAGGAACTTTCAAGGTTTTGACATCAATTACTGAAAAATACTCTGTACTGGCGAGATTGAGGAACAATTCTCCTTTTTTAAGTTCTTTGTTCAATTCTTTTGTAACAGCAGTTTTCCAAAATTCATATAAATTTTTGCGCTCACCAATAGGTAGTTTTGTTCCCATTTCTAAGCGATAAGCTTGCATCAAATCTAAAGGCTTTAGCAATCCATACAAACCTGACAATATTCTCAAACTGTCTTGTAACGCTTCTAATTTCTCGATTGGAATCGAATAGGCATCCAATCCGGTATACACATCGCCATCAAAAGTAAAAACTGCCGGACGGGCATTTTCTGCAGTGAAAGGCGTTTTCCATTCTTGATTACGTTTCCAATTCAAATCAGCCAGTTTATCTGAAATACTCATCAAATCAGATAATTCTGCGGGCTTTTTTTCCTTTAAAACTTTATGAACCTGTCTCGCTTCTTTTAGGAATAAAGGTTCGGTATGCTGTGAGGTAGGTAACTTTTTTTCAAAATTTAATGATTTAGCAGGCGATATAACAATTTTCATATTCAGATTCAATTTTAGTATCAGATTCAAAAGTACAAATTGAAAATAAGATATAAGTACGTATGAATTGATTTGTCTAATAATAGGATAGATAATATAAATCATTGCAAGTAAATTTTTACTATTTTTGATTGAAACAAACCAAAATCGCTATAATTTATTATGTCTAAAATTAAAATTAAAAAAGCTTATTTATCTGACCTTGAAGTATTACAAATTATAAGCATACAAACCTTCTCTGAAACTTTTGCCGAAGTAAATACACCTGAAAACATTGAAAATTACAATCGTGAAAGTTTTAATTTGGAACAATTAACTTCGGAATTAAGCAATCCAAACTCTCAATTTTTTATAGCTTATTCTGATTCAGAACCGATTGGTTATTTAAAAATAAATTTTGGTAACGCACAAACCGAAATACTAAATGATGATGCTTTAGAGATTCATAGAATATATGTTTCACAAGCTTTTCTCGGAAAAAAAATAGGTCAATTATTGCTCGATAAAGCAATAGCGGTTGCACAACAAACTACTGCTGATTATATCTGGCTTGGTGTTTGGGAAGAAAATCACAGAGCGTTAAGATTTTATACCAAAAATAGTTTCGTGGCCTTTGATAAACATGTTTTTATTCTTGGTGATGAAGAACAAACTGACCTATTAATGAAATTGGATGTAAATAAATAATCATAATGAAAAACACTAATTTTCCAGATATAAAAAAACCGGTTTCAATTCTTAATGCAGCCGTATTTGTAGCGGCTCTTGGCTATTTTGTTGATATTTATGATTTATTACTTTTTGGAATCGTTCGTACCGATAGTTTGAAAGACTTAGGAATCACGGGAGATGCTATTAGAAATCAAGGCGAATATTTGATTAGTATGCAAATGTTTGGAATGCTTTCTGGAGGTATACTTTGGGGAATTTTGGGCGATAAAAAAGGACGTATTTCTGTTTTATTTGGTTCTATCTTAATTTATTCTGTTGCAAATATTGCTAACGGAATGGTAACTACTGTTGATGGATATGCCTTCTGGAGATTGATTGCGGGAATTGGACTTGCGGGCGAATTAGGCGCAGGAATTACTTTGGTAACGGAAAGTTTACCTAAAGAAAAACGAGGCTACGGAACTATGATTGTAGCTTCTGTAGGTGTTTCGGGAGCGGTAGCCGCTTACTTCGTCTATCAAATTTTTCAGGATTGGCGCTTGTGCTACTATGCCGGAGGAGTTTTGGGAATCCTATTACTCTTTCTAAGAATCAGCATTTCCGAATCAGGCATGTTCAAAAAAGTACAAGAAAGCGAGGAAAAGAAAGGTGATTTTTTGTCTTTATTTACCAATAAACAACGTTTTACAAAATACATTCAATGCATTCTTATCGGAATTCCATTGTGGTTTTTGGTTGGCGTATTGATTACTTTTTCACCTGAATTTGCCAAAGCATTAGGTGTTCAGGGTTTTGAAACTATTGCCGCAGGAAAAGCCATCGCCTGGTGTTACGGTGGATTGGTTTTTGGTGATATTGCCAGTGGGTTGCTAAGTCAGTGGCTGAAAAGTCGAAAAAAAGTGATGTACTCGTTTCTTATTTTTAATTTAGTAATGATTTTTGTATACCTAAATGCTTTTGGAATTACAGCTTCTTCTTTCTATACGCTTTGTTTTATGATGGGATTCTCTGTAGGATATTGGGTGTTATTTGTAACCATTGCTGCAGAACAATTTGGGACCAATATTCGCGCAACAGTGACGACTACTGTTCCTAATTTTGTTCGAGGTTCATTGCCGCTGATTATTCTAATTTATGGGTTTTTCAGAGATACTGTTTTTGATGGAAATATTCTGCAATCGGCGATGATTGTGGGATCAATATTATCCGTAATTTCAATTTTGGCACTTTGGAAATTAAAAGAAACCTTTCATACCGATTTGAATTATTCAGAACAGGAATCTCCGGCTTTCCTTTAATTTTTTTAAATAATAACAGTACACTTTACTTCTTAATTAATAGCGAAAAGCGCTTTCTTTTTAAAGTCTATTTGCCTTATTTTTGTATAAAACATTTCAAAAAATATGAAACAGGATGTAATTATTGTTGGAGGGGGACTCGCCGGATTATCAGCTGCAGTTTATTTGCATCGTCAAGGTAGAAAGGTATTAGTATTAGAAGCTAGTGAACGAGCAGGCGGAAGAATAAAAACTGATTCCCATGATGGTTTCCTTCTTGACAGAGGTTTTCAGGTCCTTTTGACTGCATATCCCGAGACAAAAGCATTACTTAATTACAACGCTTTAAACTTAAAGAAAATGTTGCCTGGAGCGACCGTACTGTATGATGGTGGCAGTTTTGAAATCGCAGATCCATTGCGAAGACCTTCGGCTGCATTAGCAACTCTATTTGCTCCCGTTGGTACGTTGAAAGACAAACTTAATACACTTTGGTTAAAAAATAAATTACAAAAATTGACCATTAAGGAAATTTTTGAACAACCCGAGCAAACGACCCGCAAGCAACTGGAAGATTATGGTTTTAGTCCAAAAATGATTCAGCGTTTTTATGCTCCTTTCCTTTCGGGTATTTTTCTGGAAAATGAGTTAAGCACTTCTCGAAGAATGTTCGATTTTGTAATGAAAATGTTTTCTGATGGTGATGTGGCTGTTCCTGCTTTAGGAATGGAAGAAATACCAAAACAGTTAGTCGCTATACTTCCAGAAGGCAGTATTCAATACAATACAAAAGTGGTTTCTATTGACGGGAATACGGTAACAACTGCCGACGGAAACGTCGTAGAAACCAACCAAATACTTTTGGCTACGACCGCAAATAACCTTACACAGCAATTCTTCCCGAAACAAAAAATGACGTCGCATAAAGTAACCAATATCTATTTCGTAGCAAACGAAACTCCAACTAAAAAAGCGGTTGTCATTTTGAATGCTTCGACCAAAAAGAAATGGGTGAATAATTTGACTGTAATGTCTAATGTTTCTAATGCTTATGCTCCAAAAGGGAAAGTGCTTATTTCCGTTTCCTATAATGGAATCACAACTGTTGATGATGCTACTTTGGCCGAAAACATGAAACAAGAATTGAAACAATGGTACGGTCAAAAAGTAACTTCGTGGAAAATGCTGAAAGCGTATCGCATTGAATATGCGTTGCCGAGTCAGGAAAGTGTAAGGAACGAAATTGATGCTTCTGAAATAAAATTCTCTGATTCGCTATTTATTTGTGGAGACCACTTGCTGAATGGTTCTATAAACGCCGCCTTAAAAACCGGTCGATTAGCAGCAGAATTGATGAAATTATAATTTGTATAATTCTTTAAAACTTGAAGGATCTCATATTGGATATTTTGTTCAGATTTTAATTCAAAAAAAATTCGAGGAAATAGAACGCTTCCTATTTCGCACAGACTGGAAAATATTTTTTTTAATCACGACTCAATTTGGCAAAAATTAATGTCGCTGTTTCAAAATATAAGAGTTTATGTCCTAAATTTTTAAATTCAAGCAAAAATATTCATCTTTGTGTAATTTTAATTTTTTTAAATTAAGAAAATAAAGAACAAACCACTTTTGGTCATCGCGAACAATTCCTTCTATAAAAAATATTCTATGAAATTATTTCTCACCTTTTTTCTTTCCATCTTATTAAATGTTGGTTATTCACAATCCGCCAATACCTATTTTGAAAAGATTAGAGACAATGAAGCGGCTTTGACTGCTTTCTTTTCTCAAATGCCAAAAGGAGGCGATTTGCACCACCACTATTCCGGATCAATTTACGCTGAACCTTTATTAGCGCATGCCATTGCAGATAATTTTTATCTCAACACCGAAACAATGGATGTTTTAAAAGAAAAACCATCAACTGGAAGCTGGGAACAATTTTCGACCTTAAAAAGAAATGGAACGTTAGACGTTTACAAACAAAAAATCATGCAAAAATGGTCTGTTAAAGACTATAATCATGTTGATTATCCATCAGATAAGTTGTTTTTTGAATCTTTTATGAAGTTTGAGCCAGCCCTTAAAGGGAATTTTGGGCAAGGATTATTGGAACTCAAAAACAGAGCCATTACTGAAAATGTAAGTTATATCGAAACTCAATTATCGACGATTCCCTGTTCTATGAATACGGATGATTTGACAAAATTCAATGCGCAATTGCGACAATTGGCAAAGGTAAAAGACGAAAAAGGAATTCTGCAGTCTTTGGATTCCGTTTACAATACCTTTCAGCAAAAGAATGCCAAATCATACGCTACCGATTTCAATACTAATTTTGTAGCCAAACTTCACAACGACCTTAAGATTGATGATTCCCGTTTCACGATGCGCTATCAAAATTTCGTCTTGCGTTTTATGGAGCCGGTTGATTTATTTAAAAATCTAGTGATTGCCTTTATATCGGCAGACAGCAGCCCGCTTATGGCCGGCGTAAACATTGTTTCTCCAGAAGATGGCGAAACCTCCATGAAAGATTACTGGCTGCACATGGTCATGTTTGAATACTGTCATTCCCGTTTTCCAAATGTAAAATACACTCTACACGCTGGCGAATTAACTTTGGGATTAGTGCAACCAGAAGACCTGACTTGGCACATTAATGCAGCGATACATATTGCCGGAGCCAATCGAATAGGTCATGGCGTGGATATGGCCTACGAGAAAGATTCGTATGATTTAATGCGATATATGGCTAAAAAAGACATCCCAATTGAAATAAACTTAGTGAGTAATGAGTTCATTTTAAAGGTTAAAGAAAACCGTCATCCTTTGTCATTGTACAAAGAATTTGGAGTTCCAATAGTGATTAGTACCGATGATGCGGGAATCTTACGGACCAACATGACTGAGCAGTACGTTTTATTGGCAAAAAGATACAAAAACATCACTTATGCGGATATTAAACAATTTGTTTACAATAGTCTCAATTACAGTTTCATTCAAGAAAATTCAGTAAAGAAAGAACTACTAAAAAATTTAGATTTCAGATTTAAAACTTTTGAATCTAATTTTCCAAAAAAATAAATAGTTCTCAATAATTATTTTACAAATGCAATAAAAAGCCCTGAGTTGAGGCTTATTTTATTTTCTGTTCAATATTAAAATAATATTTCGTTTTTTGAAACTTTTATTTTATTATATTTGACACTACCTACTTAACTACTTGATAGTTACATTTTATAATAAATCCCAATGATTTAGAATTTCGAAGTTTTAATTGTTTAGTAACAAGATAAATTATTGAAAATGAGTAGAGCTTTACTTTGGTATTTACGAAGACATCCATTATTATTTAAAATCCGATTCAGATTGATATCTAAGAACGTATCGAGTGATCGCGCTGATCGTTTTTGCTATAATGTATTAAATAAGAAAGAGGATATTCCCGCTATTTATTATCAATTAAACAATATCATTTTAAACAAAAAAAAAACTCCATTAAGTGATATCAAAAAAGTAAAAAAAATAGCAAAATGGTTACGAAATAATATTAAAGGCGGTCCTGGACTGGGTAAATCTTCTGAAAATTCGCTACGCAAAATGATTAAAGGCGAAGGAGGAGTTTGCAGCGATTTCTCTCAAATTTTTAATAACTTCTGTGTCATAAATGATTTAAAAGTGAAAGAATGGGGACTAAAAATTAATACCGGAAAAGCAAGCCTTTTAGGTGGGCATTCTTTTAACGAAGTGTATTGTAAAGAATTTCAAAAGTGGATTATTATTGATGTATCCAAATCTATATTTTTTTATCACGTCAGTCCAAAACTGCCCTTATCCGTTTGTGAATTAATTCATTTAAAGCAAGAAAATAAAGAAATCTATTATTCCAAATTCAACAAAAATTTCACAATCGATAATGAAAACATAAATGACCTGTATCTTATTTCTAAATCCTATCCTTTTATAATAACGAATTATCGCAACAAAACCTATGACTATTATTTAGACAAACTGGGATTTCTTCCGGAATCAATTATTCATGGTTTGGTATATCTCAGCGGAAATAGTTATGCTTATGAGTTTCCCAAATACAACTAAATAGGTCTGCACGTCATTCAATTTGATTACATTTGGGACACAAAATTATTTACAACTACTCATGGCCATTGCGAGACCTCTCTTTAGAATTTTTGATTCCGTAAAAGCCAAAGAATTTTACAACGATTGGCTTGGATTTACAATTGACTGGGAGAATAAACCAGACAACTCTCCTATCTATTTGCAAATATCCCTTAATGGCATCGTTATTCATTTAACAGAACACCACGACGATTGCAATACCGGCGCAAGAATTCACATTGAAAACTTCAATAATCTTGCAGCCTATCACGAAAAAATCCTATCTATAAATTACAATTTAACAGACCCGATTTAGACAAAGCTTTTTGGAGCCATAGGTTACATGCATGGAAGCAATTGATCCGTTTGGAAATCGACCAACTTTTACAAAGGAAATATAAAAACAGAATAAACACAAAATGATTCAAAATACTTCTCTTAAAATACAAGTCCTTTTATTCGTTTTATCGCTACTTTCATGGAATGGTTTTGCTCAAAAAAATATTTCAAAAATAGCCTTTGGATCTTGTGCAAATCAAAGTGATCGGTTACCTATTTTTGATATTGTGGTAAAGCACAAACCAGATTTATTCGTATTCCTTGGCGACAACATATACGGAGACACGAACAATATGATTACACTGCAATCCAAATACGATAGAATGGCAGCTAAACCTACATTTCAAAATTTAAAAAAAAATGTGCCTCTAATAGCCACTTGGGACGATCACGATTACGGACAAAATGACGCAGGCAGACATTATCCTAAAAAAGAAGCTTCTAAAGAAATTTTCCTGAAGTTTTTTAATGAATCTGAAAATTCAGATAGACGAAAACACGAAGGTGTTTACACTTCCTATATGTATGAAAACAAAGGAAAAAAAGTGCAGATTATCTTGCTGGACAACCGCACTTTCAGAGACAATTACAAGAAATACAACGGTGAAGTCGCAAGTGATAAAAGATATTTTTACAGCTTAGATTATGCGCCACAACAAAATCCGGACTCCACTTATTTAGGAGCAGCACAATGGAAATGGCTGGAAGAAGAATTAAAGAAACCTGCTGACTTACGACTGATTGGCTCAGGTTCGCAGTTTGGGATTGAATACAACGGCTATGAAGGCTGGGCAAATTTTCCGCTAGAACAAAAAAGGTTTTTAGCTTTAATCAAAAAAACGAAAGCTAACGGTGTTTTGTTTCTATCTGGAGACGTGCATTATGCTGAAATATCTAAGCTTACCGAGCCTGGATTATATCCTATTTACGATTTTACCTCCAGCGGACTTTCCTCGAATTGGCATTTTGCAACACCAAACAAAAATAGGATTGAAGGTCCTATTATGGAAAACCATTTTGGCTTATTAACGATAGACTGGAAAAAGAAAATCCCAGAAATAAAAATGGAAATTTGGGATATCAATGACAATCAGCGTGCGGAACACACGATTGGCTTGGATGAAATTAGGTTTAAGAAGTAGTTTTTTGTGAGAATAAATTATTATTAAAACCTCATTAAGTGATAGTAGTCTAAAGCTATTTGCGTTACGCAAAAATCAACATCCAAATCGCAATCTTAAGCATTATTTCTTTACAAAATACGTATTGCTTTTACGAATCTGCGAGTATAGCCTGGCTTTTTCAGACTTGTAACAATCACTTTTATTTCACAATCTGCGCAGGAGTGTATAAAATCATTGCCCATTCCGTTTGGATTAGTGAAGATAACAATATGACCAATAACGTTTCTGGTAAGACATAAAAACAAAAGGACATCTCCTATTTTCACACTGTCAATCGGCATTTCTTTCCCAAAATTTTTAAATTCTGAATAGCTTCGTGGCATCTAAATTTTAATATGATTAAAACATAATAAACAAAACCCTAAACAGTCAAACCCATTCTTACTGGAGCCGGCTGCAACATAAGGCGTCATTAACAAACTCATTCCAAAGCTCACTATCTTATTCCCAAGTACACATCACTTTCGGTTGGAAAGATCACTGTGCCTTTGACAATAAATTCATTTCTTTGTGGTAAAAATTTATTTTCTCTAGAGGAAGCATACGAAACGCTATCAAATAAGAAGGGATAAATAATGAAAGGCGCAGGTTTTAAGAAATTTATTCTTTTAAATGTCATAATAGAAGAATTTAATTAGCATGTTTTAAGTTATAAAATGGCTATAACTATTTTCAGTATTCCATAATTGAAAAAGTAAGATGCTAACTAACTTACTCCTTACAAATCTACTTTTTTTATATAATTTAGGGAGACTGCAATGTAAAAAAAACAGATTATTGATGACGTACAATAAACAAACCAATAGCGTATAAATATCATTAACCCTTGCAAAATTATATCCAACAAAAAAGCCCCAAACGGGGCTTTTAATATCTTAATTTTCTTCTTCTTCCGTGCTATGGGATTTCGAATATCCTCTCCATTTTTCGATACAATCCTGAAAATCCTGTGGAAGTTCCGTATCAAAACGCATCATTTCTCCCGTCGTAGGATGCACAAAGCCAAGAGTTTTGGCGTGCAATGCTTGACGTGGTAATGCCTTAAAGCAATTTTCTATAAATTGTTTGTATTTGGTAAACGTCGTTCCTTTCAAAATCAAGTGACCGCCATAACGCTCGTCATTAAACAAAGTGTGACCAATATGTTTTAAATGAACTCGAATCTGGTGTGTTCTGCCAGTTTCCAGTTGGCATGAAATTAAAGTCACATAACCAAAACGCTCTAGCACTTTATAATGTGTCACAGCAGGTTTTCCTATTTCTGGATCAGCAAAAACCGCCATTTGCATTCGGTCTTTTACGTGGCGAGCCACATTTCCTTCAATCGTACCTTGATCAGCAATTACATTTCCCCAAACCAAAGCGATATATTCCCTTTCTGAAGTTTTAGCTTCAAATTGTTTGGCAAGATGCGTCATCGCCGCTTCGGTTTTGGCAATCACCAATAAACCAGAAGTGTCTTTGTCAATTCTATGAACGAGACCTGGACGTTCGCTGCTGTTCATTGGCAAATTATCGAAATGATACGCCAAAGCATGCACTAAAGTCCCGGTATAATTACCATGTCCGGGATGAACCACCATTCCTGGCTCTTTGTTTATCAACAACAACGCTTCGTCCTCATAAACAATATCAAGCGGGATGTTCTCCGGGATAATATGATTTTCAAACGGTGGATGCGATAACATTACGCGCAACACATCATTGGCTTTTACTTTGTAATTTGACCTAACAATAACGTCATTTACAAAAATATTTCCTTCGGTGGCCGCTGTTTGTATTTTATTCCGAGTCGCATTTTGTATTAAACTCATCAGGTATTTATCAATTCGCAAAGACGCTTGGCCTTTAGGAACTTCAAATCTAAAATGTTCAAATAACTCCTCTTCTAAATCTATTGTTTCTATATTACTGTTCATTTGCTGGTACTTGTTCTTCTACTGGTATTGCTACACTATCTACTACACTTTCATCTACATAACTCGCTTTTCCATCTCCCAAAACCAAATCAATTTTAGACGATTTCAATACTCTGTCTCCCACTTTCAAGTTTCTTCCCTTGTAACGCATTTCCAGAACCATATCTTTTCCTAGATTCGGAATATAAGTAATCGTTCCTTCTTCAAGTCCCAATGCTTTCAAAGTTGGAACCGCTTCACGGTATGTTTTTTCAATTAAATCCGGAATTTTTACGGATGAAAACCCTGATGCATTAATTTTGATATATACTTTTCTACCCACTTTTACTTTAGCGCCTGGCAAAGGATCCTGCTCTACCACACTAAACTTAGGAAATTCATTTCTAAAATCTACGCTATCCAACAGCACATAATCTAAATCAAGCGCATCAAGCTTCTCCTCCACCTGTTCCACAGTCAATTTTCTCAAATCCGGCACCGTTATCTCATGACCATGATCAGTCGTAAAAGTTAACCAGTGCATAAACAAATAGCCCAAAACGGCAATAATAGCAAGAGCAGATAATGCTTGTAGAAAAAATACACGGCTTGTAAGATACTTACGTAAACTCATAAATTTATTTTTATATGTGGCAAAGATAAACCTATTTCGTTTCAAAAAAAATGATAATTTTGTTTAATAATATATGTGATTCATTTGTAATCCTGAGCGTAGTCGAAGTATGGAGCCATTTCCCGCTATTCGTTGCAATCTTTTTATCCGCCGAAAAGGCGTAGAAAAAGGATTTCCACTGCTATCGGGGCTAAAAACAAATAGCATTCAATAAAACTGTTCTTATACCAATTCTAAAATAATCCGTTTTCTTAACCCGCTCCTTTGGAAAGGGCTGAGTAGAGGATAAACTTAAACTACAACAATGAAAAACATTGCTATTATTATGGGCGGCTATTCCAGCGAGTACAAAATCTCACTAATTAGCGGAAACGTCGTATATCAATTTCTGGACAGAAATAAATTCAACGGATTCCAAATCCATATTTTCAAGGAAAAATGGGTTTATGTAGATGTTAATAATGTTGAATTTCCTATTGATAAAAATGATTTTTCAGTAACAGTAGACGGAGCTAAAATCACTTTCGACTGTGTTTTTAATGCGATCCACGGCACTCCGGGCGAAGACGGATTAATGCAAGCGTATTTCGAATTGCTAAATATTCCACAAACATCATGTGATTATTACCAAGCCGCATTAACTTTTAACAAACGCGATTTACTATCTGTCTTAAAACCATACGGAATCAAAACAGCTATATCCTATTATTTAAATAAAGGTGATAGCATCAATACTGAAGAAATTGTAGCCAAAGTAGGTTTGCCTTGTTTTGTAAAACCGAATAAAGCCGGTTCCAGCTTCGGGATTTCAAAAGTTAAAACGGCTGCCGAATTGCCAATCGCAATAGAAATGGCGTACAAAGAAGACAACGAAATCATTATAGAAAGCTTCCTTGATGGCACCGAAGTTTCTGTTGGAGTCATTAATTACAAAGGAACTGTAACCGTTTTACCCATAACCGAAATAGTTTCAGACAATGATTTCTTCGATTATGAAGCCAAATATTTGGGTAAATCACAGGAAATTACACCCGCGAGAATCTCGGATGAAATGACCCGAAAAGTCAGCGAAATAGCCAAACGTGCTTACGAAGTGCTAAAAATGAAAGGCTTCTCCAGAAGTGAGTTTATCATCGTAAACGGTGAACCGCACATGCTCGAGATGAACACTATTCCCGGGCTTACTACTGAAAGCCTTATTCCGCAACAAGCCAAAGCTGCCGGAATTTCATTGGAAGATTTATTTACAAATTCGATAGAATTAGCGTTGCCAGAATAACTGATTATTTCGTTAACTTTGTGTAAAACAAAATCATCATGATTGATTACAAACAATATATCGCTATAAATTCACAAGTTCGTTTTGGTAAACCAACAATAATTGGTACTAGAATTACAGTTTTTGATGTTTTAAATTGGCTTGCAAATGGAATGACAACAAATGAAATCATTGAAGACTTTCGGGAACTTAACGAAAATCAGATTAAAGCTTGCCTAGCTTACGCTGCCGATAGAGAACATAAAATTCAAATTGCATCGTGAGCTTGTTGTTTGACCAGAATATTTTTTTTAGAATCATCTCTAAAATTAAATTCAATTTCCCTGAAGCAAAACAAGTCAAACAACTCGGAATTGAAAATTATTCAGATGTTGAAATACGGAAATACAAAAACTGATTTTCTAGCAAATATTATAAACGCTAGAAATACAATCATTACAGATTTTATAAATTCCATTACTTATTCCGAAATTGCCTGTTTAAAAATTAAATAATTTTAGTGTGAATTTAATTGATAATTATTTCAGCATAAAGTTGTCATTTTACAAAGGATAAATCCCCTACAATAAGTTACTTCCTTCGTCGGAATAACAAAGAAAAACAAATGAGAAAAGCCATATTTCCCGGATCATTTGATCCCATTACCTTAGGACATGAAGATATCATCAAAAGAAGCATTTCGTTATTTGATGAAATCGTAATTGCGATTGGTATCAATGCCGAAAAAAAATACATGTTTCCCTTAGAAGAAAGAAAACGTTTTATCGAAGAAACATTCAAAAACGAACCTAAAGTTTCGGTGATTACGTATGAAGGTTTGACTATTGATTTGTGTCATAAAATAAAAGCAGATTTCATACTTCGTGGTTTGCGCAATCCGGCCGATTTCGAATTTGAAAAAGCCATTGCTCACACCAATCGACGTTTGTCAAAAATAGAAACTGTATTTTTATTGACTGCTGCAAGTACTTCTTATATCAGTTCCAGTATTGTGAGAGATGTAATTCGCAATGGCGGACAATACGAAATGCTGGTTCCTGATGCTGTCCGAGTGAAATAATTTTATAGAAATTTGTCAAATCGAGCGCAGTCGAAGCTGAATCATAGGTCTCAACTGCCATCGACTTGGCAAACAAAAAGCAATAATATAAATTTGTGGAAAGGGCTATTTAGCCTTATTTTTGACAGAGATAAAAGCCATTAGACATGAGTGTAGAAAAAGAATTAAATAAACGCAGCGAATCAAAATGTGAACTTTGTGGAGCAACTGAAAACCTAAAAGTGTATGAAGTGCTCCCAACAAAAAAGGGTGGAATAGATGAAAGTATATTGGCTTGCAACACCTGTATTGACCAAATAGAAAATGCAGGACATGAAGATTTAAACCACTGGAGATGTCTAAATGACAGTATGTGGAGCGAACACACAGCGGTTCAAGTGGTTGCTTGGAGAATGTTGAGTCGTTTACATAAAAATGGATGGCCTCAAGAATTATTAGACCAAATGTATTTAGACGAAGATACTTTGGCTTGGGCTCAAGCAACTGGTGAAGGAGAAGAAGAGGAAAATAAAATTATACACCGTGATAGCAACGGTGTAATTCTGGAACATGGTGATTCAGTAGTTTTAATCAAAGATTTAAAAGTAAAAGGATCAAGCATGGTTGCTAAGCAAGGAACCGCCGTACGCAACATTCGATTAGATCACGAAAACGCTGAATATATAGAAGGAAAAGTAGATGGTCAGACTATTGTAATTATTACACAATACGTCAAGAAAACATAGCCATCAATTTTAGTGATTAGAAAGGAGCCTGATCAGCGACTTCATTATAGCAAAAAATCGTTAACAGTAAATTTGTTTTACTATTAACGATTTTTTTTTAAGTCTATTTTACTGCTCACTAGAAACTGAACACTGATTACTGATCATTTTTTTTAAATGAACACTAATTCTCCTCTTCTTTCTTAACCACTTTTCGGGCAACTTCTATTTTAAACTTCTTACCTTTCATTTTTTCGTCTTTGATGGCATGAAGTAAATCTTTCACTTTATTAAATTTCACGGCAGCAAAAGAAATAAAATCTTTCACTTCGATCAAACCTAAATCTCCTTTTTCTAATTTTCCTTTTTGGGAAAAGAAACCGACGATATCAATTTTATTCAATTTATTTTTCTTTCCGCCACTGATGTAAATAGTTTGAAATTCAGGAGGTTTTGGTAATGAAGTCGAATTCTCGATTTTCAAAGCTTCCATTCCGTAATCAATATAATCCATCTTTTTCTCGCTTTCGTGAGCAATGATGTAAGCGGTTCCAGAAGCCAGCATACGTGCCGTTCGACCGTTCCTATGCGTGAATTCGTCTTCTTTGGATGGCAAATGATAATGAATAACATGATTCATTTCAGGGATATCAAGTCCTCGAGCAGCTAAATCTGTTGTGATTAAATAGCTCACACTTCCGTTACGAAATTGAATTAGAGCACGTTCTCTTTCGTCCTGATCCATTCCGCCATGATAATAAGTAGAATAAATTCCTTTTTCGTTTAATGTATCGCTGATACGTTCTGCAGCATCACGGTGATTACAAAAAACAATAGCCGATTGCGATTTCAAAGAACAAATCAAGTTAAATAAACTTCCTATTTTGTCTTTTTCTTTAGAAACGACCATTTTCATGGACAGGTTCGATTCTTCCACGTTTTCTGGAATAAAGTCTAAAATCGTTGGATTTACGACTCTGGTATATCTTGGAATCTCAATATCTGAGGTTGCTGAAACCAAAACACGTTTGTTCAATTTAGTTAATTTCCCAATGATAAACGACATTTGTTCATGGAAACCCAATTGCAGTGATTTATCAAATTCATCCAGAATCAAAGTTTGTATTTTATCAGTGCGGAAAGTTCCTCTGTCAATATGATCAGCAATTCTCCCTGGCGTTCCTATTAAAACAGCCGGTGGATTGCTTAAATTCTTGATTTCAGTATCAATAGAATGTCCACCGTAGCACACATTTACTTTATAATCAGTTCCCATTTTTTTCCAAACTTGTTCAATCTGTAATCCTAATTCACGAGAGGGAACTAAAATTAAACATTGAACCGATTGAAATTCAGGTTGTAACATTTCTAAAATAGGCAATAAAAAAGCCAAGGTTTTACCAGATCCTGTAGGCGAAAGCAACAAAACATTAATATCATTTAAGATGGCATCTTGGGCTACTTCCTGCATTTCGTTTAGGCTTTCAATACCTAAATTTAAAAGTATATTATTGGAATGGTGTTTCTTATTCATTTTTTCAATTTGGGCAAAGGTAATTTATAATTTTGAGTTATGAATTTTCATTTATACTATTATTTTTATTGAAATCGGTATTTACAGAGGCGTAAAAAATATAGTATATTTGGTTTCCGTTTTTAAAACTTAGCTATGAGATTTTTCACTATTCCGTTTTTTCTTCTTACCATTTCCCTATTTGCACAAAACACCCATAAATACGATACTTTTTTCGAAAAAGGAAACGGAAACCAATCGGCTACCTATCAAGAAACGATCGCGTATTACAAACTTTTGGCCAATGATTTCCCCACCATAAAGATGCAGGAAATGGGCTTGACTGACAGTGGAGAACGGTTGCATATCGTGACTTTCAATCCTGAAAAGCAATTTGATTTTGAAGAAATTAAAAAAAACAAAGCTGTGATTCTCGTTAATAACGGAATTCATGCCGGCGAACCAGACGGAATCGATGCGAGCATGCAGTTGTTTCGGGATTTGGCGTTGGGAAAAATAAAAATGCCAAAAAACACGGTCATCGTTTGTATTCCCATTTATAACATTGGCGGAGCTTTAAATAGAAATTCTACTTCAAGAGCCAATCAGGACGGCCCTGAAGAATATGGTTTTCGCGGCAACGCCAGAAACTATGATTTGAATCGAGATTTGATTAAATCAGATACACGAAACACAAAAAGTTTTGTAGAAATTTTTCATAAAATAAATGCAGATGTTTTTATTGATAATCATGTAAGTAATGGCTCAGATTATCAATACAAACTAACTTATATCATGACACAACACAATAAATTAGGCACTGTTTTGGGTCATTTCTTAAATACTGAAATGATGCCTGCGTTAGTCAAAGACTTGCAAAAAAAGAAAATAGAAATGACACCTTATGTTAATTCTTTTGCTGACACGCCAGACAAAGGTTTTGGTCAGTTTTTTGAAAGTCCACGATTTGCAACTGGTTACACTTCCCTGTTCAATACTATTGGCTTTGTGGTAGAAACTCACATGTTGAAAAAATATGCGGAACGGGTGAAAGTAACTTACGAATACATGAGATCTGCTATTGATTACACGGATGCGAATTTTCAAAAAATCAAACAACTGCGTTTGCAAAATGAAGAGCAATACCAGCCTAAAAAATCGTACACTATCAAATGGGAATTAGACAGTACCAAAACGATTCCTTTTTCTTTTTTGGGATATGAAGCAATTTATAAAAAAAGTGATGTGACATCCGGAAATCGATTGTTTTATGACCGAACAAAACCATACAAAAAGTACATTCCGTACATCAAGGAATTTAAATCGGTAAAAGAGGTAATTATCCCTACAGCCTATATTATCCCTAAAGGTTTCTGGCCCGTAATCGACTTATTAAAGACCAATACAATTACGTATAGCCAACTTAAAAACGACACCATAATAGCAGTTGAAAGTTATAAAATTGCAGATTTCAAAACGACATCATCAGCTTACGAAGGTCATTATCTACATCGAAATACAAAAGTGAGTTCTAAAATAGAAAAAGTGGCTTTCGCCAAAGGGGATTATATTATTCCAACACAACAAAAGGGAATCAAATACTTATTGGAAACTCTGGAGCCCGAAGGAATTGATTCTTTTTTTAATTGGAATTTTTTTGATACGATGCTACAACAAAAAGAAGGATATTCAGATTATGTTTTTGAAGATACAGCCACGAAAATTCTACAAGAAAATGCAACGCTAAAAGCACAATTTGAACAGCAAAAACAGACTGACGATTCCCTTATCAATAAACCTGAAGCACAACTGGACTGGGTTTACAAGCATTCCATTTATTATGAACCCGCCCATTTACAATATCCCGTTTACCGTATTTTAGAATAAAAACAAACTCCAATTGGACCATTTATTAAACATGAATTTCACGAATTCACACGAATAAATTTGTGATAATTCGTGAAATTCGTGTTTCACTTTATACTATCTACCTACAAAGAAGTGTAAAACTGTTTAATCAGTATTATTGGTCTCCAGAGGGTAGATCTTATCTCAGTAGCTTTTCTTCTTCAAATAATAATTTTATGTTTTCGTAGGAGTTTTTTAAAGCTTCCGGAATTTGATCAGGACTCAACCAAGCCACTTTTTCAATTCCTTCTTCTAATTGGCCCTGAGGCGTGCCTTCAAAATCAGAATGCATTTCGAACCAATGCGTAATTTTCAGTTTATATTTTCCATTACGTCTAAAAACGTGATACGTTTTTTGTAGTTTATGTTTAATGGATAAGAGATTAACACCCGTTTCTTCCTCAACTTCACGCGTGGCTGTGTCTGCAATTTCTTCCCCTTTCTCAATTCCGCCTTTGGGTAAATCCCATTTTCCGTTTCTAAAAATAAATAAAACCTCCCCTTTTTTATTGTAAACCAAGCCTCCTCCAGCTTTTGTAACCGGAATTTTAGCTTTCAAAGTCTTCATAATCTCCTTTTCATCAGGATGATAAAGGTAAGCTTTTTGAATTTTATTTTGAAATATTTTTACTATAAGTTGCTCTATGTCAATACTTTCTAATAAGAACAATTGGAAATCCGTCTCTTTAGAGATGTGATTTGTCAAAAAAAGTGGTTTGTCGTTAACAAAAACTTTATACATTTGTATTATGATTTTTAATAAAGAAACAGCCGAAAAAACAGCCGAATTGCTTTTGCAAATAAATGCAATTAAATTGAATCCAAGAAATCCTTTTACATGGGCTTCCGGATGGAAATCGCCAATATATTGCGATAATCGTTTAATCCTCTCATTTCCAGCCATAAGAAATTATGTCCGCGATGAATTTTCCAAAAACATTGAAAAACAATTTGGTAAACCTGATGTTATTGCTGGTGTTGCCACTGGAGCAATAGGAATTGGTATGCTAGTTGCAGAGAGTTTAGGATTACCGTTTGTGTATGTTCGCCCAGAAGCAAAAAAACATGGACGATTAAACCAAGTGGAAGGTTTTCTACAAAAAGGACAAAATGTAGTCGTTGTAGAAGATTTGATAAGCACTGGAAATAGCAGTTTGCTTGCCGTTGAAGCTTTGCGCGCAGCAGGGGCAAACATAAAAGGGATGGCAGCAATATTCACGTACGGATTTGATGTTGCGAATCAAAATTTCAAAAATGCCAATATCGATCTATTGACGTTAAGCAATTATCAAAATCTATTGAATTTGGCTGTAGCCAAAAAATATATTACAGAAGAAGAAGAACAAACCTTAAGAGAATGGAACGTGAGCCCATCCACTTGGAACGTATAAATAGAAATATAATAAGCTAACAAAAATATGAACTTAGAAAGTCCAAAAGTTACTATCGAAAAATCAGCACAAGAATTATTTGATTTATTGAGTAATGTCCAAAATTTCGAAAAATTGATGCCTGAAAATATTGCAAAATTCGAAGTTATTGGTGACGATGCTTTCATTTTTGGATTGAAAGGTATGCCGGAAATAAAATTAAAAATGAAAGAAAAAGTAGCGCCAAACAAAATTGTTTTGGGAGCTGCAAGCGATAAACTTCCATTCACACTAGTTGCTACTATCAATGCAATTACTGACAATTCAAGCGATGTGAAACTTGATTTTGAAGGGGATTTCAATCCTATGATGGCCTTGATGATCAAAGGCCCAATTGGAAAATTTATAGAAACTTTAGCCACTAATATGGTAAAATTGTAGTCAATACAAAACCTGATATTGAAAATGTTTAAGATTGAAATCGAAATTCAATCTTAAACATTTTTTTTAATACAACATTTGAATTTCTTTTATATCAAATTCAGAAATACTATCATCTTCCAAAAGAATTTTGAGTTTACCAATTGAAGAAATGCCTTGAATAATTCCCATAAATTTTTGATTATTCCCATAATTAAAAGCCATCGGAATTCCTTTTTTAAATAACTTACTGGTGTAATCTGACCATAGCATTTCAGAATGTTGTTCCCATGATTTTACATTATATTCTATTTTAGCAATAATCGTAAATAGCAACTCTTCCTTATTAAATTTTCTGTCACAAATAACCGCAAGTGAAGAGGCTTTTGGCAACTTTTCAAAATTAGTTTGATTTACATTTAAACCTAAACCAACAATAGAGACAATACTTCCGTCACTTTTGATACTGTTTTCAATCAAAATGCCACCTATTTTTTTATTGTATGACATTATGTCGTTTGGCCATTTAATACTAAGATCCGGAATCTTATAGCATTCAAGAGCCTCAATTACCGCTAGAGAGACAATAATATTGAGATTGTAAATCTGACAAATATCTAATAAAAAGTCCTTTACCAAAACACTCAATATTAAGTTTTTACCAGCCTCAGAAGCCCAAACGGCTCCCATTTGCCCTTTCCCTTTTGTTTGATTCTCTGCAGTGACAACCGTAAAGTTTTCGAATTCTCGTTTGTTCGATAATCCTTTGAGAAACTCATTTGTTGAATCTATGGCATCGAGTTTGATTAGTTTCATATAACGTATTTTGTGAAACAGAATTTAATATTATGTTAAGGTTCAAAAATAATCACAAAAAATGGTAACTTTACAAACTTATTTAAAAATAATTCATGGCGAAAAAGACTATAAATAATGATGACCTGTTGGCAAACATCATTAAGGGGATTGAAGAGGTAAAAGGAAATGATATCGATATTCTTGATTTAAGAGAAATAGACACGGCAGTTTGTGACTATTTTATCATCTGCAATGGTAATTCAAACACACAAGTTAACGCGATCGTTAACTCTATTCAAAAAACAGTATCAAAAGAATTGAAAGACAAGCCCTGGCATGTTGAGGGAACGGATAACGCTGAGTGGGTACTTATGGATTACGTTAACATAGTGGTACACGTTTTCCAAAAACACATCCGTGAATATTATAATATTGAGAGCCTTTGGGGTGATGCAAAAATCACTACAATCCAAAACAAATACTAAAGAAATAACTTATAATGGCTAAAGATAATAATCCAAATTCGAATAAATTCAAAGTAAGTCCTTGGTTAATTTACACTGCAATATTATTAATTTTTTTGTTTATAAGTTTTATAACTGGGGGGTCCAGCTTACAAGAACCCGCACAATTAACTTCATCTAAATTTAATAACTATTTAGAAAAAGGACAAATTGAAAAAGTTATCGTTTACAATAAAACAGAAGCCGAGGTGTATCTTAACGCAACAGCTTTGAAAGATGCTGTTCATAAAAAAGTAGCAAAAGATGTTTTTGACAGACCCAATAAAGGTCCACATTACTCTTTTGATATTGGCAATGATCAAATATTTCAAACCAAACTGGAGAAAGCAGTTGCGGAAGGAAAATTAAAAGATTTTAATTTCTTGCCAAAAAATAACTGGACTGACATACTCATCAGTTTATTGCCAATTATTATCATCATTGGTGTTTGGATTTTTATTATGAGAAAGATGTCAGGCGGCGGCGGGGGCGGTGGCGGACAGATTTTTAATATTGGCAAATCGAAAGCTAAACTTTTTGACGAAAAAACAGATATTAAAACAACATTTAAAGATGTTGCCGGACTTGAAGGAGCAAAAGAAGAGATACAAGAAATTGTAGAATTCCTTAAAAATCCTGAAAAATACACAAACCTTGGAGGAAAAATTCCAAAAGGTGCTTTATTAGTAGGGCCTCCTGGAACCGGAAAAACACTATTGGCTAAAGCAGTTGCAGGTGAAGCACAAGTACCATTTTTCTCTTTATCTGGTTCTGATTTTGTTGAAATGTTTGTAGGTGTAGGAGCATCCCGTGTACGTGACTTATTTAAACAAGCAAAAGAAAAATCTCCTGCTATCATTTTTATTGATGAAATTGATGCAGTAGGTAGAGCTCGTGGAAAAAGTAATATGTCAGGCGGAAATGACGAGCGTGAAAATACATTAAACCAATTGCTAACAGAAATGGATGGTTTTGGTACTAATTCTAATGTTATTGTTTTGGCCGCTACAAATAGAGCAGATGTTCTTGACAAAGCTTTAATGCGTGCAGGTCGTTTTGACAGACAAATTTTCGTTGATTTACCGGATATTCGTGAACGTGCAGAGATTTTCAAAGTACACTTAGCTCCTTTGAAAAAAATTGAAGGACTTGACACCGACTTTTTAGCAAAACAAACTCCCGGTTTTTCAGGTGCAGATATTGCAAATGTATGTAATGAAGCTGCTTTGATTGCCGCGAGAAATAACAAAACAGCTGTTGATAAACAAGATTTTTTAGATGCTGTCGACAGAATTGTTGGTGGTCTTGAAAAGAAAAATAAAATTGTAACCCCAGAAGAAAAGAAAGCAATTGCGATTCACGAAGCTGGTCACGCAACCGTAAGCTGGATGCTAGAGCACGCTGCGCCTTTAATTAAAGTAACTATTGTTCCGAGAGGACAAAGTCTTGGAGCGGCATGGTACTTACCAGAAGAACGATTAATTGTTCGTCCTGATCAAATGCTTGACGAAATGTGTGCAACAATGGGCGGAAGAGCTGCTGAAAAAGTAACTTTCAACAGAATTTCAACTGGAGCATTAAGCGATTTAGAGAAAGTAACCAAACAAGCACGTGCGATGGTGACCATTTATGGTTTGAATGAGAAAATTGGTAATGTTACTTATTACGATTCAACCGGACAAAGTGAATACACTTTCTCTAAACCATATTCTGAAGAAACGGCAAGAATTATTGATGAAGAAATTTCATTACTTATTGAAAGCCAATACAAAAGAGCTATTGAAATCTTAGAAGAAAATAAAGACAAGCTTAATCAGCTTGCAAATATACTTATTGAAAAAGAAGTTATTTTCAAAGATGATTTAGAAGCAATTTTTGGAAAAAGAACTTTTGATAAAAATCTAGAAGAAGTAGTCTCTTAGAAAAACACCTATAATTTAATTATTTTTAAAATCTTAATTCAAAAACCTCTTTTGAATTAAGATTTTTTTATCTTTGGACGTTTTCAAATAATAAATTAAGTAGTTTAAAAGTATATGAGTCTTTTTAGAAAATTTTTTGGTTCTATTAATCCAGCCTCTGATGAACATAAAGAGAGTGAATTTAGTAAATCCTTTACTGACAATGCTACCTCTATAGATGAAAAATTCATCTACAATTTTAAAAAAAATGGCGGTAAATTTTTATACTGTGAAAATTCAGAAGAGGTAAACGAACATTTTGAAAATATACTTGAAGAAAATGACTGGTTTGAAAGCGCGGTAATGTGTTACGACCCCACTCTTTTCAAGATTCTTGATGATAACAAACTTACTTACGGTAAAGTAGCCGATCCAAAATTTCTATTTGCAAATTGTGAAAATTTAATTGCTGAAGAGGGTTCTATTCTATTTTCTTCCAAACAAATAAAACAACACAAACCAAATGAATTACCTTCAAACATTATAATTTTAGCTACTACAAGTCAGATTCTTGCCACAAAAAGCGATGGTCTTAGTGCTATAAAAAAGAAATACGAGAGAGACTACCCTACCAATATTACTACAATAAAATATTTCGAAAAAGCAAAAGAGGAAGATTTTACACAATACGGAAGTTCAGCTAAAAATCTTTATTTATTGCTTTTAGAGGACCAATAAGATGAATGAAACCCTCAAGAGAGCGATATCTGGTGCTATTTACATAATATTATTAATAGTTTCGATATTATATTCTACTGAAAGCTTTTTCATATTATTTGGAGCTTTCCTACTTATAACTGTTTATGAATTTTGTAATTTAGTTCAGATAAACAAAGTATTTCCAATTCTGCTCGGAACAGTTTTATACAGCGCAGTAACTTTAGTAAGTCATTACAATAAAATCACTGCAGATACTATCAATCAACTATTCAATACTGATTTAGAAATTTCGATTAACATACAACAGTTAGACATCGTTCTATTAGTTATAGCATTGGTTGTATCCATAAAATGTATCCTTTTCTTATTTTATGATAACATTCAAAAAATAAGCACTTCATCAAAATACTTGTATTTGTTAGGGTATATTATCCTACCATTTGTTTTCATTACTAAAATTTCTTTTGGAATAAATGATTATAATCCTAAAATTATAATTGGATTGTTCATTTTAATATGGACGAACGATACCTTTGCTTATATTGTTGGAAAATCTATAGGTCGAACTAAATTATTAGAAAAAATATCCCCTAAAAAAACAGTTGAAGGATTTATAGGGGGAATTATTTTTGCAATTTTAGCAGGTTACCTTATCTCAAAATACTATATCAGAGCCAATCCGGAGTTTAGCGAAAGATCTATATTAATTTGGACCTCAATTGCTGTAATTGTTGGGATTGTAGGTACAATAGGAGACTTAATAGAATCCAAATTCAAACGTATTGCTGGCGTAAAAGATAGCGGCAGTATAATGCCTGGTCATGGAGGCATTCTAGATCGATTAGATAGTGTTATATTTGTAGCACCAATTATATTTTTATTTTACCAAATCTTAAACTATGTTTCATAAAGAAGGAACCCCGTCTATATTGCTAGGCATTATTTTCAGTACTGCTGTACTTTTATTGTCTGATAAATTTATTGACACCAACTGGATTAAAATGTTACTTCAAATAAGTGCATTCTTAGTGTTAATTATCATTTTGCAATTTTTTAGAAATCCAAAAAGGACTGTTATCCTTAATGAAAATCAAATTCTTGCACCTGTTGATGGTAAAGTAGTTGTTATTGAAGAAGTTTTTGAGGGAGAATATTTCAAAGACAAACGTCTTCAAATATCTATTTTCATGTCACCAATAAATGTACATGTGACTCGGTATGCCCTCAGCGGAATTGTAAAATTCAGTAAATACCATCCTGGAAAATTCTTAGTGGCATGGCATCCAAAAGCTAGTGAAGAAAACGAAAGAACTACAGTTGTTATTGAAAATGAGACATTCGGTAAAATTCTATACAGACAAATTGCAGGAGCTTTAGCCCGAAGAATTGTAAATTATGCCGAAGAAGGAATGCAAGTTATCCAGGGAACGGATGCTGGTTTTATTAAATTTGGTTCAAGAGTAGATATATTTTTACCTCTTGGAACTCCTGTCAATGTAGTACTTAATCAAAAAGCCATTGGCGGAAAAACAATTATTGCTACAAAAGGATAATGATTGAAAAAGATTTAGATACCCGATTTCAAGAAGCCTTTGAAATTGCCTCTGACATGACCCAGGCATCTTTACCTCAAGATGTCCAGCTGAGACTTTATGCTTTTTATAAACAGGCAACTTTGGGAATTTTGGATTTAAAACAAGCGTCGAACTATCATTTGAGAGATGCTTTCAAAACAAATGCATGGATGCAGATTAGCCATCTTAGTTCTGATGAAGCCAAGGAACAGTATATAGAAATTATCAACTCTCTTTTGAAAAAGTAAATTCCAAATGAAAAAAAATATTTTTTTTATATCTAACTTACTGTTACTATTATTACTATCCTGCAATAATAAAAAATTAGTTGAAGTTGTAGACGTTCCGCTTCCTACAGTTCAAGAAAAACTAGCGATGGGACTCCCTGAGGATGTCAAAGCTAACGAAGGTTCCTTCCAGTTGGAAAAATTACCTTATTCATACGATGCATTAGTCCCTAATATTTCGGTTGAGACCTTAGAAATGCATTATTCTAAACATTACTTAACATATACCAATAATTTAAATAGGGCGTTAGCAGGAACACCATTAGAAAACCTAACAATTGAAGAAGTATTAGCTAAATTAGACTTGAATGACGCTAATCTAAGAAATAATGCAGGAGGTTTTTACAACCACACGCTATATTGGGGATGCATGGCTCCTAAAGCCGGGGGGCAGCCTAATGATCTTTTAGCAGATGCGATTACCAAAAATTTTGGATCATTTGAAGATTTCACGGCATTATTCAAAAATGAATCCGAAAAATTATTTGGTTCTGGTTGGGTATGGTTAGTAGTTGATAAATCAGGTGAATTACAAATTACGAGTACGCAAAATCAAGACAATCCTTTAATGTTGAATGCATTAATATCAGGAAAGCCTATTTTGGCTATAGACATTTGGGAGCACGCGTATTATATTGACTACCAATACAAAAGAAAAAATTATATTGATGCTTTTTTCAATGTAATCAATTGGAACAAAGTTTCCGAAAATTATGATGCTGCTATAAAGAAATAGTCGTTTCACTTTTAAGATAAAATAAATGCTGCTACGAAATATGTAGCAGCATTTATTTTTTATAGAAATTAAGCTTTAAAGATCTTATTATAATTGAGTTATTTCAATTGATAAATAAATGATTCTGATGGAGCGATTGTAATTCCCGCTTTTCCTTCACCGTTAATAACTTGCAATTGAATCGAACTTTTATGATACAATTGATCCGTTAATGTATAATTACCATCTTTCAAATTCCACTTCTTAATAAGATCGGAAGGAATGTTTAGTTCAAAATTGCTAGTAGAAAGCCAAGAAAAATTTGCGACCACAATCAATTTTTGAGTATCAGACCAACGTATGAATGAATAAATTCCAGGATCATAACCTTTTGTATTATTACGATTTAAGGTTTGAATTTCTTCAAATTTTGCCATTAATGCTGAACTATTAGTTGAAAAATTAAGCAATCGTTTATAAAAATCCCGCAATTCTTTTTCGTCTTGTGTGAGTTGGCCTCCGTCAAATTTTCCTCCATTCATCCAACGTTGATGATTTGGAACTCCAATATAATCAAAAATTGAAGTTCTGGAATGTGTACCGAAACCCGCATTTTCGTTTCCTGCTTCTCCTACTTCCTGTCCAAAATAAACCATAGTTGGCGAAGTACTTATCGCAGTCGAAACGACCATCAATGGCTTTCCTTTTTGGGGTGTTCCTGCAAATTCAGCACTAGCTAAACGCTGCTCATCATGATTGTCGAGAAAATGTAACATATGATGTTCAATATCTGCCATTCCCTTTTGAATGTCTGATAATCCATCGGGTAATGCTCTTCCTTGAATGATATCTTTTAATTTATCATACGTTTCGACTTTATCATACAGATAATCCATTTTCCCCAGATGAATGTAATTTCTATATTCTTGAGGATTGTAAACTTCAGCCAATAAAAAAGCATGTGGGTTAGCCATTTTTACAGCAGAATTCATATAACTCCAAAATTCATATGGAACCATTTCCGCCATATCATATCTAAAACCGTCTACTCCTTTTGCTGTCCAATATAAAGCAATAGAACGGAATTTTTTCCAAGAATCCGGAACGTCTTTATCTTTCCAAAAATTGTAATGTTCTAGATAAGATTTGGTATCAAAACCAGCAGGAAGAGTTGGGAAATCTTTAGAACCATCTGGTCGAATTCCATAATTTACTTTTACGGTTTCGTACCAATCATTCGTATCTGGTTTTGCCATTCGAGAACCATTTCCTGTCCATTTAGCCGGGTATTCCTGAAATTTTCCGTCCACTAAAAGATTCTTTTCGCCATTTAAAGGTTTTGCAGTATTTGGAATTTCAAACCGAGTATTTGGAATATAATAGAAATTATTGTCTCTTTTATATTCAACAGAAACATCATCATCAGCACCAAAATCGTTAACCCCAACTGGATTATTCTTCCCTTCGTATTTGCGTGCAATATGATTGGGAACAATATCAATAATCAGTTTTAATCCTGCTTTATGGGTTCTTGCAATTAATCCTTCAAATTCCTGTAAACGATTTTCCGGATTCACTGCTAAATCAGGGTTTACATTATAGTAATCTTTTACTGCATAAGGAGAACCAGCTCTTCCTTTTACTACTTCTGGATCATCATTCGAAATTCCTATTGCTGTATAATCCCGAATCAAAGCATGATGTGGAACTCCGGTATACCAAATATAAGATACACCTAAATCCTTTATTTCATGTAGCGCTCTATCGGTGAAATCATTAAACTTCCCAACTCCATTTTCTTCAATGGTTCCCCAAGGTTTATTGGTGGTATTTTTATTTCCGAATAATCGGGTGAAAACTTGATATACTACAATTTTCTTGTTATCTACTGTCTCTTTCTTTTCTGCATTCATTTTTAAATCCTTTGTTTTGCAAGCAGTTGCCAATAGCACCACGCTAATCCCTGCAACTATAATTGTCTTTTTTATCATATAAAATTATTTATGCTCGTTTCAATTCGTTTTTTTAGATTAATGAACCTAATGGGCTATTGAATTTTTAAATTTAATATAATTTATAGAACGAACTTAAAATCGCTATCAATTAAAATAAATACTCTTTTTAAAACAACAACTACAACGAAAGAGTAGCGCTATTTGTTGATAACTTTAAAAGCACGGTTGTCTTGTTTTTGGTGCGTTTTTCAAGTATTATAAATAAATCCTAATATCGATTAGGATTGTAACCTTTTTCATAAATTTGACAAAAAATAAATCCATTGAAGAAATTCCTATTTTGTTGTTTAATACTGATTAGTACAAATTTGATTTTGGCTCAAGCCGCAAAAAAAATTATTGTTGAACATTCAGATTTTGCAGATGTAAATCAAGTAGAAATTCCAGATGCTTTTTTGTTGACCGGAAATGTTCGTGTTAATCATGATGGTGTGGTGTTGACTTGTAATAAAGCATATTACTTTCAAAAAGAAAATTACATAAAAGCATTTGGAAATGTACAAATCGTACAAGGTGACACCCTATTTTTAAACAGCAGATATGCGGAATACAATGGTAATGTTAAACAGGCATTTGCAACAGGAAACGCGGTTATGAGTTCTCCTGATGCGACGTTGGCTACTGACACTATCAACTTCAACAGGAATACTCAAGAAGTATATTATAATACGCAAGGTACAATTACCAATAAGGAGAACACATTAAATAGTAAATCAGGTAGATATTATGTTTCTCAAAAAAAGTTTCAATTTCTTACTGCCGTTACGATTACCAATCCAACGTATGTGATAAAATCCAATCATTTGGATTATTACAGCAATTCTGGTCACTCTTACCTCTTTGGACCTTCCACCATCACCAGTAAAGCCAATTATATTTACACTGAAAAAGGATTTTATGACACTAAAAAAAATCTGGCTCATTTTGTAAAAAAATCCTATATCAAATATGACGATAGGGTGATTAAAGGAGATAGTCTGTATTATGACCGAAACAGGGAATTTGCATCGGCAACGCGGAATGTAAAAATAACCGATTCCATTAATCGGGGAATCATCAAAGGGCATTATGCCGAATTATATAAAAAAAAGGATTCTGTTTTTGTAACCAAAAGAGCCGTGGCTGTAAACTTTGTCGAAAATGACTCCGTTTATATTCACGGAAAAAAAATGATGGTAACGGGTAAAGAAGGCAATCGAATCATTCGTGCTTTTAATAATGTACGTTTTTACAAAACGAATATGAGCGGAAAGTGTGATTCGATACATTCGAGTTCAAAAACTGCCCTGACAAAAATGATAGGAAACCCAATACTTTGGAATGGAGAAAGCCAAATTACAGGGGATGTTATGCATCTTATTGGAAATAATACCACCCAAAAACTTGATTCCCTCAAAGTACTTAATAACACCTTTTTGGTCTCCAAAGACACATTAGGAACGGGTTACAATCAAGTAAAAGGGCAAAATCTTTATGGAAAATTTGAAGAAGGAAAACTCCATGATGTTGACATTGTAAAAAATACAGAGGTCATTTATTATATGCGCAATGATGCCAAAGAACTCATAGGTATCAATAAAAATGTGAGTAGCAAAATCAATCTTATTTTAGAAAAAAATGCCATTGAGAGCATTACTTTTTTCAAACAAGTGGATGGTGACATTTATCCCGAAAAAGACCTACCTGAAAATGCCCGAAAGTTAAGAGGATTAGTTTGGCGTGGTGATGAAAGGATTAAATCAAAAGATGATATATTTCCATCTGAGGAAAATGAAGATAATGATAAAATAGCTAAAGCAACTAAAGCTGATGAAGCTAAGAAAGATGTTCCTATGAAAATTAGAAAAGAAACATTGAATTACGACAAAAAGAAAGGTAAAAAATAGTTTGCAGTGTTCAGTCGCATTTTTCAGTCTCCAGTTACAGATAACACATTGCAAATTAAAAAAACACCTTTAAAAAACTTCGAAAATTTTGCAAAAAAATTTTGCGAACTTTACGGTTAAAAACATAAAACGTGAATACCAATTTCTTAAAATACCAAGCGCAAACCTCTCCTTACCCATTGGGAATGGAAGTTTCCCATGCTTTAGGCTCCTATATTTACGACACCAATAATAAAAAATATTTGGATTTTGTTGCTGGAGTTTCCGCTTGTGCGCTGGGACATCAACACCCAAGAGTCAATCAAGCGATTAAAGATCAGCTAGACAAATACTCCCATGTAATGGTTTATGGAGAATATTCCCAAAGTCCGGCAGTCCAATATTGCAAATTATTGGCCTCACTCCTGCCCGCACCTTTAAAAAAAACCTATTTGGTTAATTCAGGAACCGAAGCCATTGAAGGCGCCTTAAAACTTGCCAGAAGAACTACAGGAAGAAGCCAGTTGATTTCTTGTCACAATGCGTATCACGGGAACACCATGGGTTCCATGAGTGTAATGGGATTTGAGGAACGCAAAAGAATTTTTCGTCCGTTGATTCCTGATGTGGATTTTATTACCTTTAATAATGAAGAAGATTTACAAAAAATAACGACTAAAACTGCAGGAATTATTTTGGAAACTATTCAAGGCGGTGCTGGGTTTATTCAGCCACATAATGATTTCCTTAAAAAAGTGCGCCAACGCTGCACTGAAGTGGGCGCGATGATGATTTTGGATGAAATCCAACCGGGTTTCGGGAGAACAGGAAAACTCTTCGGATTCCAAAATTATGATGTCGTACCCGATATTGTGGTAATGGGAAAAGGAATGGGCGGTGGTATGCCAGTTGGTGCTTTCACTGCTTCATCAGCAATGATGGATTTATTAAGTCATGACCCAAAACTGGGACACATCACGACTTTTGGTGGTCATCCTGTCATTGCGTCAGCTTGTTTGGCAACTTTGCAGGAAATTACTGAGACCAATCTGATGACTGAAGCGCTGGAAAAAGAAAACCTATTCCGATCACTTTTGGTACATCCTTTGATAGTAGATATAAGAGGAAAAGGATTAATGCTGGCCGCAATGACAAAAAGTGCCGATGTAACAAATGAAGTGATTCTCAAATGTCAAGATAAAGGACTCATTTTGTTTTGGTTATTATTTGAAGAATGTGCCATAAGAATAACACCTCCTCTTACCATTTCTGAAGAAGAAATAAGAGAAGGTTGCGACATTATCCTTGAAGTAATGAATGAAATTTTGAACAAAAATATTTAAAAATATCTCAATTGAGCGCTATTTCTTCGTCAGTTCGCTTCGCTCGTGTGCTGCTATCCTTTGCAAATGAAATTCACTGAACGCTAATAAAAATAAGAGTATTGTGAAGTAATCAGGGCTATCGCATCAGTTTAAACCACAGCTAATTTTGTTAATTAAATTGTTCACAACAATTCTAACTTTCCCTCACATTAAAAGTACGATTACCTAAATTTATTTAGGCCAAATTAAAAACAAACAGTATGCAATTAAGCAACGAAGAAGAAGACTATAACTTATCCCTGTCCAAATTTGAGTCCATGTTGAAAACCAACAAAGTTCTCTTTTTTGACTCCGAAGAATTTGAAGAAATTATTCTTCATTACATCGATATGGGTAAGGCCGCCTTGGCAAAAAAAGCACTAAAACTAGCATTGGATCAACACCCAAAATCTACAGGACTAAAGTTAGTTCAGGTAGAAATGCTTGTTTACGATGACAAACTTGAAATAGCGGAAAAGCTATTGAATGAGTTGTATGCCATCGAGCCGACCAACGAAGAAATTTATATTCAAAAAGCAAATATTTGCTCTAAAAGAGACCAACACGAAAAAGCAGTTGAGCAATTGAAAATTGCTTTAAAATTCACTGATGATTACGCCGATGTTTATAACTTAATAGGCATGGAATATCTTTTTATGGACAATCTAGAATTGGCCAAAGAAAGTTTTATTAAATGCCTTGAGGAAGATTTTGATGATCAATCCGCATTGTATAATGTTGTGTATTGCTTTGAATTTTTAGATCAAAATCAAGAAGCGATAACGTATTTGAATAAATATATTGACAAAAATCCATACAGCGAAATTGCTTGGCATCAATTGGGCCGTTTGCATTATGGGGTAAAAGAGTATGAAAATGCAATACGTGCTTTTGATTATGCTACCTTAATTGATGATGAATTCCTTGGTGCATTCATGGAAAAAGCCAAAGCACACGAACGATTAAAAAAATATGCCGAAGCAATTGAAAGTTATGAAAGAACCATCGAATTAGACGATGCCACTTCCTATGCTTTACTTCGAATAGGAAAATGTCATGAGAAATTAGGTAACAAGGCGTTAGCATTAAAATATTTTAACAAAACAGTTCATGAAGATCCCCTTTTAGACAAAGGTTGGATTGCTATTACTGATTTTTATGTTCGCCAAAAAAACTACCAGAAAGCACTCTTTTATGTTAACAAAGCATTAGCCATTGACAATCAAAATAGATTATACTGGAAGCGTTTTGCTTCTATCAACAAACAGTTGAATTTCTATGAGGAAGCAGAATTTGGTTATAGAAAAGCGGTGGAATTTGGTGATTATCAACTAGACACTTGGTTATTTTGGGTTGACATCCTTAAGTTTTTGGGTGAATTCGAAAGCGCAATACAAACCTTATTACAAGCTTCCGAATATTTTCCGGAAGAAAATGAAATTGAATATCGTTTGGCTGGACTATACTTTATGATTCAGGACAATACAAAAGCGAAATTTCACTTGAGCAACGCCATGAGATTAAACTTTGAAAATTATATTATTATTGAAGATTTATTTCCAGTGGTTTGGACCAGAAAAACGGTGCAAAATTATATCACAAAACATAAAAAATTGTAATGATTGAAGTAGTAAGAAAACGTTTTGGTTTGCTGGGAAGAAATATTCATTATTCCTTTTCGAAAGGATATTTTACAGATAAATTCAATAGCGAAAACTTTGAAGGTTGTACGTATGAGAATTTTGACATTCCCGAAATAACGGCGTTTAATGATATTATAAAAAATACACCTGACCTAAAAGGTTTAAATGTTACAATTCCATATAAAGAAACAGTAATTCCTTTTTTAGATAAACTTTCAAAAAAAGCCGAATCGATTGGTGCTGTAAATACGATAAAAATTACCAAAAAAGGAAAACTGAAAGGCTACAATACCGATTATTATGGTTTCAAAAAATCGTTGGCGCCCTTGTTGCGACCACATCATAAAAAAGCTTTGATTTTAGGAACAGGAGGCGCTTCAAAAGGGGTGGCATATGCATTAGATGAATTGGGTATATTTTACACTTTTGTATCAAGAGAAGCAAAGGAAAATGTAATTGACTATAATAGAATTAATGCCACTACATTTGATAATTACCAATTAATTATCAATTCGACTCCTGTAGGCACAAGCCCTAATATTGATGCGTTTCCAGCAATTCCATACGAATACTTTACGGAGAAACATATTGCTTTTGACTTGATATATAATCCAGAGGAAACGCAATTTCTTAAAAAAGCGAAAGCCCACGGAGCACAAATAAAAAATGGTTTGGATATGCTAATTTTTCAAGCAGAAAAAGCATGGGCAATCTGGAATAAATAATATTAAATCCTATTAATCAGTTTCTCTTAAAATTTAATTTAAGAACCAATAAATAATATCCTAAAACTACAACCAAGAAAAGTTGTAGTTTTTTTATTAATATCAAATCATTCACAATTTAATTAGGCTACTTTTTCTCCCATCTAATAAAAACTCCTTTACTGAAAAATCAAAAAAATTGCCTGAAAAATTATTATTTCATATAATTCATAACGAATTTAAATCAATGATTTTCAACAAAATTAATTGGTAATCAAAGGATTTATTTTGTAAATTAGTACTGCTTTCACTATCTTTCGCACTCGAAAAAAAATAAAAACCTTATACATTGAAAAAATGTTAGAAGAAATGAATGATAACCTGTCCCATAAAGAAAATGAGACAGATGGAAATTTAGCACAAGATTCAGCGGAATCAAATCAATCCGAAACAGAAGTATTGGAGACGAAACCCGTAGCTGAACCAATTGATGCGCCTGCAGAAAATAATGTTGTAATTCCTTCAGCCGAAGAATTACCAACTAATGATGCTGCTTCAGAAAGTGATAACCAAACGGCATTAAACGCCATTGCTGATACAAACGCAGAAGAAAGTGAGGACGAGACGCTCAAAGATCGTCATGACATTCCTATGCAAGATTATGATAAACTTTCTTTAGAATCACTGGTAGATGAATTGAAAAATCTGGTAAGCAATGAAAAAGTGCTGTCTGCTAAAGATCATATTGAAGAAATTAAAAAATCATTCTTAGCAAAATACAACCATCTATTAGAAGAGAAAAAAGAAGAGTTTCTTGCCGAAAATAAGGATCCAAGTGAAGAATTTCAATATCACTCTCCACTAAAAAGTAATTTTGATAAATACTACTCGATCTTCAGAGATGCAAAAAATACTCATTTCAAAAGTTTACAAACGAATCTAAAAACTAATTTAGAAAATCGTTTAGCAATTGTTGAGGAATTAAAAGAGTTAATTAACCCTCAAGAAAACATCAAAGACACCTTAAAACATTTTAATGATTTAAGAGAAAGATGGAAAAATGCAGGATCAATTCCAAAAGACAAGTATAATCACGTTTGGAATAATTTTCATTTTCATGTAGAAAATTTTTACGATTATTTACATCTTGACAGAGAAGCGCGCGATTTAGATTTCAAACATAATCTAGAGCAAAAGCAAAAAATCATTCTTAGAGTTGAAGAATTGGTACATGAAGCGGATGTAAATAAGGCTTTTCGCGAATTACAAGATTTGCATAGAATATGGAAAGAAGATATCGGTCCGGTTTCTAGAGAACATCGTGATGAAATTTGGAATAAGTTTAGTGACCTAACAAAAAAAATGCACGATAAACGCGAAGTTCTTTTTGAAAAATTAAGAGGAACCGAAGCTGAGAATTTAGAGAAGAAAAAAGAAATTATATCTAAAATTGAAGTTTTAGCAACCGAAAAAGTAAATGCTCATTCGCAATGGCTCGCTCAAATTGAAAAAGTAGAGGCATTGCGTAATGATTTTTTCTCTGCGGGAAAAGTACCTTCTGAAGTAAATGAGCAAACCTGGTCGAGTTTTAAAACTGCAGTCAGAAATTTTAATACTTTCAAAAATGCTTTTTACAAAGATATTAAGAAAGATCAAAATGACAATTTAAGCAAAAAAACAGCTCTTGTTGACAAAGCTAAAGAATTACAAGAAAGCCTAGACTTTAATACGACTACGCCTATCATGAAGCAAATTCAAGAAGAGTGGAAACAAATAGGACATGTTCCTAGAAAATATTCTGACAAAATCTGGAAAGACTTTAAAGATGCATGTAATCACTATTTTGAAAAACTAAAAGAGCAAAAAAACGAGGAAAACGTTGAAGAAGTTGAAGCTTTCAATAATAAGAAAGCCTACTTAGAAAAATTGCGCGAATATGAATTGACCGGAGACCATAAAACGGATTTGGATGCTATCAAATTACATATCGAAACCTGGAAAAACTACGGGAAAGTTCCTTTTCCTAGAAGACATATAGAAGGAAAATTCAATAAAATCTTGGATGCACTTTTTGAAAAATTAAGTTTGAGTAAAAAAGATACAGAAATGCTTCGTTTCTCTAATAGAATGGATCATTTATCAGAAAGTAACGATACGAGAAAATTAGATAATGAAAAGATTTTCTTAATGCGTAAAATTGAGGAAGTTAAGAATGAAATTTTTCAATTGGAAAATAATATTCAGTTTTTTACCAATACCCGAAATGCTAAAAAAGAAAATTCAATTGTTTTAGAAGTTCGTAAAAACATTGCACTGCATAAAGAGACTTTAGATGTTTGGAAAGAAAAACTGAAACAAATCAGAAATTTGAAACAAGAATAAAATTCCAAAAAAGTTAAAAAAATTAGCCTCGATTTATATTCTATTTCGAGGTTTTTTTTGTCAATACATTTCAAAAGATTAAATTTTTACTTTCATTTATTATGAAAAATGATATAAAGTTGAACACATATTCTAAATTTACAAAATGAATTGGATTCGGAAAATAGTCGTTCTTATTGGATTTTCAATAGTTTTTTTAGTTGTATTTAATGCAGATGAAAATCGTATTGATACCATCCAATCAGAAAAATCCAGTTCAACTTTTTCTGATGACAGAATTCATTCTTCGATTTTTATTCAACCTCAAGCACTTATTACGTTTGCATTAAATAGTAAAACCACAACTACTGGAATTGCTAAATGGTTTGAAAATTTCCTGGTTGCTATTCCTGATTTTAAAGTTTTAAACCTCTTTAATACATTCCTGAACCAAGACATCAACCGATGCGAAAAGGTCTCACTCTTACTCTTTCCTTTCCATTATTTTTGGTGATTTGACACACTGATTCCTCAATTAGAAGATTAAATAATCTTCAATTTAGAATTGATTCCATTTGGAATGCAGTTCGTCTTTTCATTCTATACAAATAACTTAAAAAATAAAAAAATGGATACATCCGTAAATATAATAGGCTTGATAATATTAATCTTAATTGGAATTCCTCTTTACTTTGCATTTCGATCAAACGTTCTAAATAAGAAAAAAATCAAAGCGATAAAGAAAAAATACAGTCAGAATGATCGTTTAAATTTTGAATCAACGATATCCTAAAATAAAAAAGTATTGGCTTTAGACGAAAAGAATAAAGGCTTTCTTTTTATGTATTTTAACTCCGAGAAAGATTTCGTTTATTTTGCAAATTTAAACGATACCAATTCCTGTAAAATAGTACTTACAACCGAAAACAATTCGGATACCATTGTAAAAATCGAATTTGAATTTGAATATATAGAATCTAAAAAGAAGGAATTAATTCAATTTTATACGATTGAAAATGAACCAATCAATCAAGTTTGCTTATATGAAGATCATCAACTAGCAAAACAATGGAGAAAAATTATTTAGGATTGCATTTCCAGTTAATATCAATTATTATCCAGCGAAAGAGGCTCACAATATCGCATCTTTTTTTATACTACCGCTTTTTAATATGATAAATATCATTTTAAATAATTAGTAGTAGCATTACTTTTGATAGATGATAAATGTCGTTCCCATGAAAAATTCTCTAATTCAAAAGTACAATGTTCCAGGCCCTAGATATACTAGCTATCCTACTGTTCCTTACTGGGAAGAAACTGATTTTTCAAATGAAATTTGGACGGAAACTTTAAAAAAATCATTTAAAGCCAGCAATACTTCAGAAGGGATAAGCCTATATATTCACTTGCCTTTTTGCGAAAGCTTGTGTACCTTTTGTGGTTGCAATAAACGTATCACAAAAAATCACAAAGTAGAAAATCCATATATAGAAGCAGTTATAAAAGAATGGACAATCTATTGTAAAATTCTTGATGAAAAACCGACAATAAAGGAAATACATCTGGGCGGAGGAACACCTACTTTTTTTTCTCCAAAGAATTTAGAAGATTTAATTAATGGTATTTTAAGTCATGCTACTAAAGCTTCTGATTATGAGTTTAGTTTTGAAGGCCACCCTAATAATACAACTCATGAACATTTACAAAAACTCTATGATTTAGGCTTCAGAAGAGTAAGTTTTGGTGTCCAGGATTACTCCGAAAAAGTGCAAAAAGCGATTCATAGAGAACAGCCATTTCACAATGTGGCGAAAGTAACCTTTTGGGCAAGAGAAATTGGCTATACGTCGATTGGTCATGATATTATTTTTGGACTGCCATTTCAGGAAGTTGAAGACATTATCGATACCATTGAAAAAACTAAATCATTACAGCCAGACAGACTAGCATTTTATAGTTATGCCCATGTTCCTTGGATAAAAGGTAACGGACAACGAGGCTTTAATGATGAGGACATTCCTAAAGATGATAAAAAGAGATTGCTTTATGAAACAGGCAAAAAATTATTATACGAAAATAGCTATAATGAAATAGGAATGGATCATTTTGCACTTGATACTGACAGTTTAAATAAAGCCTTTAAAAGTGCCAAACTACACCGTAATTTCATGGGATACAGCTCCTCAAAAACTCAATTAATGATTGGCTTGGGGGTTTCTTCCATCAGTGACAGTTGGCTTAGTTTTGCGCAAAATGTAAAGAATCTGGAAGATTACTACCAGATTTTAGAATGGGGTAAATTACCCGTGTACAGAGGGCATTTACTAACAGATGAAGATCTGATCATTAGAAAACACATTTTGAATTTAATGTGCCAGTTTGAAACTACTTGGGGGAATTCTGAAACATATTTTGAAGAGATTCCCGAAGTTTTAATTCAGTTAAAAGAAATGGAAAAAGACGGACTTGTGATCATTAAAGAAAATATGATTCAGGTTACTGATGCAGGAAAACCCTACGTAAGAAATATTTGTATGGCATTTGACCTGCGCTTAAAACGAAAAGCTCCAGAAACTGAACTGTTCTCCATGACAATTTAAGCATGAATAAAAACAAGAAAAACACGCATAAAGCGTGTTTTTCTTGTTTAAGATGCAACGAATTTAACCTTAATGACAATCCGGGTTTTGCTGTACAAACAAACTCATATTTGATGGAGAAACATAAGGAATACCTAACCCTAGCCCCCTTAAAATAAATAATATACCAATTATAACGGTAACATATGGTATTGCTTTTTGAATTTTATTTCGGATGGGAATCGTTAAAAAAGAATTTAAATAAACTACACTGCTCATCAATGGAACGGTACCTAATCCAAATAAAACCATATACAAAACACCAAAACCAGCACTTTGCATCGCTATAGCACCAAACAAAGCAACATAAACCATTCCGCAAGGCAAAAAACCATTCAGTAAACCTATTGTAAATAGTGATTTGTAACTTTTGTTTTTAAACTGACTTCCCAGCTTTGTTTTAATTTTGGAAATCAAATTAAAAACAGGTTTCGAAAAATTGTATTTTGCAAAAGCTCTCTCTGGTATTAAAATTACTAAAATCATTGCAATTCCAATGAATATAGATAATTTTTGTTGCAAACCCGCTAGAAAAAAACCTTTGCCTAATAATCCAAAAACCAAACCAATGGTCGCATAAGCCGATATCCTTCCTAAATGATAAGTGAAAATTTGAGATGCTTTTTTTACGGGATTGTTTCTATCCACAGGTAACATCATAGCAATTGGACCACACATTCCTATGCAGTGCAAACTACTGATTAAACCGAAGATAAAAGCTGTATAAAGCATTGTTTTAGAATAATGTGCTAAAGTCAAAAGGATTTAAAGTCAAAAAAAAGAATTTATCACCTTTCGATTTTAAGACTAATTGATATATACTGTTTCTTTGGTCAAATACGACTTTCCCTCATATTGCCATTCCATATTAATGTCCCATCGACCGCCTACCAGACTTTTTTTAGGTATGAGCAAAGTAGAATTAAATAATGAAATTGACACTTCAAAATCTAATTTTTTGTTAGACGGTCTATACAGGGACACATTTCCTTTTATTTTTTTTGGAATAAACACATCTGGAAAAACAATGCTGATTCCTTCCGGAGTATTTGTAATTATTGGCTTTTGAGCCAAATCATGTGCGTGTTGAATTCGGACCATTTCATCTCCAAAATGAACATCATGTTTGTAATACTCTTCTACAACCAACTCATTATCATATTTTGAATCCGACTGAACTTTGAAAACAAAGTATAAAATGAAGGTCATAAATAATGCAAATGCAATTACAATTCCTGTTCCCCAATTAATTTTCATGTCTTATGTTTTTATATTTAAAGCGCAAAACGCTCATTTTAATCAAAGCTTCTCGGGCTTAAGAAACTAGTTGTACTAGTCTCAATTTTATGGTTCCCGTTGAAAACTTCAATTTTTAATTTGGTCTTATCACTATCTAATAAATTCTGATTGATTTCAATAAATAAAGTTCCTCCGTTCATACCTTGCTTTGGCACTTTTATATCTTGTTTTCCAACTACTTTCAAAGTTCCTTTAATATCAACTAATTTAAAATGAATATCATTAAAATCATCATTGGTTTTATTGATAATCTTAAAAGTATAAATATTGCTGATGTTGTCGCCTTTGTGTTGGAATAATTGGCCTGGCAAACGTAAAATGCTTGCTTCTACATCTGTTCTCAAAAACAACAATCCTATCAAAATCCCAGTCAAAATAAGTAATATAGCCGAATAACCTTTCATTCTTGCCGTGAATTTGAACTTGGTTTTCTTCTCAATTTCATCTTCAGAAGCGTAACGGATTAACCCTTTTGGTAGTCCGACACTATCCATAATAGTATCACATTCATCAATACACGCGGTACAATTCACACATTCCAGCTGAACTCCATTTCGAATGTCAATTCCTGTGGGACAGACATTTACACATTGTTTACAGTCGATACAATCCCCTTTTCCTGATACAGCTCTATCTTCTTGTTTATTGAATTTAGCTCTGCCCACTTCTTTTTCACCGCGAACAAAATCATAGGCAACATTAATAGATTTGTCATCTAATAAAACTCCTTGTAATCTTCCGTAAGGGCAAGCAATAATACAAACCTGTTCTCGAAACCATGCAAAAATAAAATAGAAAACTCCTGTAAAAATTAACAATGAAACTAAAGTACTTACATGATTTGCAGGTCCTTCTTCAATCATTAAAAACAACGTATCACTACTAATAAGATAGGCCAGAAAAACATTGGCGATAAAAAAAGAAATTATTAAAAACAAAGTCCATTTTAAGGCTTTCTTTCTTATTTTCTCTGCATTCCACTTCTGTTTTTCTAAACGAATCTGTGCACCACGATCCCCTTCTATCCAGTATTCAATTCTGCGGAAAACCATTTCCAGAAATATGGTTTGCGGACAAATCCACCCACAAAATATGCGTCCAAAAATAACGGTAAAAAGGATGACGAAAACAACGCCAACAATCATAAAAAGAACAAAGAGATAGAAATCTTGTGGCCAAAATGGAAATCCAAAAATATTAAATCTTCGTTCCAAAATATTGAACATCATGAACTGATTCCCATTAATCTTAATAAAGGGATTCGCAACAAGTATAATCAACAAAAAGTAACTGACCCACTTTCGATACTCATAAAATTTACCTGAAGGTTTTTTAGGGAAAATAAATTTTCGATTTCCTTCTTTATCAATTGTTCCGATGGTATCTCTAAAAGCTTCGTCTGGTAATTTTGACATTTTATTTTTATTTAAATATTTAATCTCAAAGACAAAGTTATTTAGACGGTGACGATGGCATTTTGAGATTAATTTATTATTTATTTTGAAGCAGTTTCATCTACCCAAATCTCACCATCCGGGGCTTTTGGATCTTTAGGATTACTTCCTTTTAGAGACAAAATATAACTGGCTACTTTTTGCATTTCTTTTGGCTTCAACGTTCCTTTCCATGCAATCATTCCTTTTCCATCACGGCCACCATTTGTAATTGTATGGAATAAGTTTTTAATTCCTCCTCCCAAAATCCAATTATCATCCGTTAGATTTGGACCAATTTGACCTCCGGCGTCTGCTCTGTGACATGCAGCACAATTGGTAGTGAAGATTTCTTTTCCCGCCGCTAAATCAGTCGGTTCCGTTAACAAAGTCACCGTTTTTTCATCCATCATATCAGGAGCAGTTTTCATATATTCCGCTACTTCAATTTTGGCTTGAGTCAATTCTTTTTTAAGTTCAGTTTCTTGGTTATCAGCACCTAATAGTTCATAACGCACCATATAAACTACCCCAAAAAAAATACCTGCATAAAATAAATACACCCACCATGGAGGTAAATTATTATCTAATTCTTTGATACCGTCGTAATCATGATCTAACAATAGTAAGCCTTCATTTTCTATTGGTTCTGATTTAGTAATACTTTTCATCAGTTTTTTATACCATTCGGTATCTTTGAAACTTATACTATTTACTTCATTAAGTTTGTCTTTCTGGTCTTCTGTCAAAAGATGATACGTAATATTATCAACAGCGCTCAATGTTATTTCTATTGCGATCAATAGGAAAAGAAACACGAATAAAAAGACAGAAACCATTGGGAATTTTAAGAAAGCAGGTCTGTCTCCGGAGTCTATAAAATATTCCATTGCTGCAAAGACAGCAAAGAAAATAACAGGGACTCTAACATATGCTGGAATTAATTTTTTCATTTTCTAAATTTTAAAAAATTGTACTTTTTAATTGTCGTTCAATGGCATTTGGCTCATTTCATTGATTTTTTCTTTTTTATATGTTAGAACCCAAAAACCGAGTCCTACAAAGAAAATGAAGAAAATTAATAACGAAAGAATTGGATAAGTAGCAACTCCCTCGATTGTTTCCATATTATGCTTTATTTGTTCAAACATGATTTTTATTTTTTAGCTATATCTTTTACTTTAATATCTGTTCCAAGTCTTTGTATGTAAGCAATCAAAGCGATAATTTCTCTTTCATTCATTGGAACAAATTTTTCCCCTCTTGCTTCTGCCTTTTTCTTACTATCATTATAACTTTTTACAAAATCAGGATCATTTTTTAAGCTTTCTTCAATTTTTAGTGCTTGTGTTCTTAGATCCTTAACCCCATTTGCAACTTGAAGCGCCGTGTAAGGAACTCCAAGAATAACCATAGCTTCCATTTTCTTTTGCGTCAAAGAAATATCCATTGGTTTGTTATCAAACAACCATTTGTAACCTGGCATAATAGAACCTGCAGATATACTTTGAGGGTTCCAAAAGTGATTAAAATGCCAATTGTCATTGTATTTCCCTCCTATTCTTTGTAAATCCGGACCAGTACGTTTTGATCCCCAAAGAAATGGGTGGTCATAAACAAATTCTCCTGCTTTAGCTTGTGGACCATATCGTTCTACTTCACTACGGAAAGGACGAACCGATTGCGAGTGACAACCCACACATCCTTCACGAATATATAAATCACGTCCTTCTAATTCTAGAGGAGAATACGGTTTCACACTAGCAATCGTAGGAATATTCGATTTTACCATAATGGTAGGTACAATCTGAATAATACCACCAATTAAGATGGCAACAGTAGCCAAAATGGTTAATTGAATAGGTTTTCTTTCTAACCAAGGGTGAAATTTTTCTCCTTGAACTCGTCCAGAACTAATTTTCAATAATGCCGGAGCTTCCGCTAATTCGTCTTCAATTGCAGAACCTTTTCTTAATGTTTGAACAATGTTATATACCAATGTCAACATTCCTATTAAATAAAGTGAACCACCAATAGCTCTCATCCAATACATTGGCATGATTTGAGTCACTGTTTCCAAAAAGTTACCATAAGTTAAAGTTCCATCTGGGTTAAATTGTTTCCACATTGAAGCTTGTAAAAACCCGGCAACATACATTGGAATTGTATATAAAATAATCCCTAAAGTACCAATCCAGAAGTGAAAGTTAGCCAGTTTAAGAGAGTACAAAGTGCTTTTAGTCATTCTTGGAATCAACCAGTAAATCATACCAAAAGCCATAAATCCATTCCAAGCTAATGCACCTACGTGAACGTGAGCAATAATCCAATCCGTGTAATGCGCGATAGCATTTACATTTTTCAGAGATAGCATTGGACCTTCAAAAGTGGCCATTCCGTAACCTGTTATTGCTACTACGAAGAATTTTAAAACTGGATCTACTCGTACTTTATCCCAAACTCCTCTCAAAGTTAATAGTCCGTTTATCATTCCACCCCAAGATGGTGCGATCAACATTATTGAAAAAGCAACACCTAAATTTTGCGCCCAGTTAGGCAAGGCAGAATATAATAAATGGTGTGGTCCTGCCCAGATATAAATAAAAATTAAGGACCAAAAGTGAACAATTGATAATCTATAAGAATATACCGGGCGATTCGCTGCTTTTGGAACAAAATAATACATCAATCCTAAAAAGGGCGTGGTTAAGAAAAATGCAACCGCATTATGTCCGTACCACCATTGCACTAAAGCATCTTGAACTCCTGCATAAACAGAATAACTTTTCATTGCAGAAACAGGCAATTCTAAACTGTTGAAAATATGCAGAACGGCTATAGTTACGAATGTTGCTAAATAAAACCAGATGGCAACATACAAATGTCGCTCTCTTCTTTTTATTAAAGTTCCAATCATGTTGATACCCATCACTACCCATATTAGGGTAATTGCAATATCAATTGGCCATTCTAATTCGGCATACTCTTTTGATGTACTAAAACCTAATGGTAAAGAAATCGCTGCGGCAACAATAATCAACTGCCAACCCCAAAAATGAATATTACTTAAAAGGTCACTGAACATTCTTGCCTTAAGCAATCGTTGCATCGAATAATACATTCCCGCAAAAAAAGCATTTCCTACAAAGGCAAAAATAACTGCGTTAGTATGTAAAGGTCTCAATCTACCATAACTTAACCACGAAATTCCGTCAGTTAGGTTTGGAAAAAGGAACATGATCGCCAACGTAAGACCGACCAACATTCCTACTACACCAAAAAGGATAGTAGCGTAAATGAATTTCTTTACAATTTTGTTATCATAATAAAACTGCTGCATTTCCATAATTAAATTTGTTTTTCTTCTATTGTTTGTATTGGTTTAGGGCTCTCAATTTTTAGCTCATCGTCAAAAAGCATTCTGACTGATGGCGTATAATCGTCATCATATTGACCTGTTTTTACTGCTCTTATAAAAGCAATAAAAAAGCCTATAGCAACTACTATACTGATGGAGATTAATAAATAAATGACACTCATACCTTAATTTGTGTTAACAAAGTTACTCTGACGTTCTCTAGTAAAATATGACATTTGTCATATATATTGAATTATGTTAAAATTATGTGAAATCAAAATATAAAAGTTATAAGATCCTATTTTTTACTTGCATAATAATTACTCATAACCGTCACAAAACTGACTATGGTTACTGTACTTAACGGCATAATAATAGCTGCAACCAAAGGCAATAAATTCCCTGTAATGGCAAATGATAATCCAACGACATTATATAATAATGACAAGATGAAACTCATTTTAATTGTTGTGATAGAATTCTTAGACAGTTTTAAAAAATAATCCAATTTTGGAAACTCATTGGCATCCAAAATAGCATCACAAGCCGGTGAGAAGACATTTACATTCTCAGAAATAGAAATCCCAACATTACTTTGTGCCAAAGCTCCCGCATCATTCAATCCATCGCCTACCATCATCACATTTTTACCTTGTTCTTGTAAATTTTTGATAAATTCTAATTTTTGTTCTGGTTTTTGATTAAAAATTAATTCCGTGCCTTTCGGCAAAAGTTTTACTAACGTTGACCTTTCTCCTTCATTATCGCCAGACAAAACCTTTATTCGATACTTGTTGTTTAAATTCTTAAAAAGCGTCTCTAATCCTTCTCTATATTGATTATTAAAAATATATTTTCCGTAATAAATTCCGTTAATCTTAATATGAACCGACGTTTGCTGAATGCTATTATCTTCAGATTTTTCTACAAATGAAGCAGAACCAATTTGAATTTGGTATCCAAAAATTTGTGCGCGAATCCCTTTTCCTATAATTTCTTCAAAAGCATCAACTTTTAATTTTTTAGTTTCCTCTGCCGATTTGTTTTGCAAGATTACAACCGATAAATAATCATATAACATTCTGCTCAACGGATGATTTGAAGCCCGAAGTACATTTTTAATCAACACCAAATTTTCATCAGAAAGAATAACTCCTTCATAAGATATATTCGATTTTTTATTGGTGGTAATTGTTCCCGTTTTATCGAAAACAATAGTATCAACTTTCGCCAATTGCTCAATAACCAAAGCATTCTTGAGATAAAATTTCTGTTTTCCTAAAATTCGCAATACATTTCCAAAAGTAAATGGAGCGGTTAATGCCAATGCACAAGGACAAGCAACAATCAGTACCGCCGTAAACACATTGAAAGCGATACTAGTATCTATAAAAATCCAATATCCAAAACCTGAAAAGGCAATTAATAAAAGAATAGGAGTAAAATATCGAGAAATTCTATCTGTTATCGTTTTGTACTTTTGCTCGACATTTTTTTGAAAAACATCATTACTCCATAACTGTGTCAGGTAGCTTTGTGAAACGGAATGTAATACTTCCATTTCTATCACTTTACCCATTTGTTTTCCTCCTGCAAATACTTTATCACCAGAATGTTTGGTAATGGGAATTGCTTCCCCAGTGACAAAACTATAATCAATCTCCGCTTTTTCTGAAATTAAAATACCGTCAACAGGAATTAGTTCTTGGTTTCTGATCAATAATCGGTCACCTTTTTCAACTTCATAAATTGGAACACTTTCTTCTGAAGCATTTGAATTGATTTTGGTAATGGCTATTGGAAAATAGGATTTAAAATCTCTTTCGAAACTTAAAAAACTATAGGTTTTAATCTGAAACATTTTGCCAAGAAGCATAAAGAAAATAAGACCACAAAGGCTGTCAAAAAAACCAGAACCGTAATCCATCACGATATCAACCGTACTTCGCACAAACATTACAACAATTCCCAAAGCGATTGGGATATCGATATTGAGCATTTTAGATTTGATACTTTTATAAGCCGAAACATAATAACCACTAGCCGAATAGAAGAAACTTGGTAACGACAAAACAAAAATCAACCAACGGAAAAAACCGCGGTACTGATCCAGCCAGAATTCTTTAACTTCGAAATATTCAGGAAATGAAAGCAACATGATATTTCCGAAACAAAAAAATGCAACACCAAGTTTATAAGTCAAACTTCTATCTACATCGTTTTTACCAGTTTCATAGTTTTCTAAACTAATATAAGGTTCGTATCCAATGGAACTTAATAAATAAACAATCGTCTTTATTGAAACCGTTTCTGGATTGTAAGTGATTCGCACGGTCTTTTCAGGAAAATTGACCTGAGAAGTACTTATTCCTTTTTGAAGACGTTGTAAATTTTCCAAAATCCAAATACACGAGCTACAATGTATATGTGGAATATTAAGTGAAATAATAGCGGTTGAATTCTCTTGAAATTCCAAAAGTTTTGACACGATACTTTCATTGTCTAAAAAATCATATTTACCATTAATGTCTTGGGGTGTTGCTCCAGGTGATTTTTCAAAATCATAATAGCAAGTCATATCATTAAGACTGAAAATTTCGTAAACGGTCTTACAACCATTGCAACAAAATTCCTTTTTATCAAAAATAATTTCTTCCGCTTTTATAATATTCAAACCACAATGGAAACAGTTTTGTCTGTCCATAATTCTTTGCTCATTTTACCTACTACAAAAGTTGTAAATAGATTAAGTAAAAAATATGACATTTGTCATATAAATTCCTAAATTTGTTAAGTTATTAAATCCCCTTTTTATCATGAGTAAATGTGAACAATGTATTGTTAGAGAATTCAGCTCATTGAAGGCACTTTCGAAAAACGAATTAGTACATCTTTCTGATTGTAAAACATCTCATATTATAAAAAAGGGTGAAGTTATTTTTGAAGAAGGTGAAAATGTAAATGGAATTTATTGCATAAAAGATGGTGTGTGTAAACTAACCAAATTGAGTCCAAACGGTAAAGACCACATCATTAAACTGGTTACAAAGGGAGAATTATTAGGACAACGCTCGATGATTAGTGAAGAACCCGTGAATTTAAGTGCAGTTGCTCTAGAAGATATGGAGGTTTGTTTTATTCCAAAAAGTGAAGTGATGGGTTTCTTTGACAAGAACAATCAGTTTTCGATGAATGTGATGAAAACAATTTGCGGAGATCTGAAAGACGCAGATGATCAGATGGTCAATTTGGCCCAAAAAACAGTAAAAGAAAGATTAGCGGAAACGCTACTTTATTTGCACGATACTTTTGGAAAAAATGAAGACAATACATTAAAAATCCAACTTTCAAGAGATGAATTAGCCAGTATGATTGGCACTGCTACCGAAAGTTGTATTCGTTTGTTATCTGATTTCAAAAAATTAGGTTTGATTGAATTAACAGGCAAAAAAATTCTTTTGAAAGACATCAGTAAACTAAAAAAATTGGCTGAATAGCTATCAAATAACTCCCTATTTATTAGGAAGCCGCTTCGCTTCTTCCCAAAAAACATCCATTTCAGCAAGGGTCATGTCCATTAATGGTTTTCCTAATTCTCCCGCTTTACTTTCCAGATATTGAAAACGTTTGATAAATTTTTTATTGGTTCGTTCCAAAGCGTCTTCCGGATTTACATTAAGAAATCTTGCATAATTTATCATCGAAAACAAAACATCACCAAATTCAGCTTCAATTTTGTCCTGGTCACCCGCTTCAACCTCAACTTGCAGTTCCCCTAGTTCTTCTTGCACTTTGTCCCAAACCTGATGTGACTCTTCCCAATCAAATCCAACACCTTTTACTTTATCTTGAATTCGGCTTGCTTTTACCAATGCAGGCAAACTTTTAGGAACTCCTTCTAAAACTGATTTTTTACCTTCCTTAAGTTTGAGTTTTTCCCAGTTTTGTTTGACCTCCTCTTCATCTTTAACAACAACATCACTGTAAATATGTGGATGACGATGAATCAGTTTATCACAAATTTCATTGCAAACATCGGCCACATCAAAATCATTTGTTTCACTTCCAATTTTAGCATAAAAAACAATATGCAATAACAAATCACCTAATTCTTTCTTTACTTCACTTAAGTCATTGTCTAAAATGGCATCACCCAACTCGTACGTTTCTTCTATGGTAAGATGACGTAGAGTTTGCATGGTTTGCTTTTTATCCCAAGGACACTTCTCTCGCAAATCGTCCATGATGTCTAATAGTCTTTCGAAAGCCTGAAGCTGAGTTTTTCTTGAATTCATTACGCAATTGGTTTTTGTAAAAATAAAAAAATCCTGCTAAGAAATCATCTTAACAGGATTAAATATAATTTATTAAAATATAATCTGCTATTTTTTTACTGGAGCTTTTTTTGCAGGAGCTTTCGCTTCTGTAACAGAAGCTTCTTCTGCTACTGCAGCAACTTCTACTTTATCTGGTGTTTCTTCCGTAACAACAGTATCTGCTACTTCATCAGTAACCAATCCTTTTGCTTGAAGCATATTATACCAGTTTAAAACTTTCTTAATATCCGATGGATATACTCTTTCTTCATCATAATCAGGTAAAATTTCTTTGAAATAAGCCGTTAGTTTAGCATTGTCTTCTTTATGAGAAATCGCTGGACCTTTGTTTTCTTTATCAGCAATTTTTTGCATGATTTCAGCTAATGATTTTTCCCCTTCATGCGTATAAATTGAAATCTCAGACAATAAACTCACATTACTTTTTAAATTTACTGTGATTTTTTTTCCGTCTAATAATGATTCTGCAACAAATCCTGTACGTGTTTGTACTTTTAATACATATAAACCTGGTTTCCCAGCAATGGCTAATATTTTTTCTAAAGTCATGTTTTTCTAATTATTATTAAGAATTCAATTTATTTTTACTTTTCATTATTCAACTAAAACCATACCAATATTAAAGAATAGTATTAAATTACCTGCCTTTTTTGGCGAAAAATTTCATTCGGTAATCTTGAAATGTTTTTCCTTCCAAGATATTTTTTAGTTTCTTTTGAATCAAACGCTTTTTAAGTGATGAAATTTTATCGGTAAATAAAACGCCTTCAATATGGTCGTATTCGTGTTGGATTACTCTGGCGATTAAACCATCAAAAACTTCGGTTTTCATTACAAAATCCTCTTCACAATACTCGATCGTTATTGTTGGATTGCGAAATACATCCTCCCGAACATCAGGAATACTCAAGCAACCTTCGTTGAAACTCCATTCTTCACCTTCTTCTTTTATCATTTTTGCGTTGATAAAAGTTTTTTTGAATCCTTTAAGTTCTTTTTGTTCCGCATCTTCGAGATCTTCATCCTCGCTAAAAGGCGTTGTATCGATTACAAATAAACGAACTGCCAATCCTACTTGTGGTGCAGCAAGTCCAACTCCATAAGCATTATACATGGTCTCATACATATTAGCAATTGTTTCCTTCAAATTAGGATGATCTTGTGAAAGAACCTCTCCTACTTTTCTTAAAACTGGATCACCGTATCCTATAATTGGTAAAATCATTAGTGTTGTATTAAGTATTATCTACTGTAAGTCTGAAATCAATTTACTTTTAATTCAGTTTGCAAAAATAGTAAAAAAATAGACAATGAATAATCCTCCAATGATTATTAGTGCTTTTTTAGAATTTAAGTTAAAACGCACTTAAATATTCTTTATATAAATCGTACAATTCCTACCTTTGCGAACAATCCAATTGTATGATCTACGAAATCCGAAAATTCACCGACAGTACTTATTTTACCAATGCTTTAAAAGTAACAATAGCAGCAGTTATTCCTGTTTTGCTTTTTTCTTTTTTTGGTAATTTTGAAATCGGATTTACGATAGCTCTTGGGGCTTTTTTCACCTATCCAAGTGATATCCCAAGTAATCTAAAACATAAAATTAACGGTATTCTCTTCACTGCATTTCTTGTAGCGGGTGTCAACCTAATAGTGAATATTATACATCCCTATTCTTTGGTTTTTTATCCCTTTTTAGCCGTTTTAATTTTTTTATTATCAATGATTTCAGTCTATGGACAAAGAGCCACCATGGTTTCCTTCTCCGCATTACTTACAGTTTCACTTGCATTTGCACACTTACACACTGGCGCGGAAATGCTCCGATATTCCGGTTTAATTCTTGTTGGCGGTTTATTTTATCTCCTTATTTCGCTTATTTTTCACTACATCAGACCTCACCGATATATCGAATTACAAATTGCTGAATGTATTAAACTCACGGCTAAATACCTGAAATTAAGAGGCGATTTATGGACTATCAATGCTGATAAAAAAGCGATTATAGAAAAACAATTACATCTTCAGGTAGAACTGAATACGATTCGACAAAACATTCGAGAAGTGCTTATTAGCACTCATACTACTTCCGGTTCTTCGAATCAAAACCGAAAAATGCTTATCGTTTTTATTTCATTGACAGAAATTCTGGAACTCGCATTATCTACTTCATTTGACCACGATAAATTACATCAAAAATTTGATGACCATCCAAAAGTGCTATTTACTTATCAAAGCCTAGCATACAATCTTGCCGCCAGTTTAAAGCAATTATCCAAAAGCATTCAAAATAAAACTAAATATGTTTCTAAACACACTTTGCCAGGCGATTTAAATATATTAGAACTTGCGATAACAGATTACGAAAATAAATTAGGGAAGGCTTCGGCTTCCGAAGGTGTTTTTATGCTGACGACCATGCTTCAATATGCAGAAAAACAAGTTGAAAAAATAAAAATTGTTGAACGTGCTTTTAGCTTGGCTATTAATTCACTCGACTTTAAAGGAAAAGATAAAGATTTAGAAAAGTTTCTGACGCCACAATATTACCCTTTAAGCACTTTGATTCAAAATCTGAGTTTCTCTTCTACTATTTTCAGACATTCGCTACGATTAACCGTAACAATTCTGATTGGTTTTATAATTGGAAACATACTGCCTTTTCACAATGTATATTGGATTTTATTGACTATTCTGGTCATCATGCGACCCGGATACGGCTTGACAAAAAAACGTTCTTTTCATCGAATTTTCGGTACTATTTTAGGCGGATTAATTGCATTTGGAGTGCTTTCATTGGTACATAATAGTATTGCAATCAGTATTTTTTCGATCCTTTGTATACTCTTGGGATTCTCCTTTACGCAAACAAATTATAAAATCAGTGCAACATTTGTGACGATGTATATTGTTTTCATTTACGGAATATTGACTCCTAATATTACTGATGTGATTCAGTATAGAATTTTAGACACCATTGTAGGTGCCACTTTAGCTTTTCTCGCCAATCATTTTTTGTGGCCTTCATGGGAATTTTTAAACATTCCCATTTATTTGGAAAAATCTATTAAAGCCAATCAAAATTACTTGAAAGAAATTTCTATATTTTATAACAAAAAAGGTTCCGTTTCGACTTCCTATCGATTAGCTCGAAAAAATGCTTTTATAGAAATTGGTAATTTAATGGCGTCATTCCAAAGAATGGCGCAGGAGCCTAAATCAAAGCAAAAGCAATTACCTCAAGTATATAAACTAGCGATTCTTAATCATTCGCTGCTTTCCTCTTCTGCTTCTTTAGGGACCTATATCCAATCACACAAAACAACATCAGCTTCCGAGGCATTTAATGTGGTGGTGGATACCGTCATTAAAAACTTGGATAATGCAATTGCACTGCTAAAAGAGAACGATATAGAACTAAAAGAAAATCTTGCAAAAGAAGATTTAGCCATGCGTTTTTCGGAGTTAAAAAATATGCGAGCCATAGAATTGAAAGAAGGAATATCAATTGATGAAGAAGCATTCCATTTGAAAATGCAGGAAGCACAACTAGTAATCGAACAATTAATCTGGCTAACTAATTTATCCGAAAATATTGTAAAAACGACTAAAGAATTAATCGCTACTTAAAACAAAAAAGCTGGATTTAGAAGTTCAAATCTAAATCCAGCTTATTCGATCCTATTGTAAAATTTCTAATTATTCAATTTTAAAATTTCAGCAGTATTTTTTCTTATTTCTTCCAATAAAGACGGTTTATCATTTAATGTTTGTCCAAATGATGGTATCATTATTTTCAATTTTTCTTGCCATTCCGGATTAACAATTTCATTTTTAAAACATTTTCCAACCAAATCTGTCATGATTGAAACTGCTGTAGAAGCACCGGGAGAAGCGCCAAGTAATACAGCTAAATTACCATCCGCAGTTGTAATTACCTCAGTACCAAATTCAAGTATTCCACCTTCTTTTTCATCTTTCTTTATAACTTGTACCCGCTGCCCCGCTCTTTCTATTTTCCAGTCCTTAGATCTGGCTGTAGGAACATATTCTCTCAACGCATTAATCCTGTCTTTAGGGGATTGACGTACTTGTTCTATCAAATATTTTGTAAGCGGTATATTCTTAATACCTGCAGCTATCATCGGAATAATATTGTCCGTTTTAATAGACAAAGGCAAATCAGAATAAGAACCATTCTTTAAAAACCGAGTAGAAAACCCGGCAAAAGGACCAAAAAGAAGTGCTTTTTCTCCATCTATCATTCGGGAATCAATATGTGGTACAGACATTGGTGGCGCTCCCACGGAAGCTTTACCATAAACTTTAGCCTGATGTTTTGCAATTACTTCCGGATTCGTACATTTTAACCATTGTCCACTAACCGGGAAACCTCCAAAACCCTTTCCTTCTGGAACGTCTGCTTTTTCTAGTAATGGCAATGACCCACCTCCAGCACCGATAAAAACAAACTTGGTATATGCTTTTCTTTTTTGGCCGGTAGCCAAATCGGTTATTTTTATTCTCCAAGATTTATCTTCCCGTTGTTTCAATTTTTGAACTTCGTGATGAAAATGCATCGTAACACCATCTAATTTAGCCAAATAATTAAACATACTTCTTGTTAATTCCCCAAAATTCACATCCGTACCAATTGCCATAGAAGTAGCTGCAACTTTTTCATCTTCGCCTCTACCCTCCATAACCAAAGGCATCCACTTTTTTAATTCTAAAAAATCAGTACTAAATATCATTTGTTTGAAAAGTGGATTGAATTGTAAAGCTTCAAATCTTTTCTTTAGATATGCTACATTTTTTTCACCCCAAACAAAACTAACATGAGGAATACTTTTTATGAAATTTTCAGGGGATGTAATTTTTTTTTCTTGGACTAAATAGGCCCAAAATTGCCGAGAAACTTCGAACGATTCAGCGATACTAATTGCTTTTCTTGGATCAATAGTTCCATCCAAACTTTCAGGCGTGTAATTAAGTTCACAAAAGGCAGAATGTCCGGTTCCGGCATTATTCCAGGCATCAGAACTTTCAGCAGCTGCAATATCTAATCTCTCGAAAATATCAATTTTTAAATCTGGTTGTAATTCTTTAAGAATTAAACCAAGAGTGGCACTCATTATTCCAGCTCCTATAAGAACTACATCACTATTTGAACGAATTGTTGTATCAGGCATAACAAAAATTTAAAGCGCAAAGATACTTCATATAATTGCAAAAAAAACCTTAAATTTTGTGTGAAAAGTTACATAATTACGAAAACGTTTTAGAAATTTAAAACGATTTTCGTGTCAAATAGTCTTGCAACATTATCGTTGCCGAAATTTCATCTATAAGTGCTTTATTTTGACGTTGTTTCTTCTTGAGTCCGCTGTCTATCATCGTTTGGAAAGCCATTTTTGAAGTAAAACGCTCGTCTACCCGAATAACTTTCATCTCCGGAAAATGATTTGTAAAATGCGTTACAAAACCTTTTATCATCGATGCGCTTTCAGAGGGTTCGCCATTCATTTGTTTTGGTTCACCAATAAGAACAGCTTCTACTTTTTCTTTGGAAAAATAGTCCTTCAAAAAAACAATTGCAGTGGCGGATGGAACAGTAGTTAATCCTGAAGCAATAATTTGCATTTCATCAGTAACAGCTATTCCTGTGCGCTTTTGTCCGTAGTCTATGGCGAGTATTCTTGGCATTTGTATATTTTTTTCAAAGGTAACTATTTTAATTTTCCAATTCTTAGCAACAACGGAAAAGTCACTTTCTGATCGCTTTTTAGCCAAAACGTTTTCAAATCATCGTAAATCAAATCCAAAGGATTTTTATTGTTTTTCGAAATATAATGCTGTCTCGCTGACCATGTTTCCAGATATCCAATGAGTTCGTCAAAAGTCCAAGTTAAATTATTTTCGAACGATTTCGTTACAATTTCATCAAATGGGAATGGTATCGTTTTGTAATTTTAATCTAAATACTTTCGCTCGGCATCCCAATACGGCCCTACAATATTGTGATAGTAATCCTGTATTATTGTATCCGAATCTGCATTGTTAGAAAACAAACCATAACCCAGAACCGAAAAAGTTCCGTCTGGTTTTAAGATTCTGTAAATTTCTTTGTAAAAAACATCTAAATCAAACCAATGAATGGCTTGTGTTACGGTAATTAAATCAAACTCTTTATTTTTGAAAGTAGTATTTTCAGCAGCCGCTATTTTATATATTATGTTCGCGCCTGGAATGGCATTATCAAATTGGCTTTGACTAATATCAATTGCGTCAACCGTTTCAAAAAACGGAGAAAGTTTATGGGCAACCTGACCATTTCCTGTCGCAATATCAAGCGCAACAGATTTATTAGTGACAAATGAAATCAAATAATCAATCATTTCATCTGGATATTGTGGACGAAATTTCGAGTATACAAGCGATTGTTTAGAGAAATTATCTTTCATAATAATTCATGAATCAATTAAAAAGAAGATTTAGAACCAGAAAAAAGTTCTGTACTGATTACCAATTTACTACTAAATAACATTATCCATATAAAAATAATGAATTAAATTTATTAACATTTTCAATTCATTTCGACTTTTTGCTTTTAGCTAAAAACCCTATCTTTGCCAAAAAACTAATTAAAATGAATCCATTACAAACTATTATAGAGCAAGCTTGGGAAAACCGTGCTTTGCTGCAGGAAAAAACTACAACTGACGCAATCAGAGAAGTTATTGAGTTACTTGACACGGGGAAATTACGTGTTGCTGAACCAGTTGCTGAAGGATGGCAAGTAAACGAATGGGTTAAGAAAGCCGTGGTAATGTACTTCCCTATTCAAAAAATGGAAACATTACATTCTGGTATTTTCGAATATCACGATAAAATGTTATTGAAAAAAGACTTTGCCGAAAAAGGAATTCGTGTCGTTCCAAATGCAGTAGCGCGTTACGGTGCTTACATTTCTAGCGGTGTTATATTGATGCCTAGTTATGTAAATATTGGTGCATATGTAGATGAAGGTACGATGGTAGACACATGGGCGACCGTAGGAAGTTGTGCTCAAATTGGTAAAAACGTACACTTAAGTGGTGGTGTTGGTATCGGTGGTGTTCTTGAACCATTACAAGCGGCTCCAGTAATTATTGAAGACGGTGCTTTTATTGGTTCTCGTTGTATTGTTGTAGAAGGGGTACATGTTGGGAAAGAAGCTGTACTTGGTGCCAATGTTTGTTTGACTGCCTCTACAAAAATTATTGATGTTACAGGAGATACTCCAGTTGAAATGAAAGGTTATGTCCCTGCTCGTTCTGTAGTGATTCCTGGAAGTTATACTAAAAAATTCGCTGCTGGTGAGTTCCAAGTGCCTTGCGCACTAATCATTGGAACCCGTAAACCTTCAACAGATTTAAAAACATCATTGAATAATGCTTTACGCGAATATGACGTAGCGGTATAATACGCTTTCGTTTATAAATTTTTATAAAAAAACCTATTGGATATTTCAATAATTATTGTCAATTACCGTGGTTGGAAAGCCTTAGACGACTGTTTAGAATCTATAGACGCAATTATTTCAAAAACATTCGCATTCGAAGCTATCATTGTTGATAATTTTTCTAATGACGGACAATTTCCCGTTTTTAAACAAAAATATTCCAAGTTTACATTTATAGAAAATTCTGGTAATAATGGTTTCTCAAATGGCTGCAACTTTGGTGCAAGTATTGCTACGGGAAACCATTTCCTTTTTTTAAATCCAGATACAAAACTTACTCTTGAAGCCCTTGAAACTCTTTTAGAAACGGCTAGTTCAAATCCTGAAATTGGAATTTTGTCTTGTGTGCAAATAAATGAAAACGCTGTTTTTTACAAACAGAATAATTTATTTCCGGTTTTGGGACGATTTTTCGGAATCTCAAGATCTCTTTTTAGAAAGCTGAACAAGGCAAAACTGGAAAACCGTTTTAACCACAATAATGACTTATTTTACCCAGATTGGGTTACCGGAGCGGTCATTTATATGAGCCGAGAATGGTTTAATAAAATTAAAGGCTGGAACGAAGATTACTGGTTGTATTTTGAAGATGTTGATCTTTGCAAAAAGGTTTTTGATAGTGGAGGAAAAGTTGCCGTAACCAGAAAAGCGACGATTTTTCATCAGCATGGTGGTGCATCCCGATTAAATGTCAAGACAAAAGCACTCACAAAAACCGAAGTAATAATTTCTAAACACACTTATATCAGCAATCAATTCCCAACTGGAATTCAGATTTATTTACACAGCTTATTGATTACAGGAGTCCTTCTGGAGAAAACCATCTTGTCCATTTTAAGCCTATTTTTGTTTTTTATTCCAAAATTAAAAGTGAACCGATTGATGTTTAAAAACCTATTTGTTTATTATTTTAATGTGCTTCAAAAGCAAACATGGATTAGTCCTCGTGCAATGAATTACTTGAAAACAAAAGCATAATTTTTTCAAATTTACTTCGAATGAAAATACTTGTAATTCAACAAAAAATGATTGGTGATGTTTTGGTAAGCTCCATTTTATGCGAAAATTTGCGCAAAGCCTATCCAAAAGCGCAAATTGATTATATGGTTTACGAATCTACAATTGCAGTTTTACAAGGAAACACCAGTTTCGACAATCTCATCCTTTTTCAGGAAAAACATCAAAAAAGCAAATGGGAATATTTTAAATTATTGAAATCCATTCGAGCTGAAAAATATGATATTGTTATAGATGCGTATTCCAAATTAGAAAGCTGGCTTGTCGTATTGTTATCGGGTGCAAAACAAAAAATATCGTATTGGAAAAAAGCAAGAGAATTTCTTTATACAGATACTGTTAAACGAAAAAAAACCTCCAATACTAATTTGGGTTTAATAATCGAACAACGATTAGCCTTGTTAAATCCTTTGTATCTGGATATTGAATTAGAAACTTTTCCGCGAATTTACGTCACGAACGAAGAAAATAATTTTGCCACTTCACTTTTTGAATCGCACGGAATAAATCACTCCAAAAAGACGATAATGATCAGCACAATTGGTAGCAGTCCAGACAAAACCTATCCGCTGGAATACATGTCGCAGTTCGTTGATTTTATTGCAGCTAAGGGGGATGTGAATATCCTTTTTAATTATTTTCCAAAGCAAATTGAGGAAGCAAAAATAATCTACAATGGTTGTAAAGAAAGTACTAAACAGAAAATTTACTTCTCCGTTTTAGGAAAAAATATTCGTGAATTTATTGCTATTATGAACCATTGTGACATGATAATTGGCAATGATGGTGGCGCAATTAATATGGCAAAAGCTTTAGAGAAACCTTCATTTATTATTTTCTCGCCATGGATTGATAAAAAAGGTTGGGCTACCTTTGAAGATGGAATAAATCATGTTTCGCTTCATTTAAGAGAGTTCAAACCGAGTTTATTTGAAGAAAAAACAGCTAAAACAGTAAAAAAAGAAACCGTTTTATTCTATAAGGAATTTACTCCCGAGTTGATTTTTCCTGCTTTAAATACTTTCTTGGAAACACATTTAAAATAATGTTTTATTATTGTAAACAGCCAAATATTAATGAAATACAATCACAATACTAACATTTCAGTTTTAATAATTACATTAAACGAGGAAAAACAAATTACAGCGCTTTTAGCTGATTTGGATTTTGCTGACCAAATTATTGTTGTAGATTCATTCAGTACCGATACTACTGAAGTTATTTGTAAATCATTTGAAAACGTAAAATTCATTCAAAACAGGTTTGAAAATTATACTTCTCAAAGAAATTTTGCTGTTTCACATGCAAAAAATGATTGGATTTTATTTCTGGATGCGGATGAAAGATTGACTTCTGAATTAAAAAATGAAATTTTAGTTACCTTAAAAAATAACGAAACATACGCAGCTTTTCTATTTCGGAGAACTTTTATGTTTGGCAACAAAGTATTGCATTTCAGCGGAAATCAAAATGATAAAATATTTAGGCTTTTCCATAAAAAGCATGCTGAATATACATCAGACAGACTGATTCATGAAAAATTAAAAGTAGATGGAAAAATTGGCATCCTTAAAAACAAACTCATTCATTATTCCTATACCAATTATGAATTCTATAAATCAAAAATAATTCGTTATGGAAAGCTGAAAGCGCAAGAGAAGTTTAACAAGAGACAAAAAGGTTTCTATTTACTTCATCTTCTTCATCCAACTTATAATTTTTTATACAATTTTATAATACGTTTGGGTTTTCTTGATGGAAAAAAAGGAGTGATTATTTGTTATCTAAATGCCTATTGCGTTCATATTAGATATAAAGAATTAGAACAACTTTGGAATAAAAAACAATCTCTATCTCCAAAATAACAATTTCTTTTTCAAGGCGATTTTTTTTTGAAGTTTCACTTGAAAATCATCAGTATAAAAACACATTTTACTAAAAACTTCATCATATTCTTTATGGTAAAGTTTAGCGTATTCATCACTCATTACGGCCAACATTTCTGTTTTTGGCGTAAGCCTGTGAAAATTTTTCATTCGAGAATCAAAATCCATAACTTCATGAAAAATCATACGGTTTAAATCTACCAAGAAAAATTCATACTGATTTTGAGAACTTTTTTTAATCAAAGTATTTCCTGGCGAGTGGTCTAGAAATTCGACTCCTTTTTCATGTAAATCGAAAGTAAACTTAGTAAACTGTCTCAATATATTTTCATGATCCGGATAATCTTGGTCTAGCACTAATTCTCTAAAAGTCAACTCTGCCTGAAGATGTTCACTAATATAAAAACTTTCTTGTAATCCTACTACCGAGAAATTTTCATAGTATGCAATAGGTTTTGGAGTTCCTATTCCACTTTCCAGTAAACGGTTAGCATATTCGTAAGAACGTCTGGCTTTAGATTTTCTGAAATATTTATAAGCTACCTTATTAATTAAATGTGGAATCTTAAAGGATTTGATATTAATCGTTACGCCATTTAAATCAAAAAATTTAATTTTATTTCTTTTACCATCGCCAAAGAGAATTCCAGAAGTATTAAAATCACTAATGTTTTTTTTAATCTCCTTTTTTTTAGAAAGAAAATTTTTATGTATAACTGTTGTACTCATGGATTATCTAATATATATATCAGCGACAAAAATAGTTAAATGTATTTTTAGTTTTATAAAAAAAAAGTGTTACTTTAAATAAACTAAAAAACAAATTAAACCTTTTATGCTTTGTATTGTCTAAGCAAACACAATTAACATTACTAAACTACGGTGTGTTTTTAATTTTATAAAAAAATATTAAAATGTCAAAGTCAGTCTTTATTGAATCTCACAATTTAAAAAATAAAGCAACTGGCTTAGGAACATTTAATTACGAACTGATAAAAGGGTTTTCACAATTAGAATTCAGCAGTTTAGAATTGATATTAAACGCCAAAAACCCTAACGCTCTTAAGACCGAATTTGGAAATAAGTTTACCTACAATAAATACTCTGACTTATCTAGACTCCATTTATTTCGAACTAGAAAAAAAAATGATTTATGGCATTCGCTTAATCAAAATACAAAAATTGAACCTTATCACGTAAGCAACTATTTATTAACGGTTCATGATGTGAATTTTGTGGAGGAAATTTCATTTGACATGAATCATAAAGTAAATAGACTGTTTAAGGAAAAATTAGAAAAATCAACTGCAATCACTTACATATCCGAATTTGCAAAAAAGCAAACCCATGAATATTTTAATGTTCCAAATATTCCTGAATATGTAATTCATAATGGGAATCCTATTACCACTATTTTAGACACTTCAGGATTTGCATCAAACGTACCAATCGATAAGCCGTTCCTCTATTCGATTGGCGACTTTCTGGAACGGAAAAACTTTCTTTCAATAGTAAAAATGATGGTTCATATTAGTGATTTTAATTTGATTATTTCAGGAAATAATAATAAAGAATATGGTTTTGAAATCGTGAAATTCATACAAGACAATAATTTACAAAATCGTGTTTTTCTGACCGGAAAAGTAGATGATGTAGCTAAACAATATTATTTATCAAATTGTCATGCCTTTTTATTCCCATCAATAAGAGAGGGTTTTGGACTTCCTCCCATTGAAGCGATGCGCTTTGGAAAACCTATTTTCTTATCCAATAAAACTTCTTTGCCAGAAATTGGCGGAGAACATTGCTTTTATTGGAATAATTTTGATCCTGAAAATATGAAAATGATTCTCTTCGAAGGTTTAAACTATTTTTACAATCATCAACTTGAAATGGAAACATTTATGAAGGAAAGGGCGAACCGTTTTAATTGGAAAACGGCAGCATCAGAATACTTAAACGTATATAAAAAGTGTCTTTATTGATAAGGAAATACACTTCATTTTTTTTTTGCAAATTGATAAGTCAATAACCCAAAATAAAAATTATCAGAAGTCTCTAAAATATCTTTTTTCTACCTAAAATAACTTTCTTTTTAAAGTCTTCCATTGAATCAGTTCCCCGTATATCAATACGTTGTACTACATATTTATTTCTTAATGGAAAGATATTGATTCTATTTCCTATTCGCAGCGCGTACTTAATGCCGTATTTGTTTAATAATTCAAAAAATAGTTTCTGTTTTTCTCCTTTTTTTCTGTAATATCCACCGTAAGTATATGCCAATGCTGGAAAAACATTCAAATTCTCTTTTTTAATTATTTCCTGACAAAGCTGTAGGTCTTTTTCGATTTCCTCTAAGGTTAAATCAGCATAATTATCATGCTTAAAAGTGTGATAGCCCAACTCAATATGAGAACCAATTTTTAATAATTGTTGCTTATCCATCAACTTCATATTCGCATTGACATATTTTCCGTTCCAATCAACATCTTGTCCTATTCTACCTAAAACCATAAAACAAACTGCTTTAAAATTGAACTGTTGCAATAAAGGATATAACTCTATATAATTATCTAAAAAACCATCGTCAAACGTAAGAACAACTGTTCTGGGAGCCAATTTGAGATTTTTGTTTTTTAGCTCATCTACTTCTGACATCCATAGCGTTGTATAATTATTGCTCTTTAAATATTCAAATTGCTCAATTATTTTTTCTTTACTAATAGTAATTTGATCTTCAAAACCATTTGTAGAAATGGAATGATACTCTAAAATTCTGAGCTTTTTTTTAGACGAATAAAACAATTTAAATTGCAAATTTAGAAAAAAAATAAAAATTACTAAAAAAATCACTATTACCATAAAAACCATACTGTACAATTTTAATATAAATTAAATCAAATTGTTATTAGTCACTTCATTCAAAACTTCTAAAAATTTTGCTCCAATTATAAAACGAGTAGAAGTTGCCATTAAGAAATCAAAACCATTATTGACAAATTTATCTTGCATGGTTTTGTCATTTATTAAAATTTCTACTTTATCTGCAAAATCAATTGCATTGCCCACTTCTGCCAACAAACCAGTTTCATTATCCGTTAAAACTGTAGGAATCCCACCGGCTTTTGCTGCTACCACAGGAACTTTGCAAGCATAACTTTCTAGTACTACTCCGCCTGTTGCCTCATTTTTTGATGTAAACAAAAACAAGTCTAATTCTGGGAGGCATTTATGTACATCTGCTCTGAAGCCTGCAAAAATAACTTCATTCTCTAATCCTTTTGATTTAACATAAGTCTTAATCTCTGGTTCTAAAGACCCTTCACCTATTAAAATATATTTTGCTTTCAATCCTCTTTTATGCAACACTTCTACCGTATCAATCCAGGTGTAATGATCTTTTACTTTGCAAAAAGCAGAAACATTACCAATAATTTTATAGTCTGATGGTATATTAAATTCTCTATGAAGAAACCCATTTTTAGCATTATTTATAAAACGATCAGTATCAACAACACTTCCGATTACAGTCATTGACTCATGATTTTTTATAGAAGGTTTTAGGATTTCAACTACGGCCTCAGATACACACACAATTTTTTTAATTCCTTTGTAATTATATTTGTATTTTCTTAAAAAATTGGTGCCAATATTTTTTATTAACGTCCTACATAAAACTAAAGGAACTTTTAAACCATAAAATACAGCTGACAGAACACTTATGGTATGTGCTTTACTATTATGAATAATAACCACATTCGCACTGTAAGAGTCCACAATTTTTTTAAATTTCTTTGCTAATTTTAGATCATATTCTGATTTAAAATCAAAAGTCTGAACCTGTAAATTTCTTTCTGTGGCGACTTTATACAGTTCAGAATTAGCAGGACATATAATTAACTGATTCTCAATAAATCTGTTATCCCTAAATGATTCATATAAATCAACAATCATCTGTTCATGACCTCGCCAAACAGTTGAAGTAGTAAAATGGATTAGTTTCATCAATTAGTATTTTATCGACAAATGTAATCTTAATAGTAAAGTAAAAACTTAAAAAAGTACTTAAAAACTAACCAAATTAATTATTCTCCTTAATATTGACTTTAAAAACCTCAAAAATCCAATTGTCTAATTTGTACCTATTAAGAATAGCACTATTAATTTCTACAAAATCTTTTTCGAAAAAACTAGACGGTATTTCGTAATTACTTTCTGAAATTACAAAAATATTATTGGGATTATAAAAATCATATGTGACAATATCCTGATTATTTGTTATTAATTTTTTCTTGTATCCTAAAGCCTCAAAAATACGGAAAGTCAAGCCATCCTGATTCTTCTGCTGGATATCTACTAGTACTAAACTGCTTGCGATTATATCCTTCACCTCACTTATTGAAAGGTATCTATCAGAAATTTCAATATTCTTGTGTTCAAAAATCCGATCTTTCTTTACTATAAAACGAAAAGAAATTCGCTTTTGCGAAAAATAGTTAGCAAGTTTTTCTAGAAACGGAAATCGGTCATCAAAGGAAGATATATTAAAGACCAGATTAGTTATTTCTTTAGTTTCAATTTGATCATCATAAATATAATTCGTCAAAAATTGAAAATTATATTTTTCAACATCTGCCTTATCATAACTGTAAACCGTATCAAAAAAGGACAATATCTTTTTTTGATCTTTAAAATTTTCAATACCATCAAACAAAAAGCAGCTCATTTGAATTGCATTTTCCCTTAAAAACACCAAAGCTTTCCGCTCTAATTTATCGGGCCTAATAATTAAAATTTGATCAAATAAATCTTCATTTTGAATTAATGTTTTTATATAATTTGTTTTGTTTTTTTCTTTTAAACTAGGGAAATGAAGCAATTTTAAAAGGGAATTCGTAATTCTTGAAATTTTATTTCTATACGAAAAAGGAATAACATCAATATTAACGTAAGTCAAATCAACACCTTGTGCTTTGTTAAGCTTTTCAACTAAAAAATCAATATAACCAAATGAATGTGTACTTAATATTGCTATTCGCTTCCGTTTTATCACTATTGCTTGCTTTGTAAAGTAATTATTTCAAACAAAAATAGAAAGTTAATTAGAGAATATAATCTAAATAAACGTTTAAGTTTATTTAAAATTATTTATCCGGAAACTATTTCCTGCTTTTAATTCCAAATTATATAATAAAAGCTCCTAATTAGGCCTGCATTAATCCTAAAATAGCTTCCAAAATCAAGCAGCGTCGGTTTTCTTAGAATATTTAATAAAAAACGTATAATTTTGCAAAGCCAAAATCCTTTAATTTGAAATTAAAATGAGAATTGCAGCATGTGTACTATTATACCATCCCAAAGAAAATGATTTAAAAAACATATTAAGCTATTTGTCAAAGGTAGATAAATTGTATATCTATCATAATACGGAAAATAAAGGACTATATATCCGTTTAAATCAAGCAAGTAAAAAAGCAATTCCGATGGTCTTAATTTTTTAATGACAAGGATCAAGATTCATATTTTGTTGCGGAAAATCTGCAAAAGTATTTTGAATTCATAATAAAGGTAATAAAATATGAAAATATCGGTTGCAATGTGTACCTATAATGGTGAGAAATACATTAAAAAACAAATTGAGAGCATTTTAAATCAAACACTTGTTATTGATGAAATAGTCATTTGTGATGATGGATCAAATGATAAAACTATTGAAATCATACAGCAATTTCAATTAGAAAACCCCAAAATAATATCTTTACAAAAAAACGAAGTTAATTTAGGAAGTAATAAAAATTTTGAAAAAGCAATTTCCATTTGTGATGGTGATTATATTTTTTTAAGTGACCAAGATGATATTTGGAAAAAAGATAAAGTAAAAAAAATTATTCAATATTTTTATGAAAATGAATCTTTAGAAGCTATTTTTACAAATGGTGAATTGATTAATGACAAAAATGAAAAGTTTACTGAAATTAGTCTTTGGGATTCTGTAAGTTTTATGGAAGATCAATTAAAAAATTTAAATGATTTATATCTTCATCTAATATTTAAATCAAACATGGTAACTGGTGCAACTCTATGCATTAAAAAAGAAATAAAAAATTTAATTTTACCATTTCCTGATATAAAAAATTTACATCATGATGAATGGATTGCTGTTATAATCGCCTCAAGAAAAAAAATAGGTTATTTAAAAGAAGATCTAATTTCATATAGATTACATTCTGAGCAACAAATTGGTACTAAATTAAGAATCAAAAAAAACAGATTAAAAAATAATCATTTAATTATAGACCATATTTTAGGTAATTCAATCCCAAAATCATTCGTAGATCATAGACGATTAGCTAAAGTTTATTATAATAATTATTTAAAATTTAAAAAATTTTCCACTAATCAAAAAAATGATTCTCATTTTATTTTTAAAGAGATATCAGAGCTCAATTTAGAATTGTTTAAAAAAAGTAATTTTTCTTTAAAAAAAGCAAACCCTGTTATTTATATTTTCACAAACATAATAGACAAACTAAGAGGAAAAAGGCAATTAAATAAACAACAGACTGTCTAACTAAATAAAAATAATGGATATCAATCAAGAAATACATAATGCTTACGAAGTCATAAAAGAAGGTGGAATTATACTCTACCCTACTGACACTGTTTGGGGAATTGGATGTGATGCAACCAATCCGGAAGCAGTTGCGAAAATTTACAAACTCAAGCAAAGAGCCGAGACGCAAAGCATGATTGTTTTGATGAATGGTGAAAAGATGATGTACAATATATTCAAGGATATTCCCGAAGTAGCATGGCAAATTATGGATTTATCCGAAAATCCGACCACTTTAGTTTTGGATAAACCCAGAAACGTGGCTCCCAATTTGATTGCACCCGATAACACATTAGGAATCAGAATTGTAAAAGAACCTTTCTGTTTTAAATTATTGGAAAAGATGAAAAAACCATTAGTTTCAACTTCGGCAAATATTTCTGGCAAACCCACCCCAAAAAGTTTTAAAGAAATTAGTCCCGAAATTATAAAAGGCGTGGACTATGTTGTAAATTTGCACCATGAAAAAATTGCTGGGAAACCTTCAACAATTATAAAATTGACGAACGATTCTCAGGTAAAAGTGATTCGGAAATAGTTTGCAGTATTCAGTTTTCAGTCTTCAGTTTAGCAACTTTAGACTTTAGACTTTAAACATTTTTAAAATGAACATCAAAACTTCATACAAAGAAGCTTTAAATAATAAAATTTTCGAAGTCATTTCTCAAGCTTCCCAAGAACTTAACGTTGAAAGTTATGTTATTGGTGGTTTCGTGAGAGATTTGATTTTGAATAGAGATTTCAAAAAAGATATCGATATTGTTGCTGTTGGCAGCGGAATCGAATTGGCTTTACAAGTTTCCCAATTACTTCCTAACAAACCAAAAGTTCAGGTTTTCAAAACCTACGGAACAGCAATGTTGCGTTTTGAAGATACTGAAATAGAATTTGTAGGCGCTAGAAAAGAATCCTATCATTTTGAAAGCCGTAATCCGGTTGTAGAAAATGGAACATTGGAAGACGACCAAAACCGTCGTGATTTTACGATAAATGCATTGGCTATATCATTAAACTCAAAAAATTTTGGAGAGTTATCCGATCCTTTTAATGGTTTGGAAGATTTAAAAAACAAAATAATCAGAACACCACTGAATCCAGATATTACTTTTTCTGATGATCCTCTGAGAATGTTGAGAGGCGTGCGGTTTGCAAACCAATTAGGTTTTGAAATTGAAGAAAATTCGTTGAACTCAATTACAAAAAATGCGGAGCGAATTAAAATTATATCCGGGGAACGCATTGTTGATGAACTAAATAAAATTCTTTCGACAGATAAACCTTCTTTAGGATTTTTGTTGCTATTTAAAACCGGACTTTTGGACATTATTCTTCCAGAACTGACAGCTTTGAATCAGGTAGAAGAAATTGAAGGCCACACGCACAAAAACAACTTTTACCATACCTTAGAAGTAGTAGATAATATTTGTCCAAACACAGATGATGTATGGCTACGATGGGCTGCTTTATTGCATGATATAGGTAAAGCACCAACCAAGCGTTTCAATAAAAAACAAGGCTGGACGTTTCACGGTCATGAATTTCTAGGCGGGAAAATGGCCAAGAAAATCTTTGAACGTCTTCATATGCCTTTGAATCAGAAAATGAAATTTGTGCAAAAAATGGTGATGATGAGTTCGCGTCCCATCGTTTTGTCACAAGATACCGTTACGGACTCCGCGGTTCGTCGTTTGGTTTTTGATGCTGGTGAAGATGTAGAAAATCTAATGACGTTATGTGAAGCCGATATCACTACAAAAAACCCTAATAAATTCAAGAAATACCATAGTAATTTTGAAATCGTTCGTAAGAAAATTGTGGAAGTAGAAGAGCGCGACCATGTTCGTAATTTTCAACCGCCAATAACTGGTGAAGAAATAATGGAAATCTTCAATTTACAGCCATCAAAGGAAATTGGTATGCTTAAGGAAGCTATAAAGGAAGCTATACTCGAAGGGGAAATTGCAAATGATTATGATGAAGCATATCAATTTATGATAAAAAGAGCCACAAAAATTGGATTAAAGATTAACGCTTGTTGAATTAACAATTTATCAAATTTCAAATATCTTTGTACAAATTAATTTCAAATAATGAAAAAAGAGAATAATTACGTTATCATTTGGTTATTATCAGGATGTTTATTATTGTTTATGATGGTTGTAGTAGGAGGAATTACACGCTTAACCAATTCTGGCTTATCAATGACCGACTGGCATTTAGTTACCGACACCTTTCCACCTTTGACAGAGAGAAAATGGACACAGGTTTTTGAAGAATATAAAAAATTTCCGGAGTATCAAAAAATAAATATTCACAATGATTTTACGCTAAGCGATTATAAATTCATCTATTTCTGGGAGTGGTTTCACCGTTTTATAGGAAGAATTATCGGTTTGGCATTTATTGTTCCTTTTGTCTATTTCTTGTTAAGAAAACGTCTTTCAGATGCAACCATCAAAAAATGTGTTATTTTACTTTTCATGGGAGCATTTCAAGGTTTTCTAGGGTGGTTTATGGTAAAAAGTGGTTTGGTAAATGATCCTGATGTGAGCCATTTTAGACTTGCATTGCATTTGACTTTTGCATTTATAACATTTGCGTATACACTTTGGGTCGCCTTAGATCTTATTTATCCTGAAAAGAAAGAAATTGAAAAATCATTACGCACCATTGCCCGTGTAGCATTAACTTTATTATTATTGCAAATTATCTACGGAGGATTCGTCGCTGGTCTCAATGCTGGTTTAATTCACAATCACTGGCCGTTAATGAGTGATGGACAATTCATACATGACAGTGTTTTTCTCGAACAAAAAAACCTCTTTTTGAGTTTTACTGAAGGAAAAAGTGGTGTACAATTCGTACATAGAACATTGGCTTATTTTGTAGTAGGAATGATTGTCATCTTGTATTTTAAAAGCATCTCTTTTACTTTGGATAAATCACAAACAAATGGTATAAAGACACTTTTATTTCTTGTTTTTGTTCAGTTTGGATTAGGAGTGTTTACTTTACTTTACGGTGTTCCTTTATGGTTGGGGCTAACCCATCAAGTTAGTGCATTTTTTTTGCTTACTGCTATGACATATACTTTACACCGACTAACAAAATAATTTCTATCGAATTTTTATACTGACTATATTGTCGCATTTCTTTGTTCACAAACTTAAATGTCTAAACTTGCTGCTCAAGATAAATTTTTGGATTTATCCGATTACGGAAGACCATTCGGGAAATTTTTAGCCAATCAATTAAAGAATACTCGCTTCACTCCCATTCATGTTACGTTGCTTTTTGGGCTTACTGGTCTTTTTGCTATTTATTGTATTTTACAAAACCATTACTTTTTAGCCGGTTTTTTCATCATTCTGAAATCAGGAATTGATGCTGCCGATGGAGAACTGGCAAGGATAAAAAACACCCCGTCTTACACGGGAAGATACCTCGATAGTGTGTTTGATATCATCCTAAACTTCTTGATTTTCATGACCATTTGTTATATTTCAAAAACCACTATTTGGCTTACTTTTTTAGCTTTTATTTGTATTCAATTACAAGGAACTTTATACAATTATTACTATGTTATATTGAGAAATAAATCTGTTGGAGGAGACACCACCAGTAAAATTTTCGAAAACAAATCACCCAAAGCTTTGCCTGGAGAAACTCAAAAATCAGTTGATATCTTGTTCTGGATTTACACTGTTGTTTACGGTGCTTTTGACAAAATAATTCACACACTTGACAAAGAGGCCTACAAGGTAAAAACATTTCCACATTGGTTTATGACCTTCCTTTCCATTTACGGATTAGGATTTCAGTTACTGATTATTGCCATTATGTTACCAATGAATTTAATCGAATACATCGTTCCCTTTTTTATCATTTACACTTTGTTTATTTTCGTTCTGATTGCTATCAGAAAGACCCTTTTTAAGGTATAAAGTCACCATAGTAATAATCTATAGTAGTTATTTATTTTATTATTTATCAGAATATTAAGCTAATTTACTTCTTATTTAAATTTAAGCTGAAACAATAATCTAATTTTAAAAATAACAACTGTCAATTACAGCTGTCACGTTAAAATTAAACAAGTTTTCCAATTAATTATATAACAATTTAACCTCTGTTTTTTCGCAAATTTGTGGTAGAATAATTTTAATTTAAAACTATATACTATGCCAAATTCAACAGAGATTAAAGGAAATTACAATGAACTGAAAGGTAAACTTAAACAAAAGTTTGCAAAACTAACAGATGACGATGTGTTATTTGAAGAGGGAAAAGAAGATGAAACTTGGGGAAGATTACAACAAAAATTAGGGAAGACAGAGAAAGAAATTAAATCTTTGTTTGAGTAATTTCAGGATTTAAAAAATTCCAAAAACTGTTTCAAAAGCTTCGTTAAATATTTCCCATTAATGGATTTTATTTGTGCTATTGAAACAGTTTTTTATTGTGATTTAATTAGTCAATCCAAGATTTAAAATCGGATACTTTCTCTCTACTTACGATTACCTCATCCGCTTTAAAAGAAGGTAAAATTAACTTCAGACGAGAGTTACTATAGAGGATAATTTCTTTGATTGCTTTGAGCGGAATTATAAATTTTCTACTCACTCGGAAAAAATCTTTTGGATCTAATTCCTGTTCCAAAACTTCCAAAGTATTTTCGATTAAATAATTTCTGTTATCGAAAGTGTGAATGTACGTTCCTTTATTTTCACTAAAAAAACATTCAATTTCATCGACAGAGATCACTTTCAAATGTTGTCCTATTTTTACCGTAAAGCGTTTTTTGTAATTTTTTTCAAAAGGGTTCGTTAGCATTCTTTTGATCTGCTCAAAATCCAATTGTACCGTTTCTTGTTTTGGTAATCGCGCTTTAAACTTAAAAACTGCCACTTCCAAATCATCCTCATCAATGGGTTTCAAAAGATAATCTATGCTGTTTAATTTGAATGCGCGTAACGCATACTCATCATAAGCCGTTGTAAAAATTATGGCACTTTTGATGGCTACTTTTTCAAAGATTTCAAACGACAATCCATCTGATAATTGAATGTCTAAAAAGATCAAATCCGGGTGCTCATTTTTAGAAAACCACTCGATAGATTCTTCCACGGAATGAAGCATCACTCCTACTTCTATATTTAGCTTCTCAAGTTTTCTATGAAGCAATCTCGCAGCTGGTTTTTCGTCTTCAATTATTATTGTTGTCATCATTTATAATTAAGGTTTCATAAAGGGAATCGTTTTATTTTGTTTTTACTAATCAAATACATGCTCCTCCAATGATTTCCACTTTTGTTGCATATTTATTTTTGGCTCACGGCAAAGATATACTGGAATATTATTTTCTTCTTCGATTGCATATTTGTGTTTTATGATTTTCACTAATTTGCATTCACTATAAGCGCTTTCTACAATTACTTTTTCATTACCAATACTTATACAAACTTCTCCTCTTGTAGTTCCAGTTCCCCAAAGCCAAAAACTTCCATTACTACAAATTGGATTTGGCAATAAATACTTTTTTCCTATGATTTCTATTGCTCCAGCTTCACCATAATTTTTAGCCCAAATAATGCAGTTTTCTTTGTCTTTTACTGGCAATGAACGATATAAACTATCAGCTAATTTCACTTGTTCTTCCCAACCAAACATATCAGCATAATCATCTGTAAGTTGAATGCGCCCATTTTTTTGCAATTTTAAATAAGCATAACTAATATAGGTTTCAATTGGCAAAACAGCAATTGAATGAGGCAAAAAAGGAATTATTGGAAGAAACACAACGCAGGCGACTGCATAATTCCATCTTGGTTTATTTTGCAATAATTTTTCAATTTTCACAGCTCCAGCGGCAAATAATATTGGGTAAATCGCAAAGAAATAATACGCCTTAGACTGCATGATCCACATGCTGGCAAATATCACCAAAGCGGATATTCCAAACGTTTTATACTTTTTCAAATCCTTGTCAAAAAAGTAGGCAAATAGCCCGATTAAGCTAATTGTTAATGTGAAAGGATGTTTCAACTGCTCTATTGCAAAATCAAAAGGACCATTCTCATCCAGCTGACTTTCTTTTAACTTTTGCAAATGTAGTAAGACTGGAAAATGATGATTAAATTGCCAAATCAAATTTGGCAAAACAATTAAAAACATGACTAATCCTGCAATATAAAGCCACTTATTCTTGAATAGCTTCCCTTTTTCATAAAACAATAAACCAACAACAACTCCTAATCCCCAAACTACTATAGTGTACTTGTTCATTAAACCAAAACCAGCAGAAACTCCAAGTAAAACAAGAAATTTTACGTTTTTAGTGTTAAAATATTTAATCAAAAAATAAAACCCAAGTGTCCAAAAAAACTGATCGAAAGCTACAGGCTGGAACAACATATGATTGCGATAAAAAGGGACAAATGCCAATACTGAAACTCCAGCCAACAGAATTGCTTTTATTTTTCCGCCCAATTCTTTGGCAATCAAACAACAAAGCGCAAGAATTGCAACTCCGGCTAAAGTAGAGAAAAACCGAACACCTGATATCGAATATCCAAAAATAAAATGGGCAATTTTACCAACAAAAGCTATAAAAGGCGGAAATTCAAAATACCCCCAATCTAAATGCTCACTAACAGACACATGCAATAATTCATCGCGATGAAATCCATAATTGCGATTCCCGACAAAATGAATACAAAGTTTAATAAAGGCTAAAATGAGTATAGTTGGTAAATATTTTTTCAAGGTTGAGTGTTTAAAGTTTAAATTTTAAAGCAATATGAGAGTAAACTGAGACGGAGTTTTCACTCCCATTTCTCGCTTTTCTCCTTCTCCAAAAACTTTTTAATCTTGCGATCTTCCCAGCTTTTTCCAAAAATCCAATTTGGAATAAAAGTCGAAAGTGCATGGGACAACAATCCGATTCCCCAAAAGAATGCGGTGGTAAAACTCCTCCACTGAAAAAAACTTTCTCCAGCTTCTAAATCCTGATAATTGATTATCAAAATCATAATATTCACTACCAAATAGATTGTTAGATGGGTATAAAAACTTTTTATTTTTTTCACACGTATCAAAGCTTCCTGATACTCCACTTCTTCTGTTGAATTTGTTTCCATAATCTCAGTAGTTTTTATTTTTTTCATTTTCCATCAATTCATTAATCTTTTTTTCTTCCCAATTCGATCCTAAAAAAGGCATGTAATTAAAAACCTTCATCGCGTGGAAAGCCAAACCAATTCCCCACCAAAATAATGGCCAAAAAAACCATAAATATTCTGGAGATGTGCTCAAATTTATAATTGCTAAAGAAACAATTACAATAAAATAAGCCGTTAAATTTCTATAAAACCCCTTTATTTTTTCTACTTGCTTTTTAGCCTGAAGATATTTTTCTGAGTCATTCTTATTTGTTTCCATATTTATATTTTGAAAAAAATTAAAATTTTAATTCCATTTATTATTAGACCTGCCTTTGTTTAAAATCTCATTAATTTTGCGTTCCTCCCATGATTTTCCATATCCAAAAATTTCTAGACCATGAAATGTAAGTCCCATTCCCCAACCTAATAACGGAAACCAAAACCATTGGAAATTAGAACCGTAACTTAAATTAATAAAGATTAAAAAAGGAATTACACAGCAATATGAAATTAAATTTCCATAGAATGCCTTGAGCTTTTTGACGTGATCTTTTGCTCTATGGTAAGCGTTATTTTCGTTGTAATAAGTATTAGTTTCCATAACCGAAATTTGTTTGGTTAAAATTGGTATTTTGACCGTGAAGGTTTTTTCATTTTGTTCAATCAATACTTTTCTCTTGGTTATAATTCCGTAGCGATTGATAATATTTTGCAATCCCAAACCTTGACGATCCTGCAAAATTTCTTTCTTTTGAAAGTCGTTTTGAACCGCGAGATAATCCCCTTCAATTGTAATGCGAATATGTAATGGTCTTTGTTCACTTACCACATTATGTTTTACGGTATTCTCCAATAAAAGCTGTAAGGAAAGAGGAACTACTTTGGCTTCAGCATTTAAATTAGAAGTAGGCAGTTCATAAAACAAACTGTTTTCGAAACGCATTTTGAGTAAGTTCATATAGGTTTTGGCGAAAGCCAATTCTTCTTCTACGGAAACTAACTCTTTATCTTTTTGCTCCAATACATACCGATAAATTTTTGATAATGAAGTCGTAAATCGTTGCGCATTGTCTGGGTTTTCTTCAATTAAAGAACTTAAAACGTTTAAGCTATTGAAAAGAAAATGTGGGTCAATTTGATTCTTTAAACTTTCAAACTTTGCCGAAGCCGTTCCAGCAATTATTTTTTGTTGTGTTACTTCTTTTCTCGATGCTTGTTTCCAATTAGCCATGAAACTTCGAGCATGCATGAAAGTAGAAACCCCTAATGAAAGTATAATATAAAATAAATGAACCCAGATCATTCTGTCATTAAAAAACTCATTAGGGTTCATTTTTTGAAAAATCACAAAAGTTATATAATCAATTACTAAAACAACAGGAACCGTATACAACACTGTAGCTATTATTCCGAAATACACCCTCAAATTAGTGTGCTCCAGCCAATCCCATTTCTTATTCAGAAGTGAGTTGATTACACCATTGCCAAAACCAATTCCAAACGAATACAATGAACTTACCCAAAACGTAGTCAGTATTGTTTCGAAATCAAAGCGACCTTGAATTAAAGAAAATACAAATGTAAAAATCAGAGCAATTTTAAGAGAAACAATTGTTCCTTTTTTAAATTCTGTGTAGATATTTATCCTTTGATTTTCCATTTTCAGTTTATATTTTTTCTAGTACATTTTATTTACAGTTCAACAATGCAGCTGTTGCTCTATCTAACCCCCATTTTGGAGAGAAAGGCGTTTCCGGTTTAAAAGTAGCAAAAAGTCCGATTGCTTTTTCAATTTCTAAACATAAAGGTTTCGTGTCAATTCCTGTCCATTTTGCACCTCCAATTTGAAATTCGGCTTTACCAAAAACTACTCTTGGATTTTCTGGCGCAATCGCTTCTGCTTTGGCATACATTTCCATTGTTTTTCCAGACAATTTCATTCCGTTTGTCATCGGATCAAAAACAATCCAAGCCGTATTAATCATGGCTTGCATTACATATAATTCAGCATTGTTTTGATCTTTTATCATTTCAATGTCTAATGCATTTTGCGCTTTTGTAAGCAACAAATTCATTTTGTCTTTATCCTGTGTACCAAAAGCAGTGGTTGTATTTACCAGCGCCACATAATAGTTAGGCAACCAGCTCGTTTTTTCTGCTGCTGCAATTCTTTCGAATAAATCCGAAGCTTCACTATTTTTTCCTTCTTTCCAAAGTCCGAATGCTTTTCCCATTCCTTGTTCAAATTGTCCTTGAGCGGCTAACAAACTACATACAAATAATGCGATTGCTGTGATAACTTTTGTCATGATATTTAATTTTTAGTTGTTGATTAATTGTTTCCCAAATTTACATTGGTGGAACCTTTTTTAAAATTTATACTTACTGAACTGTAGATTTTGATGGATGAATTGTTTTTTGAGTCAAAAGTCATAAAGTCGAGAGTTTATGCAGTTGAAAAAAAACGTTACGAGGCTTTAGATATTTGATTTTAAGACCATTTTTAAAGATTCTTTAGCTGATTTTCTTTTTTATCATTACTAATGGTCCAAAAGAATCCTAGAAAGAAAAACCGATCCGCAATTGGTGTAATTGCTGACCTGTTATAAACTCCAGCTGCATTTGGATTTTTTGCATAATCGTAACCATACACATTTTGGCTTCCTAAAATATTAGAAACGGAGAAATATAAAATTTTTTGTGTCGTCAATAAATAAGCCCAGTTGAAACTTAAACTATTGTATGATTTGGTTTTTCCGTTCATGAATTTCGTTTCATTTGGATTGTTGTAAGGTCTTCCTGAGCTGTATAAATTAGTAAAACCAATTTGTGATTTCCAATCGTTAATCCAATATTTGGTAACAATCGACAAACTGTGATCGGCAACAAAATTAGGAGTGACTTGAGAACTAAAGTTTTTATAATCTCTCTCCGTATCGATATAAGAATACGAAACCCAATATTCTAAATTTTTAAATGATTTCCCATCTCTCCAAAACAAATCCAAACCTTTCGCATAACCAGAACCATTGTTATTAAATACGGAATTATATTGTATGGATGATGTGTCGTATTTTACTAAATTACTGTAGTCTTTGTAATAGGCTTCTGCTCTGAACGTTTTTCCGTTTTTATTATATTGATAATTCAAAATATAATGTGATGCTTTCTCACTTTCAAATTGATGAAACTTAGAATATTTAATGTAATCAACATTTGGCGTTTGCGAAAAATCACCATAAGCCATTGAAAGCTGACTATTTTTAGCCATTTTGTAAGCAAATGAAATTCTGGGAGAAATAGAAGTTTCATTTATTAAATCATTATAAGATACTCTAAATCCAGCTTTTGCAGCAAACTTTTTAGAGAAAAAAATATCAGCCTCTGTGTAAATTGCTCCAATATTTGAATTATAACTGTTTGTGTTTGTTGCACCTAAATTTTCTTTAAAATCCTCATTAAATTTGGTTACAAAATAATCAGCTCCAAAGGATAATTTCATTCTATCTGAAAAACTCTTCTTTAATTTTAATTTTAAATGTGCCGCGTTCTCCTCATTGGCGACGCCATTTAAATCAATCCCAATTTTATTTTTTGCATAACTATAACTTAATCCTGAAGTTATTTGCCAATTAGTACCGAAACCTCCTTTGTACGAAGAATTAAAATAGAAGTTATTGTTAGTGAGATTGACTCTTATCTTTTGAGGTGAATTAATATTTTCCTGATTTACATCAAATTTTGACGAGTCAAAAGCAGTGTATAATTTCAAAATTCCACTATTGAAGTTGTAGCGATATACCATTTCTCCAGACAAAGATTGATAGGGACTATTCCAATCTACATTCTGCTTAATTATAGCTTGATAAGGCGCTAAATTGATGTAAGCCGTATTTACACTCAAGGAGCTTTTTTTCCATTTGTGAGTATTTCCTAAACCCAAACCGACAGTCATCAAGGAAATTTCAGTTTTGTTTTGGTCGGGTTCATCTTGCGTATTCAATAATAAAACACTGGATAAAGCCTCCCCATATTCAGCAGAATAACCCCCTGTGGAGAATGATATTCCACTAAAAAGGAACGGCGAAAACCGACCTCTTGTTGGCAAATTTTGAGCAGAAGCGCCATAAGGTTGTGCAACACGAATACCGTCTACAAAAGTTTGAGTTTCATTAGCCTCGCCCCCACGTACAAATAATCGACCATCTTCACCCACATTTTGTGTTCCAGGCAATGTTTGTAAAGCCGCAATAATATTCCCTGCTGAACCCGCCGTAGTAACAATATCTAACGGTTTCAACACAGAAACTCTGGCTTTATCCCCTGCTTCTAAATTTCCTGCGGTAATAATTACTGTATCCAGCGCATTGATATTGTCTCTTAATTTTATGGTTCTATTTTTAAAATTTGAAACATCAATTACCGTTTTTGAAGTCTCATAAACTAAAAAACTCACCACCAATGTTTGATTAGCAGTTGTAGTAGTTATAAAAGTAAAATCACCCGTTTCATTACTTGAAGTACCATCATAAGTCCCTTCGATAAAAATATTGGCTCCAGATATAGAGTTCCCTTTTTCATCTACTACTTTCCCGGAAACTGTAGTTTGCGAAAAAAGAGCAATTGAAAATAAAAAACTGGCAAAAGTAAAAATAATTTTACGATCGTTATTTCTATAGTTTTTCTTGTATTCGTGAACCATTGGTTTCATAATATTTGATTTTGATGAAACAAATATATTTTACGGATTAAACTAATAAAACAATTATTAACTGAACTGTAGAAATTTTAGGATGAATTGTAATCATCCACAATTTCTTTTATATTTACGCTAACAAGATTCTATTTTATGAAAACAGAAAAAGAAAAAATGATAGAGGGAGAATATTATTTGGCTGGAGATCCTCTTTTACTAAAAGACAGACGAAAATCAAAAAATCTTCTTCACAGATTAAATGTTACCGAGTATAGAATAACAAAGAAAGCTCGAGAAATAATAAAAGAACTCATCCCTAATGCAGGAGCCAATCTATATATTGAACCGCCTTTTTTTTGTGATTATGGATATAATATCTATTGTGGAGAAAATGTGTATTTCAATGTGAATTGTGTTGTTTTAGATTGTGCCAAAGTAACTATTGGCTCCAATGTCTTTTTTGCACCAGGAGTTCAGTTGTATACCGCAACACATCCACTTGATGCTGAACTAAGAAAAACACTGGAAAATGCGCTACCTATAAAGATTGGAGACGATTGTTGGATTGGCGGAAATTCAGTAATTTGCCCCGGAATTACAATAGGAAACGGTTGTGTGATAGGTGCCGGCTCTGTTGTTACAAAAGATATTCCTGAAAACTCATTGGCAGTAGGAAATCCAGCAAAAGTGATTCGGAAACTTAATGAATAAATGCTAATGATGCCACAAATTCTAGCAAAAATCACAAATGTTCCTCTGGAAATTATCAAAGCTATTTTAGAAAAAGACCAAGCGTTTCATGTATCTCCAGAAATGTGTTTAGAACAGCTTTGGCAAAATGCAAATGATGAAAATGAAATGCAGTTCCTTTTTAGAATTGATACATCGACAAAACAAAAATGGTAATCTATAAACTTCATTCAGATTCTTTAGCACAAGATCCAAATGCGAATCTTCCTGAAATGACTTATTTAAAATAAACACAAACAACTATGATTTCTATCAACAAAGTACACCATATAGCTATTATTTGCTCCGATTATCAAAAATCAAAAACGTTTTATACCGATGTTTTGGGCTTAACCATTATTCGGGAAATTTACCGTGAGGAAAGAGAATCCTACAAACTTGATTTGGCTTTAAATGGTATTTACATTATTGAACTTTTCTCCTTTGCAAATCCACCGCAGCGTACGTCAGGACCTGAAGCGACTGGATTACGCCATTTAGCCTTTGAAGTAAATGATATTCATCAAATAATTGCTTTTTTATCTTCAAAAAATATTGAATCAGAAACTATACGCTTAGATCCCACCACAAACAAACGCTTTACTTTTATTGCCGACCCAGACAACCTCCCGATTGAATTTTATGAAAAATAAGAGCTTTTCTATATCATTAAAAAGCATAATTCACAAAGAAATCACAAAAAATGATGATTCTAGGCGGTTTTTAATTTAATTTCAGGATTGTTTCATTAAATTTGCAATACCCTCAAAAACTCCTTTTTTAAATACCATAGTTGTTATTTTATTTGAAAATGAGTTTTACAAAACATCTTATAATGACCAATACTGCCCGAATTAAAAAAAATTACCACTTAATTAAATTTCAAAAATTAGTTATTGTTTCTGTTCTAATTGGTTTTCTTTCTGCATTTTTAGGAATTTCATTAAAAAAAATTACCGAATATTACGAAGAAATATTTTTTCATAAAGCGTCCCTAAATCCTATATTCTTTGTTTTATTTCCAATTTTCGGCCTATCTATTATTTATTTTCTTCGAGAATACCTTTTTAGAAAAAAAGAGAACAAAGGGATTAAAGAAATTTTTGAAAGCACCAATTCCAAATCAAAGAACTTACCCAATTATAAAATTCCATCCCACTTCATCAACGGATTGTTAACGGTAGTTTTTGGAGGATCTACCGGAATTGAAGTTTCAACTGTTGTTGCTTCTGCGACGATTGGTTCCGTTGCTCAAAGAAAACAAAATGTATTTAGACAATACAAAACCGAGCTTATATGTGCTGGCGTAGCGGCAGGAATTACCGCTTTATTCAGCAGTCCGGTAGCTGGAATTCTTTTTGCACTTGAAGTCATTTCGAGAAAAGTAACACGAGCATTTTTAATCAGTACCTTAATTGCTGTTGCGACTGCTTTTGGATTGGTTTTTTTATTAGATGAAAAACCATTATTTACTGTAGCGCTAACAACTTGGCATTTAAAAGCCATACCTTATTTTATACTTTTAGGAATTTTGTCCGGATTAAATTCTGTATATCTCACACGATGCGTATTATTTTTTAAATCTCAATTTTCAAAAATAAGCGTTCATTATTACAAAATTATTTTAGGTTCTGTAATCTTAAGTCTTTCGTTGTTAATATTCCCTCAACTTTATGGTGAAGGTTATCATGCCATCAAAACTATTTTTATTAATTCAGGTGATACACCCATGACATTTTCATTAGCGCTTACCTATATTGGGATTATAATTTTAAAACCTATTGTAACTTCAGCTACTTTGGCTTCGGGAGGCGACGGAGGTGTCTTTGCACCGAGTCTTTTTATAGGTGCATTTTTAGGATTACTTGTTGCATCTACTTTGAATACTTTGTTTAATGCCAATGTAATTCCGATAAATTTTGTAATTATTGGTATGGCTGCCGTTTTAAGTGCTAGTATCCACGCACCATTTACTGCAATTTTTTTAGTTTGCGGATTAACAAATAATTATACTTTATTTCTGCCCATTTTAGTTGTTTGTCTTATTTCAAAATATACCGCTAAAATGACATACCCTTTTACGGTATATACCTATTCTAACAGTTTATCAAAATAATAGATTTTTATGTCGGTTCAAAAAATAAAAAGGAATTATCGCAAAACTAAATACATTCTTTACAAAGAAACGTTAGTTGATTTCAAAGAACATTTTTGGGCTTTTTTAGGATCGTTTATTGGTATAGGTCTAATGGCTTACATGCAATCGAAAACGCTGCTACATTCAGATGTTGTTTTTTTGATTGGGTCTTTTGGCGCTTCCAGTGTTTTGGTTTATGGCGCAATCCAAAGTCCATTAGCACAACCCAGGAATCTTATTGGTGGTCATCTTGTATCGGCTATTGTAGGAGTGACAGTAGCTAAATTTGCGCCCGATATTTTATGGATAAGTGCTCCTCTAGCCGTATCGTTTTCAATTGTTTTGATGCAAGTAACTAAAACACTGCATCCTCCTGGAGGCGCAACTGCATTGATTGCAATAATTGGCTCCCCTAAAATTACAAATCTTGGCTATTGGTATGTATTGTATCCTGTTCTAACTGGTGTGATTATTCTACTGATTGTGGCTTTAATTTTCAATAACATGACCGCGAACAGAAGCTATCCAAATCATAAAAAGTATCACATTATTAGAAAACGAATTACTAATAAATTCAAAAACAGCTTATCCTAATTTATAAAAAGCATTGCTATTTTAGAAATTATTACGATCAACTGCTTACACAGATATAGAACCATACGCAAAAATCTTATCAACAAATCTGAAATCTGAAATCTAAAATCTAAAATTAAATTTTACCTTTGACCTTTCAACAAAAATAAAGATTATGGTTTATAAATTTAGAGTAATTCTAGACGCAGAAGATGATGTTTTTAGAGACATTGCAATACTTGAAGACGATACTTTAGAAGATTTACACAATGCTATCTTTAATTCCTTTGGTTTTGACGGAATGGAAGTCGCTTCGTTCTATACTTGCGATGAAACATGGAATCAGGAAGATGAAATTTCGCTTTTTGATACGGGAGATATCCCTGGTGAACAAAAAGTAATGAGTGATTATCCATTGTCTGATATATTGGATAAGGAAAACACAAAAATCATCTACGTTTACGATTTTATCAATATGTGGACTTTCCTAGTAGAACTTGCAGCTGTCGAAGATCAAGTAATTGGAAATTTATATCCCGAAACAATTTTTTCTCATGGTGAAATGCCTGATGAAGCGATGGAGAAAAATTTCGAAGCTGATAACGCAGATGACTATAATGATGAATTTGAAGATGGACTGGACGAAGATGATTTAGACATGTTTGAAGGAGATGATAGTTTTGAAGACTACGGGTTTGAGGAGAATTGGAATTAAATAACAAAGCGATTAAGCATCAGGAGCCAAGATGAAAGACTAAAAAATTGTCATTTATCGTGGTACTCTCATCTAAAATAAAAAAATAGAGAATATGATCAATCTGTATAATACGCATATCGAAAACTTATCGATCCACAGAGTTGGAAATAAAAGTAGAAACGAAGCCATTTTTTTATCAGAGCAGCCCTTTAATTTAAATGATGAAATTGTTCCCTTGATGAAGGAATTTTTCTTTAAACCTTTTAGAGAAAAAGAAGAAAACTATTTTCAGTTTGCGCATGAAATCGATTTGGATTATAATGATATGTTCAAATTTGCATCGGAAGTTTTTGGGAATCCATCTGCTATTCACGAAACTTCAAAAAAAATAACGCAGCATTTATTTGAGCAATCCAATCACCCGCACATCAAGAATGGAGAAGTCTATGTTACGTATTTAACAAACGTAAGTATTGACAATAATGTAGTGGATGCTATTGGAATCTTCAAAAGTGAAATACAAGCGGACTTTTTACAATTTGAAGAAAAAGCCACACACTTGGAAATGATTTTACAACAAGGTGTAAGTTTAAACAAGTTAGATAAAGGTTGCATTATTTTTAATTATAAAAAAGAAGAAGGCTACAAAATACTGACTGTTGACAGTAACCGATATGATGCGCGCTACTGGCTAGAGCATTTCCTATCTGTAGATGCTTTTGAGGACGAAAATTTCATCACAAAGAAATATTTGAAATTTTGCCAGAACTTTGCCAAAGACGTTGTTTTTCCAGCCGAAGACAAGAAAGAAGAAGTGATGTTTATGAACCGTTCCGTGAATTATTTTGCGAAAAATGATCAATTTGAAGAAACTAATTTTTTAAATGAAGTTTTAGACAATCCAGATTTGATTCCAGAATTCAAAAACTATAAAATAGATAAAGGAGAAAAATACAGTATAGAAGATGTAACCTCATTTCCGATTGCTAATGCAGCGGTTTCTGACGCAAGAAAATCAATCAAAAATGTAATCAATTTAGATACGCATATTCAAATAAAAATGGATTTTATCAATCCTGAAAGTGCTGAAAAATATGTAGAAAAAGGGTGGGATGAAGAAAAACAAATGTACTATTATTTAGTATATTTTAACAAAGAAGAGAAGAGCTAGTAAATAGTGCTGTTAAAGAAATAACTATGCAATCCTCTATTACGAAAGTAGTTGAGGATTTTTTTTGATTTCACATTATAAAAAAATATTGTTTTGTAAGATTTATTATGTTTTATTTGAAACATGACGCCTTTAATCGATTTTATTCATTGTTTAAACAGTTATTGATTGCATTTAACTTACCTAAATCTTAGTATTATTATTACAACTGAATTCAAAAAAAAAATCATGAAAGAAATTTTGTGTTTATTGCTCGGATATAAATTTATACTAGCTAGAGCAGACCACTTCAAAGAATATAAATGTACGGTCTGTCAAATCGAATTAACCAACGATGAAAATGTCCATAAAACATTTCTCACTTCAGAATTAAAAGAAATAAACGAAACCCTGTTCGGTTTTAATAATAAAAAGATTCATCTGGTTTAATTTTTTCAAATAGAGATTTTAAAAATTAAAGTCTGCGTACTCCAATACCTTCCTAAACGCTACAAAGATGCTCATGCTATTATTAATCCAATCTATTATCATTTTTAAACAAAAAATAAAAAAAAGGGTTAACACCAATTAGCTCAAATATTATTTTGAACTATTTTGTTAAAATCCAGTATTAAATAAGTTGGTGTTTTTAAAGTTTCTGGTTATAAATTCAAATGCAGCACTCATCACATTTCCCATAGACCTTGCTTTTTTAAAATTCAAATCATTGGTATAATTATACAATTCCAATTTCAGCTGATTCAAATGTTCCTCAGTCGAAATAACATCTGACCCCATGATTTGCAATAATCTTTTGATCCGATTTTCGGCAGAATGTATTCTTTTGGCTAAAACAGCCCGTTCTTCATCTTTATACTGCTCAATCGAACTGTGTTGAAGTTTCTCTTTTACTAATTTTACCATTGGATAATTCTCTTTAAAAAACTGCGGGCGATAGACCTTAAAATTCCCTTCAAAGCATTGTTGGTCAAAATCAATAGCACGAATTCTATATACAACCTGATCAAAATCGTGAATTGGAATAATGACATAATTATAAGAACGCATATCTCCTAATAAACGTATCATACACCGTTCATTGAACTTAACAAATTCTTTGGCGATTTGTGATTTTTCTGTTTCAGTACAGTCTGCGAGTAGCGTTTTTATGAACACATCTCCGGCAATTCCCATAATATGTTCTTCAATCAAAGTATCTTTATAAACCAAAAAATTTATCTTATCCGGTGACAAGATATGCTCCAACTCCAAGCCGTAAACACGAGAAGCATCTGCTCGCTTAATATAAAAATGCGTGTAATTATCATTTAAAATATTTCTAACTTTTATTCTAAAAGGCTTTGAATTTCCAAAAGTGCAATAGTCGATCGAATCCACATTCAAAAACTTAATAATCCCTAAATTTCCATCAGAATGCAACAATGAATAGATTTTCATTAACGTCAAATCAATTTCATTTCTTTCAAATTCAGTGTAATACACCCTTACCCATAAAGTATCCATATCGTGTTTATCATACACATTTATCGAACCTGAAAAACGCAACAAATCATCGTAGAAAATGGGTACTTTGGAAATACGGTCAAATCGTTCCAAGTAATCCAAGAGAGAATTATTAATGGGATATGTAGGTTTTTTTAGAAGCATTAGTGGCTCACTGCTCATTTGAAAGGTAATTTAACGCTAAATTACAATAAATTATGTTGTTGAAGGTTTTTCCTTTTTAAATATATAATTATAAACTACTGGCCTACTAAAAACATAAAAATTTGGTAGTTATTATTATCCGTTTCATTTTATAATTCCAAAATATTTTATCGAAAAGCACTAAATACGACTAAAAATTCCATGAAAATAGCAACTGCTTCATAATTATACAAAAATTAATTTTTTTATTTTTATATCCTTAGTATAAAAACATAAATTAGAAAAAAAAGCCAGTTGAATCTAATTTAATAAAAAATAATTATGGTTCGCCTGTTTTTTTTTTTTTAAAGGGCAATAATAAGATATAAACTTTATATTTGATTGTCCCCATGATTATTAAAACATTTAAACTCTGATGATGGAAGAAAAGCTTGAACTTTATTTCAAGGCTGCGCAATCAGCTAAAATTGGAATTTGGAAAATGAATTTGACAACCCTTGATGAATCTTGGGACGCTGTTATAAAGTGTATTCTTGAAGTCCCTGAAAATTTCAAACCTGTAAATGGAAACGGAATTAATTTTTACACGGAGGGTAAGAATAGAAATCGAATAAAAATCTTAATTGAAAGAGCAATCAGTGAAGGTATTTCATTTGATGAAAAATTTCAGATTACTACCGCCAAAAATAACATTAAGTATATCGAATGTATCTGTCAGGTAGAAATTATTGACGGAAAACCAATGAATCTGTTGGGTACATTTCAAGACATTACAAATGAGCAAAATTTAATAAATGAGTTACAATTAAGTGTTGAAAAATTTTCTTCAATTTTTTCCAGTGCTAACGATGCCATTTTTATTATTGACACTTCAAATGGACTTATTAGCGATTGTAATCCCAGATCATTGGAACTCACCGGATACGATAGGTATGAAGTAGTTGGCTTACATAATTCTAAATTATTTCCAAAAGAATTTAGAAAAAAAGCCGGTTTATTTCTAAAATATAATTTACCCAAAAATACATACACCGTAGTTGAAACGTACATAAAAACTAAATCTGGTAAATTCATTCCCGTAGAGATAGCCTCCGGCAAAAAATTTAAAGTGGAGAATATCACTTATTTAGTTTGTTTTATTAGAGATATTAGTGAAAGAAAAAATGTTGAAAATAAATTGAATTTACTTTCACTTGCTGCATCTGAAACGACAGATACCATTGTGATTGTTAATAAAGAAGGAACTGCAGTCTGGGCAAATCAAGCCTATTTAGACCTTACCGGTTTTAATATGGAAGAAATAATAGGTCAAAAACCAGGCAATTTATCCAAAGGTCCTGAAACTGATGTGCAGACAACATTATTAATAAAAAAAGCGATCAAGAATAAAGAAAGTATTAAAATCACAATACTCAATTATACTAAGAATAAAGAAAAATACTGGTTTGAACTCAACATCACTACAGTCTTTGATAGCCAAAATAACTTTATCAATTTCATTGGTGTAGGACGAAATGTAACCTCAAGAATTGAAAAAGAATTAGAATTAAAAAGACTTTTAGAAGTTACAAGCAATCAAAATAGTAAATTATTTAATTTTACGCACATCGTGTCCCACAACATTCGTTCGCATACCAGCAACCTCTCCATGATTGTAGATGTTATAGAAAATACTGATAGCGTTGATGATAAACTTTCTTATTTTGATTTGTTCAAGGAAGGAACCGAAAAATTATCTGAATCAATAGAGTATCTGAATGAGATTATTTGCGTTCAGCAAAAGACAAATATTGAAAAAACGAAAATTTTTTTAAAAAACGAAATTGAGAAAACTAAAATGGCATTGAGTTTAGTTATAAAAGAAAGTGAAATAACAATAACGGACACCATACCAAAAGATTTGACTGTTACTGCTATTCCCGCCTACCTAGATAGCATATTACTAAATTTATTTACAAATGCAATAAAATACAAATCTTTAGAACGCAATTCAACCCTAGAAATAGGTTATGAAATTATTAAAGATTACCTTGTCATAAACTTCAAAGACAATGGTTTAGGGTTAAATTTAGAAAAAAATGGTCATAAAATTTTTGGAATGTATAAAACGTTTCATGATAACGAAGATGCTAAAGGAATTGGGCTGTTTATAACCAAAAATCAATTGGAAGCCATGAATGGTAAAATTGAAGTAGAAAGTAAGGAAGGTGAAGGCAGTAATTTTAAAATTTATTTATATGAAAAATAAATTAACATACATCATTGACGATGACAAATTAACCATAAAACTAATGAGTATCCTTATTTCTAAAAATGATTTTTGTGAAGAAATAGAATCGTTTTACAACGCAAAAGATGCCATTAGTAAATTAAAACAAAATGCGGCAGACAATGGGATTCTGCCTGACGCAATTTTACTGGATCTCAATATGCCAGTCATGGATGGATGGCAGTTTTTAGACGAATTTATTTCTTTACCAATAACAAAAGAAATTCATATTTTTATTATGACTTCTTCAATTGACCCCGCAGATATTGAAATGGCCACTAAATATAAAGTAGTTAAAAAGTATATAATGAAACCTATAACAACCCAAAAATTAGATGATTTATGCAAATTAATCGGTGATTTAAACTAATTCTATTAAGGTAGTAACAAATGGCTTCCTTAATAGTCCTATATGAAAATATAAAAAGATAAAACCATTGGAAACGATACTTTCGATCAAAAATCTCAATAAACGTTATGGCTCACTTCAAGCCCTGAAAAATGTTACTTTCAATATACACAAGGGCAATGTCTACGGAATTCTAGGTCCTAACGGAAGTGGAAAATCGACAACCTTAGGAATTATATTAAATGTAGTCAATAAAACCTCTGGCGAATACAGCTGGTTTGATGGTACAATGCAAACTCATGAAGCACTTAAAAAAGTAGGGGCAATTATAGAAAGACCCAATTTTTATCCTTACATGACTGCGAAAGAAAATCTAGAATTAGTCTGCAAAATTAAAAGTATAAATTACGCTAAAGTAAACGAAAAGCTCGAATTAGTAGGTCTAGTAGATAGGCAAGATAGTAAATTCAGCACTTTTTCTCTTGGAATGAAACAACGATTAGCGATTGCTTCTGCCCTGCTCAACGATCCAGAAATTTTAATTCTTGACGAACCCACAAATGGTTTAGATCCGCAAGGTATTCATCAAATCCGTGATATCATCAAGCACATCGCTGCTCAAGGAACTACCATTTTATTGGCTTCTCATTTATTAGACGAAGTAGAAAAAGTGTGTACACATGCTTTAGTTTTAAGAAAAGGAGAAGTATTATATTCCGGATTGGTTGATGGAATGTCAGCAAACCAGGGATTCTTTGAGTTGCAAGCTGATGACACTGAAAATCTGATATCCGTTTTAAAAACCCATCCAGCGGTAAAAAATAGTGTAAATGAAGAAGGAAAAGTATTGGTTTATTTAAAAGATAAATTGGAGCCAAGGGAATTGAATCAATTTCTATTTGAAAATAATATTGTTCTCGGTCATTTAGTGAAACGCAAAAATAGTTTGGAAGAACAATTTTTGGAATTAACTAAAAACAAATAACTGTTTCAATAAAAATCTACATTTATAAATCCTATCTCCAAAATACCAATTATAAAATGAAACGACTTCTCTCAATAGAATTACAAAAAATATGGAAAAATAAAGCCAGCCGTGTTTTGACTTTAACTTATTTTATTCTCTTAACTTTTATTGCATTAATTGCTTCAATAAAGTTTGATCTGGGCGTTTTTAAACTTCATCTTGCTGAAATGGGAATTTTTAATTTTCCTTTTATTTGGCATTTCAACACTTATATTGCCGCAATATTAAAATTATTTCTGGCTATTGTTATTGTTTCCATGATGGCTAATGAATACAGTTATGGTACTTTGAAACAAAATTTAATTGATGGAATGAGTAAAAAGGAGTTTATTCAATCTAAATTTTTGACAATTTTTTTATTTGCATTTGTATCGACTGTGTTTATTTTCATCTTGTCTTTAATTTTAGGGTTTAGCTTTTCTTCTTACACAGAAATTGGAATTGTTTTCTCAGATTTAGACTATCTAGTGGCTTATTTCATAAAATTAATTGGCTTTTTCTCGCTCTGTTTATTTTTAGGAATATTAGTAAAACGATCCGCATTTGCTCTTGGATTTCTATTAGTTTGGAATATCATTGAGGGAATTTTAAAAGGAATTTTGACTTTTAAAATTTTCCCTGATAGTAAAATAGCCGCCTATATTACACAATTTTTTCCTTTGGAATCAATGTCGAATTTGATTGTAGAACCATTCTCCAGACTATCTGTCGTAAAATCTATCGGAACACAAATAGGTATAGAAAACACTAAGGATTATGGCGTACACTTTTCATCTATCGTAATTGTTTTGTCTTGGACCTTGATTTTCAATTTATTATCTTACCGATTATTAAAAAACAGAGATTTGTAGTATCTTTATATAGCTATGAATTGTATAAAAAAAATCTTATTATATATTTTCATCTTTTGCTCTACTTCTATTGCAACGGCACAATCTATATTGGTAAACGATTCCTATACAGCCCAGCAACTTGTTGAAAATATCCTAGTAAATAATAGTTCCTGTGCTTCTGTTTCTAATCCGATTGCAACAGGAGATACTTTCACTCCTCCTAACAAAAGTTACGCCTATTTTAACAATCAGGGAGGAACTTTTCCTTTTGCCGAAGGTGTACTATTAAGCACATGGAGCAGTATTTATTCCGAAGGACCTTTTGTTGCAAATGTTGATGCTCCCGATAGTTATAAATGGTTAGGAGATTCAGATTTAGATACTATTTTAGGGAAATCTACTCTAAACGCAACGGTTTTAGAATTTGATTTTACGCCTTTAACCAATTTTTTAAGTTTTGATTATATATTTGCTTCCAATGAATACCAAAGTTTTTTCCCTTGTACCTATTCAGATGCTTTTGCTTTTTTAATAAAAGAATCAGGGAGCATAGCCCCTTATCAAAACCTGGCTGTGATTCCAAACACCACAATTCCTGTTTCATCTACAAATTTGCATCCCCTAATTCCTGCTGTGATTCCCGCTCCTGCTTTTGGAATAAATGGTTGTCCTGCAATAAACGATGCGTTTTTTGGAGCATTTAATACCTCTTCAAGTCCAGTCAACTATGCAGGACAAACTATTGTACTGACTGCTGAAACGACTGTAATTCCTAATAAAACGTACCACATAAAACTAGTAATTGCAGATAATGGATCTACAACATTTAACTCCGCTGTTTTTTTAAAAGCAGGAAGTTTCACTTCCAAAATAAATTTAGGTTCAAATCGACTATTTCCAAATAATCCTATTTGTTATGGCGAAAATTTTACCATAGATACTAAACTATCGCCAGCATATTCTTATAAATGGTATAGAAATGGTGCCTTAACTCCAATCCTCGGAGCAATAACTCCTTCTCTTAAAGTTACAGATACTGGCACTTATAAGGTTGAAGTTGAATTAGGCAGTCCGAATTGTATCGCTACTGGTGAAATAAAAATTGAATTTACACCGCAAATTATTTTAAACACCACGACTTTGGTTCAATGTGACGACAATAATGATGGTACTACCATTTATGATTTGAACAGAGTTGATAATTTGGTGAAAAATAATGATATCAGTTTAAGCGCCGTTGTTTACTATGAATCATTACTTGAAGCACAAGAACAAAGTAATCCAATTACAAATCCTTCAACTTATAGGAACAAAACACCAAACCAAATTCTTTTTGCCAGAGTCACAAATTCATTTGGGTGCGCAAATTATGCAGAAGTTAAACTGTTGATTTCAAACAAAAGCATTGCACCACAAAATCCAATTAATATCTGTGACGAAGATGGCGTTCAAGATGGTTTGTATCATTTTGATTTGAATGCGCAAGTCACACCGCAAGTTTTGAGTGGATTACCTGCCGGATTACAAGTAGAATATTATTTGAATACAACTGATGCTATTTCTCAAAAAAATTCCTTACCAAATATTTTCAATAACACGATTGCAAACCAACAAACCATTTATGCGCGAATCGTAAATGGTTCTGATTGTTATGCAATTACTCCAGAAACACTGATAGTTAATACCTTTAGTCCACCAAATTTTAAAGATGAAACAACTTCTTTGTGTAATGGTGCTTCCATAAACTTAACAGTCAATGCTGGTTTTTCTAGTTATTTATGGAATACCGGAGAAACTTCAAATACGATTATCGTTACGGTACCAGGAAATTATTCTGTAAAAGTCACCAATACAAATGGATGTACTGCGACAAAAAAATATAATGTTTCAGCATCTGGAATCGCAACAATTACAGATGCAATAGTGACTGATTTTGCAGGAAACGGAAATTCAGTTTTGGTCGAATATTCTGGGGTCGGAAATTATGAATTTTCACTCGACGGCTCTTTATTTCAAGACAATCCTTTATTTACGCAAGTAGCTGCGGGAGAATATTTAGTGTATGCTCGAGATAAAAAAGGGTGCGGATTATCGATTCCTTTTAAAATATATGTATTGGATTATCCCCGTTATTTTACTCCAAATGGAGATGGATATAATGATTTTTGGGAAATTAAAAATCTGGAACTTTTGCCAAAATCCACGATAACCATCTTTGATCGATACGGTAAATTATTGAAACAGTTCGCTTCGACCAGCTCTGGTTGGAACGGAACATTAAATGGATATTTATTACCATCTGATGATTATTGGTTTAACATAACTTTTGATGACAATAAAATCATAAAAGGTCATTTTTCACTAAAAAGATAATAGTTATTTTCCTATTTTTAGTCCATGAAAAAAACTTTACTTATTTTATTTATTTTTTTATCAATAAGTTGCTTTGCCCAATTTAGTAAAACGCATTATATACCCCCACTAACTTCAGGAACTTCAAGTGCAGTTGCTCCGCAAGATCATTATTTATACATTTCTACCCCTAGCCTACTAGATGTCAAAGTAAAAGTAATTGAAATTGGAAAAAATGTATATACACGTTCAATAAACAAAAATAACCCGTGGATTTACTCCATTGGATCAGGCAATGACACGCAAATTTTCACACCAAATACAACTATCGGAAAATTAAATAACAAAGGTTATATTGTAGAAGCAGAGGATTTAATTTACACCAGCTTACGAACAAATGCCGGATCGTATGCTCAAGCTGGAGGATTAGTTTCCAAGGGGAATAGTGCTTTGGGGAAAGAATTTAGAATTGGAGCCATGTTAAACAAATATAACACTACCGGCTTAATGAATTTTGCATCAATTTTAGCTGTTGAAAATGGTACCAATATAACGATATCGAATATTCCTAATGGTACAGTTTTAACCGACGGAACACAGTTTACAGGACCATTATCATTTACCTTGAATAAAAATGAAAGTTACGTTTTAGCCATGGAAAATAACGGTTCAAACTTTAACAGTACTAACATTATCGGTAGTTTAATAAATTCTGATAAAGATATCGTTGTAAACGCGGGTTCATTTGGTGGTTCTAATTATGAAGGACCAATTACTGACAATTCCCGGGGAAGAGATGTTGGTTTCGATCAAATTGTTTCTTTTGAAAAAACGGGAAAAGAATATATTTTTATAAAAGGATTAGGTACTGATGTTTTAGAACGTGTCTTGTTAATTGCACATAAAGACAATACTAAAATTTACGTTAATGGAAATCTTACGCCAGTTATTAAAAATGCCGGGGAATATTTAATCCTTGACGGCAGTGATTACAGTAATAATAATTTATATGTTACTAGTTCCGAAAATATTTTTGCCTACCAGAGCATAGGCGGCACGGTTTCACCAGCAAACCAAAATCTATTTTTTGTGCCACCCATAAATTGTTCTACACCTACTATAGTTGACAATATTCCTTTTATAGATTCAATAGGAAGCACCGCTTTCTACGGAAGTATCAATGTTGTGACTGAAACTGGTGCTACTGTTTTAATCAATGATGCCCCAATCCAATCCAGTCCAATAACTATAAATGCAAACCCTGGTTTTGTTTATTATTCTGTCAGTGGATTGTCTGGGAATGTAAGTGTAAAGTCTACAACACAGGTTTATGTTTCCTATTTGGGCACAAATGGTTTTGCAACTTATGGAGGGTATTATTCTGGTTTCGATTTAAAACCAGAAATCATTTCAGATAAACTTACGGCAGCCACTACAGCGTGTATTCCAAATGTAATTTTAAAAATAAATGAATTAACCTCTTATGACACTTTTCAATGGTTTTTTAATGAAGTAGCTATCCCAGGAGCGACTACTAATAAATATACTCCTTCCCAACCTGGATATTACCAAGTAAGAGGAAGTATTTTGAACTGTGGTTCTACTGTTTTCTCAGACAAAATACCGGTAAGTAAATGTCCCCATGATTCTGACAATGATGGCACCAATAACAACATTGACATTGATTTAGATAACGATGGAATAACTAACCAATCTGAAGTATTTATTTCATTAATTAACCAATCTAACCCCCTTTTAGGCACAGAATATAATGGTGTAATAAGCGGTTCCGGCACAATTACGGGGAAATCTTTATATGGATTTGTATCTGAAGTACCCGCAGGTAAAGCCAAAACAGTACGTTATACCATAAATTTAAACCAACCGGAATCTTTAATATTTAGTTACATCAGTCAAAATAATGCCAATCAAACGACACTTGTTACTGATTATATGAATAGTGAGGGAGATTTCATAGTACGTGTGCCAACTGACAAGACCATCACGGTTACTGATCCTACTGGACAATTATTGATCGACACCAATTATGATGGAATTTATGAAAGTGGCGTAAAGCAATTTTCATCGTTTGAAATCCGTTTCAGACTCAATACCACAACTCCATTAATTCCAGGAACTGGTTCATTCCATTTTCAAACCTATTTAACAAATTCACTTACTTTTTCTCACAGCAATTTATCTGACTTAAATAACAACAAAGCAACATTTGCTATTGAACATATCCAAACATTTGATTCCGATTCTGATGGCATTCCGGATTTATTAGACATTGACAGCGATAATGATGGAATTCCTGATACTGTTGAAGCACAAGGAAAAGGTTTTAAAGTTTTTTCTGGAATTGATTCCGATAAAAATGGATTAGACAATGTTTTTGAACCTGGCCTAATTAGAATTAATACCGACAACGACATTTTCAATACTTTTCCTGTTGTATATGACCAGCTCGATTTAGACAGTGACAATGATGGCATTTATGACTTGGTCGAATCAGGAAGCAATGCAATTGATTCCAACAAAGATGGAGTTATAGATGGGTTAGCAGCTTCTTTTGGTATAAATGGCTTGTTTGACGCACTTGAAACGAGTCCAGATAGCGGTAAATTAAATTACATCGTTACTGATACTGACTCCGATGGAAATTTTAACTACATAGATTTGGACAGCGACAATGATCTTTGCAATGACGTCACAGAAGCTGGATTTACAGACCCTAATTTTGATGGATTATTGGGAAACAATCCAATTACAATCAATACAAATGGTATCGTAAAAAGCGGTTCAAATGGTTACACAGTGCCCAATTCAAACTATATCACCGCAGGTCTTATCATTATTACATCACAACCACAAAACAAGTCACAATGTGTTTTACAAAATGTTAGTATTACAAATGCGTCAAATGCAGACACATTCCAATGGCAGGTTTCTACCGATGGAATCTTATGGAATAACATTGTAAATAATTCAATCTACTCTAATTCGAATACAAATTCGCTTTTAATTACAAGTGTAAGTGCCTCAATGAATGGTTATCAATATCGTGTAATTTTAAATAAAACAGGCAATTCATGCGGATTAACTTCTTCGTCGGCAACATTAACAACTTTGGCACTGCCTGTAGTAGCCAATTCTATTATCTTAAAACAATGTGATGATGACACAGATGGCATCTCCGATTTTAACTTAACCCAAAAAAATAGTTTTATTTCTACAAACTACTTAAACGAAGTTTTTAGCTATTTCACTACTTTAAATGGAGCAAACACCAATGATCCAACATTAAAAATAGGAACACCTATAGCTTTCAGCAGTGGAAGCGGCGCGGTATGGGCTAGAGTTGAAAATTCAAATGGATGTTTCAGCACCAGTAAAATCAATTTAATCGTTTCAGCAACCCAAATTAATCAAACAACATTTCATAAAAATTTTACGGTTTGCGATGATTATGTAGATACTTTAAATGATGATAGAGACGGAATAGCCACATTTAATTTCAGTAGTGTTACGGCTAATATTCAGGCAATTCTTCCTTCTCCAAGTTCATCATACACCATTAAATATTATAAAAATGAGGCCGATGCTTTAGCAGAAACCAACGAAATCACTAATACAACCACTTATAAAAATGTTGGTTTTCCAAATCAACAGCAAATTTGGGTGAGAGTAGACAGTAACCTAGACAATGCTTGTTTCGGATTGGGTAATTATATTACTTTAAGAGTTGAAAAACTTCCTGTCGCACATGCAATTCCAAGTTATAAAGAGTGTGATGAAATTAGTAATGATGGTCTCTTTACATTTAACACAAGTACTTTACAATCTAATTTGTTAAGTGGACAAACTAATGTAACAGTTACTTATCTTGACCAAAACAACAATCTGTTGCCAAGTCCATTCCCAAATTCGTTTGCAACAAGGTCACAAATCATAAAAGCAAGAGTTACAAATAATACGACTAACACTAATAATGCCATTCCATGTTATGATGAAACGAGCATAACTTTTATTGTAGATAGGCATCCGGTTGCTAATCCAGTTGTGATTCTTCCAGCTTGTGATGATGCTGCACCCAGCGATACTGATGGCTTAAATAAATTTGATACTTCAGCAATACAAAGTACAATTCTTAACGGACAAGTAGGAATGGTAGTCAAATATTACAACAGCAAAGGTAATTCATTGTCCAGTCCATTGCCAAATCCATTTAATACTGCCACTCAAAATGTAAAAGTAACTGTTGAAAATCCATTAAATACAACCTGTACAGAAGAAACTATTATACAATTCATCGTCAATTCGTTTCCCATTATTAACATTAATGCAAATGGTGATGTTGATGAATTAGTTTGCTCCAACCTACCCACTTTTTATGTACAACTCCATGCGGGAGTGCAAAACGGAACACCTCCTAGCAATTATACGTATCAGTGGAAAAAAGACGGAATTAATATTGTCGGACAAACACAGGAAATTTTAAATGTTAATACTGAAGGTAATTATACTGTAGAGGTAAGCACCGTTTCGGGATGTAGCAGAACCCGCACCATAAAAGTTACCGCTTCGGATGTTGCTCATTTAGACAGCATAAAAATCGTAGATTTAACAGATATAAATTCAATTACTGTAAATGTTACCGGACAAGGGCAATACGAATATAGTTTAGACGAAACAGCCGGGCCTTTCCAATTATCTAATTTATTTAATAATGTTCCCGCTGGAATCCATGAGGTTTTCATTAATGACAAAAATGGTTGTGGAATAGTCCGTCAAACTATTGCTGTACTTGGACTTCCCAAATATTTTACTCCCAATGGTGATGGCTATAATGACTATTGGAGTGTAAAAGGTGTGAATTCCAATTTCAATACCAATTCAATTATATTTATATATGACCGTTATGGGAAATTGATAACTAAAATAAACCCCAATAGTGAAGGCTGGGACGGAAATTTGAATGGAAATCCTTTACCCGCTGATGATTACTGGTGCACAGTGAAATTAGAAAGCGGACGAGAAGCGAAAGGACACTTTAGCTTGAAGAGATAACAAGATTAAAAAGTAATCATCGTTTCTGTAAAATTTTTTTTTTCAGATACATATTAATTACCTTTATCTGTTTAATGTAAATATGAAAAATTGTACATTATTTATCTTTATTCTTTTATTATCTACAGCACCTACTTTTTCCCAAAAGGAAGCTGCAAATTGGTATTTTGGAGTAAGGGCCGGTTTAGATTTTAATTCCGGAAGTCCCATTATTTTAACGGACGGTCAACTAAATACTGCCGAAGGATGCACAACTATTTCAGATAAAAATGGAAATTTACTTTTTTATACCGATGGCTCTGTTGTATATGACAAAACACATCAAGTTATGCCAAATGGATTTGGCTTATTGGGACACAACTCAAGTACACAATCCGCGATTATAGTTCCAAAACCTAACAATCCTAATCTGTATTATATTTTCACGGTCGACCAGCCACTTCCTGCAAACGTAGATAGCAACCCATTAAATGATGAAGATCCTCCCAATAATGGACTAAATTATTCTTTAATTGATTTAAGGTTAAATAACGGTTTAGGTGATGTTTCCACTATGGAAAAAAACATACCTCTTATAACCTACGATGTAAATAATGCTGAAGATGTAAAATTCAAATGTTCCGAAAAAATTACGGCAGTACAGCATGGAGACGGCGTTTCTTTTTGGGTAATCACCCATTTTAAAAGCACTTTTTTTTCCTTCAAAATAAGTAATCTGGGTGTTGATAAAAAACCTATCCAATCAAATACACCACTAAATGTACCTACAGGCGGTTACCTTTCAAATGCAATTGGATATTTAAAAACATCGCCTAATGGAAAAAAAATTGCTATAGCAAATACAGCTGTAAAACCGAATGATGATTTAGGTCCAAAAAATAATATAATCAGAAATACAGGTAACGTCTGGTTATTTGACTTTGATTCTTTAACCGGAAAAGTAGGTAATGGATCTTCAATTCTTAACGGAGCAAATCCGTATGGTATAGAATTTTCAGCAAAATCTAAAAAATTATATGTCACTACAAATCTATTCAGTAACGATGACGTTTCATTAGGAAGTTTATTAATTCAATTTAATCTGAAAAGTTCTAATATTATTGCATCAAAAACCACAATCAACTCTTCAACAAATGTCGCAGGTGCTTTACAATTAGCTCTTGATGAAAAGATATATCGCTCCGGATATCCTTTTGGAGCTGATAGCAGCAATAAATTATCAGTAATAAACAATCCAGAATTAGATGGATCCAGTTGTAATTTTCTACAGAACTATGTAGATTTAGGTACAGGAAAAACTAAATTAGGCTTGCCTCCCTTTATCACCTCTTTGTTTTTATATGCGTTTAATTATGAATTCAATTGTTTAGGACAGGCTACACATTTTCACATCAATTCTGTCGAAAATATAGATGCTGTTCTTTGGGATTTTGGCGACGGTTCAACTTCCAAAGACCGAGATGCATATCATACATATGCAAAAACTGGCGATTATAAAGTAAGTTTAATAAAAACTGTAAATGGGGAGGATAGGGAGCCCCTGGAAAAAATAATTACCATATATGATGTTCCCAAAATACTTGCAACGACTTATAAATTAATTCAATGCGATACACAAGACAGCTTATCTACAGATGGTCTAACAATGTTTAATTTAGCTCTCGCCAATGAACCTATTAGCTTAGGCCAAAAAGAGTACGAGGTCTATTATTACCATAGTAAAAGTGATGCAGATAATGACATTACAAATTCCTCATCAATACCCCTAAAGTACCGAAACAGTATTCCCAACGAGATTTTATTTGCAAAAGTAACTCAACCCAACTCATCTTGCTACAGTATTGGATCAGTAGTGTTACATGCCAATAAAAGTGTTCTTTTATTACCTGAAGCAATGCATGAATGTGATCTTGGTAGTGGAAAAGGTTTGTTTAATTTAAAACAAAAAAAAGATCTAATAAAAACCGAATTGAATTTACCTCCCGATGTACGTTTGTTTTTTTATGCCAAAGAATCCGATGCATCATTGGGCATTAATGAACTCGCAGAACAATATTCTTCAGTTTCAAAAACAATATACATTAGAGCTGAAAATGATGAAGGCTGTTATGGAATGGGACATTTTGAAATTATTGCAGAACCAACACCAAAAGTAAATAATTTAGAAAATAAAATTCTATGTGAGGGAGCTACAAATCCTTTTTTACAATTAGATGCCAGACTTCTAGCACCATCAACCGAAAGTGACTTTACTTATCTGTGGTCAACTGGCCAAACTAGCCCCACGATATCGGTCAATAAAGAAGGAGAATATAGCGTAGTATTAAAAAACAAATCTGGTTGCATCACAACGCGAAAATGCATAGTAACACTATCATATTTAGCAAAAATAAATAATATTATAATCCAAGACTTACAGCCTGTCAACCAAGTGATAATTGAAGTAGCTAATTCAGAAGATTACAGATATAAGATACATTTTCAAAACGGAACCGAAACTTCTTTTCAAAGTTCACCAATTTTTGAAAACGTACCAGGTGGTTTTCATGAATTAGTTGTAGAAAACAAAAATGGATGTGGTCAAAGATCGAAAAGTTTTTCAGTATTAGATGCCCCTAAATTTTTCACACCAAACGGTGACGGTTACAACGATTATTGGAACTTAAAAGGAATAAGTTCAATTATTTATAAGAATGCGGTTATATCTATTTTTGACCGATACGGAAAATTACTGAGACAATTATCCCCTTCAAGTCAAGGTTGGGACGGAATCTATAATAAAGCAACTATGCCTTCCGATGATTATTGGTTCATCATAAAATTAGAAGACGGCCGAGAAGCGAAAGGACATTTTAGTTTAAAAAGATAATCAGATTCAAAGTAAAAAACACCTATACCCTTCCATACTTTCACTCTTTTTTTAGCATAAAATAAAAATTTACAAAAATAAAATAGTAAAAAATAAAGCCATAAAAAAAGCCATTCTTGCGAATGGCTTTTCTTTTATAAAAATATAAAATTAAATTTTAAATCTTTTTCTATCAGTTTCAGTCAAATAGATTTTTCTCAAACGAATAGATTTTGGTGTAACCTCTACATATTCATCTTTTTGAATGTATTCTAAAGCTTCCTCTAATGAGAAAATAATCGGAGGGATAATTCTTGCTTTTTCATCATTTCCAGAAGAACGAACGTTAGATTGTTTTTTCTCTTTAGTTACGTTTACACACATATCATCTGCACGAGAGTTTTCTCCAATTACCTGACCTTCGTAAATTTCGGCATTTGGTTCAACAAAAAATTTACCACGATCTTGCAATTTATCGATAGAATAAGGAATAGCTTTTCCTTTCTCCATAGAAATCAATGAACCTTTGTTACGTCCCGCAATTTCTCCTTTGTAAGGCTCATATCCAATAAAACGGTGTGCCATAATAGCCTCCCCAGCTGTTGCAGTAAGTAATTGATTACGCAATCCAATAATTCCACGAGATGGAATATTAAATTTTACAATCATACGTTCCCCTTTAGTTTCCATAGAAAGCATTTCTCCTTTACGCATTGTAACGAATTCTACTGCTCTACCTGAAAGATTTTCTGGCAAATCGATTGTCAATTCCTCAATTGGCTCACATTTTTTACCATCAATTTCTTTAATAATAACTTGTGGTTGACCAATTTGTAACTCATACCCTTCTCTTCTCATTGTTTCAATAAGAACAGATAAGTGAAGTACTCCACGTCCAAAAACCATGAACTTATCAGCTGAATCAGTTTCACCCAATTTCATTGCTAAGTTTTTCTCTAATTCTTTTGTCAAACGATCTCTAATATGACGAGAAGTTACAAATTTACCCTCTTTACCAAAGAAAGGAGAGTCATTAATTGTAAACAACATACTCATAGTAGGCTCATCAATGTCAATTGTTTTCAATGCCTCTGGGTTTTCAAAATCAGCGATAGTATCTCCAATTTCAAATCCTTCAACACCAATAATTGCACAAATATCTCCAGCAATTACTTCTTGTACTTTTTTGCGACCAAGTCCTTCAAAAGTATGAAGTTCTTTAATTCTAGATTTCATTATTGTACCGTCTCTTTTTACTAATGAGATTGGCATACCTTCTTTCAATACACCTCTTTCAAGACGACCAATAGCAATACGACCTGTAAAAGCGGAGAAGTCTAATGAAGTAATCAACATTTGTGGTGTTCCTTCAGAAACTTTTGGAGCTGGTACATTAGCAATAACCATATCCAATAATGCTTCAACATTATCAGTTACGTTTTCCCAATGGTCAGACATCCAGTTATTTTTAGCTGAACCATAGACAGTTGGGAAATCTAATTGCCATTCTTCTGCTCCTAATTCGAACATTAAGTCAAAAACTTTCTCATGAACTTCTTCAGGAGTACAGTTTTCTTTATCTACTTTATTAATAACAACGCATGGTTTCAAACCAAGATCTAGTGCTTTTTGTAATACAAAACGAGTTTGAGGCATTGGGCCTTCAAATGCATCCACAAGTAAACAAACTCCATCAGCCATGTTCAATACACGCTCTACTTCACCACCAAAATCGGCGTGACCAGGAGTATCGATAATGTTGATTTTTGTTCCTTTGTATACTACAGAAACATTTTTTGAAGTAATAGTAATACCTCTTTCACGCTCTAAGTCGTTGTTATCAAGGATTAAGTCACCTGTGTTTTCGTTGTCACGAAATAACTGACAGTGATACATAATTTTATCAACCAAAGTTGTTTTACCGTGATCGACGTGGGCAATAATTGCAATGTTTCTAATAGATTCCATCTGTGATTTTTAATGGGTGCAAAGGTACACTTTATTTTGATATAAAAAATATTTATGCAATAGTTTACATATTGTTAACGTATTACATTAAAAATAAAGTAGCAAAAAGAGACAAAATAAGTTCAAATGTTATTTAGTATTTTAACATTATTTCTATATATTTGAGTAATGAAAAACAAAACCAATCAAATAATTATAATCTATATCCTTATCTCGTTATTTTTGGCCATTATTTGCCATAAATTACTTCAAAAATTCATTTACAACACTAGCTATCAAAACTATAATTTCGTAAAAGATTTGCTGTTTATAATTTTAACAGGAATAGCTTACAAATTAATTTTATCAAAAAACGACAATCAAAACGCCTCAATTGTCGAAAAACTCAAGAAGACAAATGAAGAAATTAAAGAGTCAAATGAAAAATATGATATCGTAGCAAAAGCAACAAGTGACACCATATGGGACTGGAAAATACAAGAAGACAATTTTAATTGGAATAAAGGAATAGAAGTGATTTTCGGATATACACAAGAGGAAGTTGGCAGTAGTTCCACTTGGTGGTTTGAAAAAATACATCCTGAAGACAGTATAAAGATGTCGATTAAATTATATTCATTTATAGAACAAAAAACGGAGAATTGGCAAGATCAATATCGCTTTAAATGTGCTAATGGAAGTTATAAATACGTTTTAGATAAAGGTTTCCTTTTAAAAGATGAAGAAGGAAAAGCAGTAAGAATGATTGGTGCAATCCAGGATATCACAAAACAAAAAGAAGAAGAACAACGCCTTAAATTATTAGAAACCGTCATTACACAGTCCAAAGATTCCATAATTATTACGGAACCAAATTTTAAAAATTCTGAAATTCCCAAAATAATATATGTCAATCCGGCCTTTTCCGTAATGTCTGGTTATCATACAGATGAAATTATTGGAAAAACTCCAAATATTTTTAAAGGTCCTAATTCTGATAAAGAAGAATATAGAAAATTAATTGATGCTTTAAAAAAGAAACAAGAATGCCTAATTGAAACCATTAGTTATAAAAAAAATAAAGAAGAATATTGGGTGCGTTTCTCCATGATTCCAATCTACAATACAGAAAACGAACTTTCACATTGGATATCAATACAACGAGATGTTTCGGAGGAAAAAAAACAGGAAAAAGAAAAAGAACAGCTTATCAGAGAATTAACGCAAAACAATAAAGACTTAAAACAGTTTTCTTACATTACTTCACATAACCTCAGAGCCCCATTGTCTAATTTAACCGGACTTTTAAACTTAATCGAAGACATACCAATAGAAAATCAAGAATTAAAGGAAATTATAAATGGCTTTAGTAAATCAACTCATTTACTAAACGACACCGTTAACGACTTAGTAAAAGTAATTATCATTAAAGACAATCCGTCTATTCAAAAAGAAGCTTTACTCTTAAAAGAAATTTTTAAAAACGTTTTTAATCAATTAAGTTTTCAAATAGAATTATACAAACCGATAATTAAACTTAATTTCGAAAAAGTTTCTGTTTTAAACACTAACAAAGCGTACATAGAAAGCATTATGCTAAACCTACTAACAAATGCCATAAAATACAAATCCGAAAACAGACAGTTAAAAATAACAATAAATGCTAGCGAAGTTGACGATATCGTTTACTTAACATTTCAAGACAATGGAATTGGAATTGATTTAGAAAGAAATCGAGATAAAGTATTTGGACTCTATCAAAGATTTCACAATTATCCTGACAGTAAAGGATTAGGATTATATTTAGTCAAATCCCAAGTTGAAACCATGGGAGGAACTATTAGCATTGAGAGCGAAGTAAACAAAGGAACTTCATTCACATTAACATTTAAAAATAAACAATAATGTTAGACCAAATTTTATGCATTGATGACGATCTTATAACACTTATGTTATGCGAAAAAGTGATCATTAAAGCTTCCTTTTCAAATGAAATTATCACGGCACAAAATGGAGAAGAAGCTCTTCATTACTTTAACACTTTAAAATATACTAACACTGAAAATCAATTAAAAAGACATCCACAATTAATTTTTTTGGATCTAAATATGCCAATTATGGGAGGTTGGGAATTTCTGGATTATTTTAAAAGCGAAGCATTCTCTGAATTTAAAGATATAAAGATTATCATTCTTTCCTCAACTGTAGACCCCGAGGACCGAGAAAAGTCAAAAACCTACCCTATGGTTATTGATTTCCTATCGAAACCTATCACCTTAACCATGCTTGAATACTTAAAAAATAAAATCTAAAAGCTAGTACTATTGATTCTTTTTAGCCTAGAACATTTGCTGTAAGTGTTACCTAAAAAATAAAATCTAAAAACACTGTATAAAAAAAGCTCCCAATATATGGGAGCTTTTTTTATATGTAGATAAATTATATTAATTACAATTTAGCAACGTGTTTCGTTAATTTAGATTTTAAATTAGAAGCTTTGTTATCATGAATGATATTTTTCTTAGCTAATTTATCAATCATAGATATTACATTTGACAATTTAGAAGTAGCATCTACTTTATCAGTAGCTATTCTTAATGCTTTAATTGCATTACGAGTAGTTTTGTGTTGGTATCTGTTTAATACTCTTCTCTTTTCGTTACTTCTAATTCTTTTTAGAGCTGATTTATGATTTGCCATTTTATTGCTTTTTTATCTTTTACTATTTTTTTTGTAGTCCGTAAGGGAATCGAACCCCTGTTACCAAGACGAAATCTTGGCGTCCTAACCCCTAGACGAACGGACCTTATCCTCCTAAGTTATTTCAATCTTACAATTGAATTTGTAGCCCGTAGCGGAATCGAACCGCTCTTACATGGATGAAAACCATGCGTCCTAACCGATAGACGAACGGGCCATTTTTCCTTCTAAGTTCAGGATAACTATAACATGCAGAAAAATAGTAGCCCGTAGCGGAATCGAACCGCTCTTACATGGATGAAAACCATGCGTCCTAACCGATAGACGAACGGGCCCTGCTTCTCTAATGCGGATGCAAAAATACAACTATTTTTGAAACGTACAATAGTAGACGCGAAAAAATTTATTTTTTTTTAATATGCCTTCGCAAACAACACTCTCCCTATAGACTCACCACCAGTAAATACACAGCTTCCCGTCTCTTCTACTCTGTCTAAAGGAATACATCTGATGGTCGCTTTAGTCAAGTCTTTAATCTTCTCTTCAGTAGCTGCAGTTCCATCCCAATGAGCTGATACAAAGCCTCCTTTAGCGTCCAAAACTTGTTTAAATTCATCAAAACTATTTACTTCGGTAATGTGTGTATTTCGATAATTCAATGCTTTTTCGAACAATTCTTTTTGAATTTGTTCTAACAAATCGCTGATATAAGTCGTAATTCCTTCTTTTGAAATAATTTCTTTTGATAATGTATCTCTTCGTGCAACTTCAAAAGTTCCATTTTCTAAATCTTTAGGACCTACCGCAATTCTAACAGGAACACCTTTTAATTCCCATTCTGCAAATTTAAACCCTGGTTTTTGAGTTGTTCTATTGTCATATTTCACAGAAATATTCAATTTCTTAAATGCTTTTACCAAAACCTCTACTTCGGCCGTGATGGCTTCTAGTTGTTCGTCTGTTTTATATATAGGAACCACTACCACTTGAATCGGCGCCAAATTAGGAGGTAAAACCAACCCTTGATCATCAGAATGCGTCATTACCAGAGCGCCCATCAAGCGAGTTGAAACGCCCCAAGAAGTTCCCCAAACATGTTCTTGCTTTCCTTCGGCATTAGCAAATTTAACATCAAATGCTTTTGCAAAGTTCTGGCCTAAAAAATGAGATGTTCCAGCTTGCAGTGCTTTTCCGTCCTGCATTAAGGCTTCGATACAATAGGTCTCTTCAGCTCCTGCAAAACGTTCTGTTTCCGTTTTTATTCCTTTTATAACTGGAATTGCCATGAAATTCTCGGCAAAATCAGCATAAACATTCATCATTTTTTCAGATTCTTCAACAGCCTCTGCTTTTGTAGCATGAGCTGTGTGCCCTTCTTGCCACAAAAATTCAGCGGTACGTAAAAATAATCTGGTTCTCATTTCCCATCGAACAACATTTGCCCATTGGTTAATTAACAACGGTAAATCTCTATAAGACTGAACCCATCCTTTGTATGTTGACCAAATAATAGCTTCACTCGTTGGACGAACGATTAATTCTTCTTCCAGCTTCGCATTAGGATCAACCATAAGCTTACCAGGCCTATCAGGGTCGTTCTTTAATCTATAATGAGTAACAATCGCACATTCTTTTGCAAATCCTTCAGCATTTTTCTCTTCTGCTTCAAACATGCTTTTTGGAACAAATAAAGGAAAATAGGCGTTTTGATGACCTGTTTCTTTAAACATTCGATCCAACTCCGCTTGCATTTTCTCCCAAATTGCATAACCGTAAGGCTTGATTACCATGCAACCTCTTACACCTGAATTTTCGGCTAGATCAGCCTTCACAACCAGCTCGTTATACCATTTTGAATAATCTTCTGATCTTGTAGTTAAGTTCTTACTCATATTGAATAGTTTGGCACAAATTTTGTTTTAATTATTTTAACTAAATAGTTCCGCAAAACTAACTATTTTTGTAGTGTCCAACAATAAAAAACCCCATAGATATGAAAACTAGTACTTTTTTCTTCAGAAATGCATCAATTTATTATATTATTGGGTTTTTGATCATTTTCTTATCCTCTTGTGGCTCCTATCAAAACAGTTCTTATTACAATAGAGACGGTATATATGGAACTACTGAGACTGAAAATATTCAAAGAGAGCCTCAAGTTGGCGCAAACAATCGGTACAAGGATTATTTTAGTTCTTTGCAAAAAGACAATCAGTCTACTCAAATTTTCACTGATATTGATAGTTACAATGATTCAAATCAAAGCGATCAACAAACTGGTTCCGGCTACAGCGATTGGGGAAATAATTATCAAAAAGCTGATATAAATATCTATCCAAATCAATGGGGTGTTTCGTTAGGATATGGATATGGCTCGCCTTATGGATATGGATATTCAAATTTCGGTTATGGCTATCCTTATGGATATGACTATTCAAATTTCGGTTATGGTTATCCTTATGGATATGGTTATTCTAGTTTCGGCTGGGGATTTCCTTATTATGGGTTTGGATTTGGATACTCAAATTATGGATATCCTTATTATGGTGGAGGATATTCATCTGGATATTACAACAATAACAATTATTCTTACAACCCGAGTAGAAGAGGCTCTAATTATTCGAACAATATAAATAGCACTCGAAACTATAACAACCGAAGTTCTACAGATTATTCTCAAAACCAAGTAAATGGCACTAGAGGAGGAAACTATAAAAATTCTACTTACAACGACACTAGAACAAGTCCTACGTTTTCTAGAAACCAATTTCAAAATCAAAACAATTCTAGCTATACGCCCAGCAGAAGATCAAGTACAACAAACTCTCGCAGTGATAGCAACTCCAATACCAGAACCTACACACCAAGCCCTAGAAACGACTCTAATTCATCCTCAAGATCATATAGCCCTTCAAACTCTGGCAGCAGCAGCAATGATGGTGGAAGATCATCTGGAGGCGGAGGAAGAAGAAGATAATTTTTACTTTAGATTGAACAAAACAAAACAAATTTAAGCTGATATAAAATGAAAAAAATTTTATTCCTATTACTAACTGGCTTCACTTTTACTGTAGCTCAAGCACAAGAAATAACAGATGCCATGCGATATGCACAAGATAACTTGAATGGTACCGCCCGCTTTAGAGCTTTGGGAGGCGCTTTCGGAGCTCTAGGCGGTGATTTATCCTCTTTGAATATAAATCCTGCCGGTTCTGCCGTTTTTTCAAATAATCAGATTGCGGTAACTTTAAGTAGTTATAACACAAAAAATAATTCAAATTATTTTGGCACAACAACTACTGAGAAGGATAACTCCTTTGATTTAAATCAAGCGGGCGGTGTTTTTGTTTTTAGAAATGGAAACTCAAACAGCGATTGGAAAAAGTTTTCATTGGCTGTGAATTATGACAATGTGAACAATTACACTAATTCATTATTTTCAGCCGGAACCAATCCAACCAACTCAATTGATGATTATTTTTTGAGTTATGCCGATGGAATACCTTTAAGCAAACTTAGAGACTCTAGTTATAGAAGTTTAGATAACGGAGCGCAGCAAGGGTTTTTAGGATATCAAGGGTATATCATAAATCCAGTCGATCCTAATAATAACAACAATACCCAATACACAACAAATGTTCCTGCTGGAGGAAATTACTATCATGAAAATACAGTAACAACAAACGGTTACAATGGAAAACTATCTTTTAATGCCGCTACATCGTACAAAGACAAACTATATATAGGACTGAACCTAAACTCTCATTTTACAGATTACAGACAATCTACTAGTTTTTATGAAGACAATAGTGCTCCATTGACTGCTGATTACACAATAACGAAATTACGTTTTGATAATGAATTGTACACTTACGGAACTGGATTTTCATTTCAAGTGGGCGCTATTGCAAAAGTTACTACCGAAGTTCGCTTGGGACTGGCTTATGAATCATCAACTTGGTATCATTTGAGTGATGAATTTTCTCAAAAACTTGTTGCCGTAAGCAGTGCAGCAAATCAAACAGATACCAATGATGTTGTAGATCCTCAAGTCACAAATGTTTATGCACCATATAAACTACAAACACCAAGCAAATTGACTGGAAGTTTTGCTTATGTTTTTGGAAAATCTGGATTAATCAGTATTGATTATGCCATGAAAAATTACAGCAACACGAAATTTCAACCTGAAAATGATTCGTATTTTAATAGTGTCAACAATTATATGAGTTCTGTTTTGGATAAAACCAGCGAGGTGAGATTGGGTGCTGAATACAAAATTGAGAAGTTGAGTTTAAGAGCGGGTTATAGATACGAACAAAGTCCTTATAAAAACAAAACAACTGTAGGTGATTTGACTGGTTATTCCGGTGGTTTAGGGTATAATTTTGGTTCAACCAAAGTCGATTTGGCTTATTCAACTGCAAAAAGAAGTTCACATCAAGGCTTTTTCAATCAGGGTTTCACAGACGGTGCAAATATTAAAACTATCAATAACAATGTCTCTTTGACTTTATTATTTGAATTGTAATATCTAAAAAGCGCTATAGAAAATCTGTTTCGTTATCAGAAAACGGATTTTTTTTAGCCCTGATAAAAGTGGAAATCCTCCCGATTTTTTTTTTCGGGAGATTGCAACGGATAGCAGGAATAGCTCCATGAAACACTTGAAAAGAAACGGAAACAAGTTCAGTTTGAATAAAAAATCGTAATTTTGCAAACTTCCTAAATTATCGGGAATATAATACTATGAGAACGAAGTCCTTAAAAAAGAATAAAATCAATGTGATCACTCTTGGGTGTTCAAAAAATGTATATGATAGTGAAGTGCTTATGGGTCAACTGCGTGCCAGCGGCAAAGATGTTGAACATGAAGCGCCAGCCGAAAGTGAAGGAAACATTATTGTAATAAATACTTGTGGATTTATCGATAATGCTAAGGCAGAATCAGTAAATATGATTCTCGAATATGCAGACAAAAAAGAAAGAGGTTTAGTAGATAAGGTTTTCGTTACTGGATGTCTTTCAGAACGCTACAGACCTGATTTAGAAAAAGAAATTCCAAATGTGGATCAGTTTTTTGGTACGACAGAGTTACCGCAATTATTGAAAGCATTAGGAGCCGATTATAAACATGAATTATTAGGAGAGCGCTTAACAACAACGCCAAAAAATTACGCCTATTTAAAAATTTCTGAAGGTTGTGACAGACCATGCAGTTTTTGTGCAATCCCATTAATGCGAGGAAAAAATGTTTCTCAAACTATTGAAAAATTAGTAAAAGAAGCAGAAGGTTTAGCTAAAAACGGAGTTAAAGAACTAATTTTGATTGCTCAGGATTTGACTTACTACGGTCTTGATTTATACAAAAAACGTAATCTTGGAGAATTACTGGAAGCATTAGTAAAAGTAGAAGGAATCGAATGGATTCGTTTGCACTACGCCTTCCCTACTGGTTTTCCTATGGACGTTTTGGAGATCATGAAACGCGAACCTAAAATTTGTAACTACATCGACATTCCTTTGCAACATATTTCAGATTCTATCTTGAAGTCAATGAGAAGAGGAACAACTCAGGCAAAAACAACAAAATTATTGAAAGATTTCCGTGAAGCAGTTCCCGGGATGGCAATTCGTACAACTTTGATTGTGGGATATCCTGGAGAAACGCAAGAAGATTTTAATATTTTAAAAGATTTCGTTCAAGAAATGAAATTTGACAGAATGGGTTGTTTTGCCTATTCTCACGAAGAAAACACACATGCATACCTACTGGAAGATGATGTCCCTGATACTGTAAAACAAGAGCGTGCCAACGAAATAATGGAATTGCAATCTCAAATTTCCTGGGATTTAAACCAAGAAAAAGTAGGTCAAGTTTTCAAATGTATTATTGACAGAAAAGAAGGCGGACATTTTGTAGGCCGAACTGAATTTGACAGTCCTGATGTTGATAACGAAGTACTTATTGACGCATCCAAGCATTATGTAAAAACTGGAGAGTTTGTTATGATAAAAATTATCGAAGCTACTGAATTTGATTTGTACGGAGAACCTGCTTAGATTTCTAATTCACATCCCCCCAACCTTTATAAAATATTCAATATGAAAATAGTTAAACCGTCAGTAATAAGTATTGTTGTGTTATTATCAATTCAAACGGTTTCTGCGCAATACGGAAACAATGGATATGGAGGCGGAGGTTACGGAGGTAATGGTTATGGTAATAGTGGCCGAATGAATAGCGGAATGAGTCAGGACAGAAGTCATGATAAACCAAGAGAAATTCCTGCCGAAGAAACGATAGGCAAAATAATGCTTAAACTAAAACCGGCGGTAAGTCTAGATGAGCTTCAGGAAATTGCCATCTCAAATATCTTGTTAGAAAGCATCAAACGACAAGGTGTTATTTTGAAACAAGAAACGAATCAAAGCGATCAGATGAAAGACCTTCAAATACTTTCAGAAAATATGGAACGAAAAGTTATTGAATTATTAAATGAAGATCAAAAAGAAAAGTATAAAATATTTTCAGAGGAAAGTAAAAATCCAAAAAAATCCAAGAAAAAATAATTAACCCCTTTTTTTGGAACAAAGAAATGTAATTATAAAAAAACATGAAGAATTCTTTTTACTTTCTGATTTTAATTATCGTTATCACGTCTTGTGCAACAAATCCTTACAAGGCCAGTGAGAAAATATACAATACAAAACTTAATACATTAAAAGAAACGATTTCAAGCAAGCAATCTATTTCTTTACCATTGGTTAATAATTATAAAATCACAATCGATACTTTATTTACCAATCAACTGCATAATGTCAAAGATTCGATTTCAAGAACTAGGCTTACTATTTTGAAAAATGGTGTAAATACAGAGTGGATTAGCACCGTGAATTTTAACTTAAGAAAACCTAACTTTATTATCATTCATCATACAGCACAAGATTCTTTACAACAAACTATAAAAACATTCACTTTAGCAAGTACGCAAGTCAGTGCCCATTATGTAATTGGTGATGATGGCAGAGTGATACAAATGTTGAACGACTATCTAAGAGCATGGCATGGAGGAACTGGATCCTGGGGTAAAAATACCGATATCAATTCTGCATCAATCGGAATTGAGCTAGACAACAATGGAACCGAAGTTTTTTCTGACGCACAAATTAATAGTTTGATAGCCCTTTTGACTAAATTAAAAAAAGATTACAACATTCCAACTCAAAATATTATTGGACATTCTGACATTGCACCTACCAGAAAAAAAGATCCTAGCGCATATTTTCCATGGAAAATTTTAGCCGAAAAAGGATTTGGTATCTGGACTGATGAAATAGTAGAAATGGCACCTTTAGACTTTAATATTGAACAAGGATTGCGAATTATTGGTTACGATACAAAAAACCTTTCTGCGGCTGTTACAGCTTTTAAGTTGCATTATATTCAGTCTGATGTAAATGATGCAGTCGATGAAAATACTAAGAATATTATTTACTCGATATACAAGAAACAATAATTTATTAGTTTAAAAGAATATTTAAAACCTTCCAAATCTAAGTAATACGATTACAAAACAACAAAATCCTAACTAATGGACACTTCTAGTTTGGGAAAAGGCTCCGTGTGACCTTATACGTAACTTCAGCACTTAAAAAAAATCTTGATTAAGTCCCCCCAATAAAAAAAAGCTGCCAAAATACTGAAGAAGCATCTTGACAGCAAAAAAAAATATTGCCTTTGTATAATTTAATTAAAAACGGTACGCTGTTCCTAACAAAACATAAGCGTTAGAACTTGATGGACTTGAATTGCGATCTATAAATACATCTTCCGATGACAAATCAACTCTAACCTCAGGAATGATTGTTAAATTTCCAACTTTGTAGTTCAATGAAAGTGTGTTTCCTATAATTCTAGACCCACCTAAAGCAGATAGTGTTACAGCAGCATTCGTTGCATCAAAATATTCCAATCTGTACGCTAAACTAAGATTATTTTTTGGAGCGTAGGCTGCATATCCTATTAAAGCAAACCATTTTTCATCATTTGCACTTCTCATATCATCATTTATTAAAGCATAAGTCCCATTAAATCCTAAAGAGAATTTATCAGAAATCTTTTTTGACGCTACTACATCAAATTGTGTTTTGTTTACAGTAGTTGCAGGATTTGAGCTGCCAGAAGTTGCATTAAAATAGATACTTCCTGTATCCCCAATATATGCTATTTGTCCGATTAAAGTTTTTTGAGTTGACCCCGCTTCAATCGCTGTTTTAAAATCTGTTGGATTTGTTACCCCGGCCATAAAACTAACTTTTCCTGAAGTATATTGCGCTTTTACACCAGTATTAAAAAATGGTCCGTTTGTAAAGGCATAAGACATACTGTAGTTTTTATTATCCACAGCATCCAATAGTTCATATCCTATGTGAGTGCCAAAGCTACCTGCTGTAATTTTAAATTTATCTGAAATTTCATAAGTGAAATTTAATTGTTTAATCATAAATGAACTGCCAGTATCATTATATGTAAATTCTTTAGCTCTATTTCCAAATCCCAAATCCACAAATACAGAAGCTTTCCCCATTTTATGAGATGCAGCAATAGAAACCATTCCAAGCTCAAATGAGTTATGTGAATTAGTAAAACTTGTTTTTCCGTTTCCTACTAAGTCCGCAAAATCATATTTATAATACATATCAGCCGATCCTCTAAAAGTAGTCGCTGGTACTGGTGTGTCTTGTGCAAAAGCAAATCCAGATGCACATAAAACCGCTAAAATGGTTGTTAATTTCTTCATGAATAATTTGGTTTTTAGTTAATAATATGGTTGGTTTTTAGTTTTCATTTTGAATAAAACAAATAAGTTAAATTGCTGTTTTAAACAAATTTCATCAATTTTAAATAGATTAATTCTTACTAAAAATAGACCGATTCGCTATTGTTCTGAAGCGAAATTATTAACTTTTTTTTCTCATCAATTCTTTTTTTTAAAATTTGGATAAGAATTATCGATATCAAAAAATAGCTTCCTAATAATAATTATTTCTTATTTTAAACGAATAATTTAAATTAATCAATAATAATACTTTTTTTAAAATACCCCTTAAAAAACATAGTATAAAAAATAAAAATGAATAAAAAATACTTTTTATTAAAGTAAATAATATTTAAAATAAAATATACCATATATAAAATAGGGTGCAAACAAAAATATAAATTTTATAAAAAATAAATTTCACTTAAAAATGCAACAAAAACATCCTATATACATTAACCGAAACTATAAAAACGATTAATCCACACCTTCCCTAGATTTGCTAATTAGATTTACTTTTTTTAAATTTGACAATATGAGTTATAGAATAATTAAATTCAGTTTTATACAATTGTTGACGATCTTTTCATTTATCTTGATCAGTCAGAAACTGGCATTTCTTATCGAAAATGAGAAACAGACTTTTTCTGAATTAAACAAAAACATTGACGATGAAACTAACCTAGAAGATGATTATACATACCTATCCGCTACCGAAACTTTCAACGAATCAAATTTTATAGCATTCCCTCATCTTTTCAAACAAAAAAATAATTTTACTTATTTATTAAAATTCGAAGATTACCAATCTAACATTCCAACTCCACCTCCGGAGTTATCACCATTTCCGTTTGCAATGCTACACAAAGACCCTTTTCTAAGAGACAACTCCTAAAAGGCATTATTTCAGAAACAAAAAATCATCCAAAAATGAAAATATCACTTTCCCTGGTACTGCTGTTCTTTACAGCGTATTTACAGGCACAAACACATCAAATCATAAAGCATAACGACGAGAAAATAAATGTAAATTTTATTAAAATTGAAAATAATTTGATTTATTATACCTTTCCTGAAAGTTCTGAAGAAAAAAAAATAAGCAAATATGCTGTTGCACAATTAAATGACAAATCAAACAAATCACATTTTATCGCATCCCAAAAAATTGATATAACAAAAAGAGCCGACTACAAAAAAGTAATTATTTTGAGAGAAACAGAAACTATTGGTCTAAAAAAATTAGAGACCATCCGTGTCTTTACACCTAAAATCAAAGGAGAATCTAATCTATCTACACAAGAACGAGGCGAACGACGATTAAAAGAAAAAGCAGCTTTTAAAGGAAATCCCTTTTTTGTAATTGTATCAAGTAAAAACGAGTATTTAACAGCGATAAGCTACACCTATTAGATCTTTTAACAAAGAGGATAAATAAACCAAAAAAAAGAGGCTGTCTTTATAACAAGACAACCTCTTTTTTTATGTAAATATTTTTCTTTATTAATATGAAAAAGTAACTCCTGCCACCAAAAACTGCTTCCCAAATGGTTCTAAATTAGCCTTATTTGAAGCGGCATTGTAGGTATAATTCAACCAAATGGGCATCGTAATACTTTTGTTTAATTTAATTTCTTTTGATACTTTACATCCTAGATTTACAAAAGATGGCTTATCATAATCAGCATAAGAATAATACCCCGCCTTATTATTAAGAACCGCACCCACAACTGGAGAAACACTTAATCCCAAAGGAGCTTCTATCTTATATCCCAACTCTACATAAGTCGTGAAATTTTGCTTCCCTTTCACATCATTATCATCTTTATATCGAAAATCATTCCCGGCAACCAAAGTACTTAGAGTAAACCAAATAGGCACTCCTTTTTCAGAAAAATCAAATAAAAACTGTAAATCAATAGATTGTGACCCATCGTTTCCAAAATTAAAAAAATCATTAGAAACCCCTTCTTGTTTGTCTGTGGAAGGCCAATAATAATCTTGCACCGAAACTGTCAAAAAATCAGACACAGCATAATTTAAAATCAAATCCAATTCTTGGTATCCTTTTGATGCTCCATTGGCATCATAATATGCTTTTTTAAAATTATGTGTGGTCCAAAATCCAACGGAAAACTTATCATTTACATTATAATTACCATACAATTGTGCTACTGGATAATTACCTCCCCAAGATTGTCCTCTCCAAATGTATCGGCTGGCGATATCGAGATTTATATCCCACTTTTTCTCCACTTTTGAAGTGTCTGAAACAATTTCCTGAGCAAATGTCACTGTACTGGTTAGCATAAAAGCTAAAATGATTACTACTTTTTTCATATTTGGTTGGTTTTTTGGTTGGTTAATTCAATTTTAAAATTATTCGATAATCACTGATTTCATATTCATAAATTCTTTAATTCCAATTTCAGACAACTCTCTTCCGTACCCTGATTTTTTTGTTCCTCCAAAGGGAATTCTGGGATCAGAACGAACCAAAGAATTTATAAAAACATTTCCGGCCTCAATTTTTCGTGCCAATCGGTATGCATTTTCACGATCTTCTGTCCATATTGCTGATGCTAGACCGTATCTATGGTTATTGGCAATTTCGATAGCATCATTTTCATCTTTGGCTCTAATTATTGTTGCTAATGGTCCAAAAGTTTCCTCTTGAAAAGCAATATTGTTAGCATCTACAAAATCAATTAATGTTGGTTGAAAATTGCAATTTTCACGTTCTCCACCTACTACTAATTTCGCTCCTTGTTGCAATGCTTTTTCTAATTGATGGCTTAGTTTTTCGGCCAAATCCAATCGGGCTAATGGTCCCATATTAATTCCATCTTGTAAAGGATTTCCTTGACTTAAAACACGTACTTTTTGGGCAAAAAGAGCCGCAAATTCATCCGCTACTTTTTCGGTAACGATAAAACGTTTGGCACAAATACAAGCCTGACCTGCATTTAGCATTCTGGATTGGGTAGCAACAGTCGCCGCTTTTTCAATATCGGCATCATTCAAAACTATAAATGCATCTGAACCTCCCAACTCCATAACTGATTTTTTTATGTGCTTTCCAGCCAAAGAAGCCACAGAAGAACCTGCCATTTCACTACCTGTCAACGAAATCCCATGCACAATATCCGAAGCGATTACACTTTCGACTTGAATAATATCAATGGTTATTTGTTGGAAAACACCTTGTGGAAAACCGGCTTCCAGAAATGCATTTTCAATAGCTTTGGCGCAGCCAATAACGTTTGGAGCATGTTTTAAAAGTGTCACATTACCAGCCATAATTGCCGGCGCCGCATAACGCAATACTTGCCAAAAAGGATAATTCCAAGGCATAATGGCAAAAATAGCACCCATCGGGTCATAGACAGACATACTTGTAAAAGGCGTGTCGTACTTTTCATCTTTTAGCATTTTCTCTGCATTCTCGGCATAGAAGTCACAATTTCCTGCTGATTTTTCGACTTCACTAATTCCTTCGGATACAATTTTACCCATTTCATTAGTAATCAATAAACCTAATTCTTCCTTTTTTTCTCGAAGAATATTGGCTAGATTTTTCATTTTATCAGCTCTTTCCTGAAAAGACGTATTCCGCCAATTTTTAAAAGCACTTTCTGACAATTCCAATTTTTGATTCAATTGTGCATTTGTCAACACTTCGTGTTCCGCAATAATTTCTGTTGAAAATGGATTTATTGATTTGAATATCATTTTGTTTTTTGTTTAAAGTTTAAGGTTCCTTGGCAGAACTCCATTACGATTGAACACTGATTACTCTTTAATGGCTATCGCTTAATTTCGTATTTGGATCCAAAGGCCAATACATCAAAACAGAACAATTTCCGCTTCGGGGATCATCTAAATAATCAAATAATGGCTCTACCAAAATGAATCCACATTTAGTTTGCGCCGTGACCGTTGGGTCGATAATTTCGCCCTTAATTAATTTATCACAATATTCAGCAATAGTCATTTGATCTTTCACATTATCAAACCCAATAGGCATTCCTGCGGTCATTTGTCCTTTGGTTCCCAATGCTCTAGCTACCTCCTGACGTGCATTGTAAATTTCTCTACCAATACCTTTTCCTTGATAATCCGGATGAACTGAAACGTCTAATCCGTAAAGCCATTCCGCTTTTGGATCGTGTGTTCCCAACCATAAATTATCCGAAATTTCCAAGAAAGTATGATTTCCTTTGTGGTAATTTTGCAGCAAAGTTGTTGTTGCGGCAATAACTCTATCGCCATCTAAAACAACCATTTGTCCTTCAGGAAAAATCTCCATGTGACGTATGTATTGCGCTTCAGTCATCAACTCTTCTTCAGACAAAGTTGGAAAAACAATTTTTTGAAGTTCAGCTTCTTGTTTGGCATATTCAGGAGTAGCTGTTCGCAAAATGTATTTACCTAAAATTTCTTTTTTCATGTATTTATAATTGAAAGATTTAAAATTTGAAAGACTAATAATATTTTTGACTTTATGGCTTTCGACTTTAAAACATCTATGACATATTACCGTAACTAATTAGTTTCAATTCCATGTATTCTTTTAACCCTTCGGAACCGGACTCGTGTCCCACTCCGCTACTTTTTATTCCAACAAAGGGCAATTCAGTCCCGTGAGCAGCCCATTCATTGACTCCTACCATTCCAAATTCTAGATTTTCCGCATAGAAATTAGCTGTTTTAATATCATTAGTAAATACATAAGAAGCCAAACCATATTCGGTGTCATTCGCCCATTCCAGAACTTCTTCTTTCGTTTCGAAAGCGATGACGATCATCAAGGGTCCAAAAGCTTCTGTCTTAATAAAAGCCTGATTTTGTCTGGCTTCAATCAATGCCGGATGAACAAAAAATCCTTTCTCAGCAGCTTCTCCTCCAATGTGAACAATTGCTCCTTCGCTTTTTGCTTTTTCGAGCATTTCCAAAGAATGTTCCTGTTGTTTTTTATTAATTAATGGTCCAATAAAATCAATATCACCTCCATTAATTCCTGTTTTTAATTGCGAAATATCTTCTTTTACAATCGAAACAAATTGGTTAAAAATAGAGGAATGCACATAAAAACGTTGCGGAGCAACACAAACTTGACCGCAATTTCGCAATTTCGCAACCAAAGCCTGATGCGCAATTGCTTCAACATTTACGTCTTTTTCTATAATCACCGGAGCATTTCCACCTAATTCAAGTGATAATTTAGTTGCTGTTTTTGAAGCACCGTCCATCAGAATTTTTCCAACTCTTGTGCTTCCCGTAAAACTTATTTTTTTCAATAAAGCATTTTCAATCATTTCAGTTCCGGTAGTAACTGGCTCAGTATTAATCAAATTGAAAACACCTTTTGGTATTCCGGCTTCGTGCAATGCTTTTGCCATATTGAAACTAGATAAAGGCGTAAATTCAGAACCTCTCATGACCACGCTACATCCAGCAGCCAAAGCAGCCGCAACGGCACGAGCAGGATTATAAGCTGGAAAATTCCAAGCTGTAATTACACCAACAACTCCTAATGGCTGATAAATAACCATCGAACGTTTATCGATTCTGCTAGACGGAATAACTCGTCCGTAACTGCGTTTTCCTTCCTCGGCAAACCATTCGAAAAGATTAGCAGATACTTGCCACTCACCACGAGATTCCAGCATTGGTTTACCCGTTTCCAGCGAAGTTTCCTTGGCGAAAGCCTCCACATTTGTCCGCATATAATTGGCTGCCTTTTTTAGAAATTCAGCTCTAAAATAAGGTGTTGTATTTTTCCATTCTTTGAAAGAAGCTTCAGCGGCTGCAATCGCCAAAGCACAATCAGCAGTATTCCCAAAAGGAACTTTATCAATTATTTCTTCGGTAGCCGGACTTTGCAAATCCCAAGTTGCGCCATCAATTGCGTCGCACCATTCTCCATTAATATATTGCTTTCTCATGATAGTATTTCTTGTATTGTTTCTTCTAAAATTGACAAGCCTTTTTCTAAAATTTCATCTTCTATAAATAATGGACTTAAAATTCGGATGCAATTTCCGTACGTTCCAGAAGTGATTACGATTAGTCCTTTCTCTAAACATTTATTGACAATGGCTTTTGTGGCATCACCATCAGGCATTTTAGTTTCTGGATTAAAAAATTCGATTGCCAACATCGCTCCCAATCCACGAACATCAGTAATGTTTTTCGGATATTTTGCCTGTAACTGATTGAATCTTTCTCGAACTATCTTGCCTACTTTATCTCCAGCCGCATTGATGTTATGTTTTTGCATGTAATTGATACTTGCCAATGAAGCCACACAACTCAATGGATTTCCCAAATACGTTCCTCCGATAAGTCCCGGTTTAACGGCATCCATAATTTCCTGTTTTCCAATAACAGCACCAATTGGCATTCCGCCACCCATAGATTTAGCCCAAGTTGACAAATCTGGAATTACTCCATAATGCTCATAAGCGGCCCATTTTCCAGTACGACCAAAACCGGATTGCACCTCATCAAAAATCAAGACAATGTTATTTTCTGTACAGAATTTTCGTAGATACTGCACATATTTTTTAGAAGCAACCGTAAAGCCACCTTCACCTTGTACTAATTCCAAAATGATTGCAGCGGTTTGACTCATTGAAACGGTTGATGAAAAAGTTTTATGCAACTTCATAATCATCAAATCATCGAATTCATCTGCGGTCATACGGGCATTCATACTCGGTTTGTAATATGGATATTCCAAACGGTATACTTCAGGCGCATAGGGTCCGGCACCTTCTTTGTATTTCACATTAGATGTCAAAGTCATTGCCATCATTGTACGTCCGTGAAAGGAACCGTCATAACAGATAATTCCTGCTTTTCCGGTTACAGCACGAGCAATTTTTATGGCATTTTCAACGGATTCAGCGCCAGATAACGTCAGCATTGCTTTAGTAGATTCACCATGCGGCAAAATCTCACACAATTTTTCCGTTAAGTCTAAATATTGTTCGTAAACGGAAACATTGAAGGAAGCATGAATGAATTTATCTACTTGACTTTTGATTGCTTCAATAATTTCTGGCACACCGTGTCCTGCATTATTTACCCCAATTCCTCCAGCAAAATCAATCAATTCTCTGCCATCGGCATCAATAATAATGGCTCCTTTGGCAGATTGAATGCTGGACGGATTGAAAATTCCCAAAGCGTTTGGAACACTTTTTTTTCTTCTTTCGTATAATTTGTCTGTATTATTCATGTTGCTTGCTTGATAATTTTGCCAATTCTAAATCGGGTTGCGCGAATTTGTAAATTTTCATATACATATTTGTTTTCGTATCAAAAACACCTTCCATCGCATGAATTTTATCGCCTAATAATTCATTTAGATGTTCCATATCGCGACACATAATATTAGCTTCAATATCATAATCCCCTGAAACAGAAGCCAAAAAACTAATTTCGGGTAACTTTGCTAATTCCTCAAAAATGGTTTTCATATATGATTTTGGTTTAACCGAAATCAAGACACTTGCGTATGCATTAAACCCAATTTTATTAGGATCGACCCTTCCAATTATTTGTAAAGTGCCATCTTCAATTAAGTTAATGTAACGGTGCCTAATAGTACTCACTGCCACATTAATTTCTTTAGAAATTTCCGTAAATGACATTCTGCCATCCTTTTGAAGCAGCTTCAATATTTGGTAATCTAGTTCATCATCTAATGCGCTCATCTTTTTACTATTTTAATAACCCTATCATATTTTAAAACTCTGATAAAGTAAAATTCTCTACTCTTTTCGATATTTTAATTCTCCATCTACCCAAGTTTCATTGACTTCTACAGTAGAAACATCGTCTAATTTAAATGGATTTTTATTCAAGACAATAAAATCGGCATATTTCCCTGTAGATAGATTTCCTTTTATATTTTCTAAATTATCTGCAATCGCACTTCCTACTGTATAGGCTCGTAAAGCTTGCTCGAAAGTTATTTTCTGGCTTTCGCCAATGACAAACCCATCCATTGCTTTTCGGGTAACCGCCGTTTCCATATTAACCCAGGGATTTATTTCTTTTACCACAGGTCCATCGGTAGATAAGGCTAAATTTATTCCGTTATCCAAAACCGTTTTACACGGGTAAACCACATCTAATAAGTCGTCTGGCAAAGTACTTTTGAAATTATTTGCCAATTCGTAAATGAATATCGGTTGCATTGCTGCAGTCATATTCATCAGTTTAAAATCTTTTATATTTGCATTGGATAAAAACCCAACGTGTTCAATTCTGTGTTTTAATGTATTATCAATTTTGAACAAATCACGATACACTTTCAAAGTCAAATCGACTGCCTTATGACCAATGGCATGTGTGGCAACCGAAAATCCTTTTTCAACGGCTTCTTTTGCTGTTTGATAAAACTTATCGTAATCCAATCTCAAAACGCCTTTGTATCCGTCCGTATTTTTATACGGAACATTCAATGCCGCAGTAGCCGAACTCAAACCACCATCAGAAAAAAACTTCACGGTTTTTATTTGCAAAAATTCCGATTCATATAATTTCGGTAAAACCTGAATTTCGTCACTACCATCCGGAATTCGAAGCGGAAAAACATTCATTCGCACTTTCAACAATCCTTCTTGGTCCAATTTAATGTAAGCCGCCAATAATTCCTCATTCGCAGCCGGATCAGTAGCGCTTGTAATTCCCAAAGTCAACAAATATTGATGCGCTTCTAGAATCATGTTTTTATATTCTTCGAAAGTAAATGGAGGAATGTTATTCATGATTAATCCCAAAGCTCTTTCGGTAAAAATACCTTGCAGGCTTCCATCTTGATTTTTGCGAATTTCTCCTCCAAAAGGAACTTCAGTAGCTTCATCAACTTCTGAAATTGCTATGGCTTTTGAATTGGCAATTCCAATGTGCGCACAAGTTCTTATTACAAAAACAGGTCTGTCAGAAATAATTTCGTCTAAATCTTCTTTGGTTGGCAACCGTTTTTCTTCCAGTACCATTTCATTAATTCCACGAGCCATAATCCATTCGGAATTCGGATTTTTATCGGCAAACTCTTTTAATAATCTTTTGAATTCCACAATCGATTTCACACCCCGAACATCCAACATATAGGTACGAAGATGTCCAATTTTCCAAACATGAATATGCGCATCATTTAACCCCGGAACAACAGTTTGTCCATTAAAATCAAATTCATTGGAAAAAGAACCAAATTGATTTCGCAATTCAGTTTCCGTTCCTATGGCTTCAATTTTTCCCAAATGGTTAATTACCATGGAATCCGCTTTTGCAAAAGCAGGATTCATAGTAATAATATTGGCATTATATATCAGTTTAAAAGTCATAAAGTCTAATATCATAAAGTTTAAATATCGAATTAGTCTTTATGACTTTCGACTTTTAGACTTTCGTCTAAATTATTTTCTTTCGTTCAATACTTCTTGGATTGCATTTTCAATTACATCCAATCCTTCATGCAATTGTTCGTCAGTAATAACAATTGGAGGTAAAAAACGAATACAATTGGTGTACAATCCTGCTCTGATTAAAATCAATCCATTTGCGACTGATTTTTTGATTACTGCCATCGCAAAATCCATATCAGGCTCTTTGGTTTTTTTATCTTTTACAAATTCAACTACCAGCATCGCTCCTATTCCACGAACATCACCAATACAAGAAAACTTATCTGCCATTGTATTTAATCGTGTTCTAATAGCATCTCCCACATGAACCGATTTGGCTAAAAATTCCGGTGTATTAATTTGTTTCACGGTTTCAAGTGCTGCCACTACAGCAATTGGACTTCCAGAATACGTTCCTCCAACACCTCCTAAATGCGGTGCATCCATCATCTCTGCTTTACCAGTTACGGCGCTAATTGGCAATCCTGAACCTATCGATTTTGCCATCGTTACCATGTCCGGAATCACTCCGCTGTGTTCAATAGAAAGAAACTTCCCTGTTCTTCCTGCTCCTGCCTGAACCTCATCGGCAATGAAAACGATACCATGTTCATCACAAACTTTTCTGATTTTTTCCAAGAAACGTTTTGGCACAGGAATAAAGCCACCTTCCCCTTGAACAGGTTCGATAATAATTGCTGCAACCGAAGAAGGATCGACGTGTGAAATTAAATTCTGGTCAAAACGCTCGATACAAAAATCTATATATTCCTCTTCCGTAAAATTATCGGGTTTGCGATATAAATTTGGAGAATGAAAACGATAAATATCCTGGGCATAGCTGCCAAAGCCTCTTTTAAATAAAGCGTATTTACTAGTTAAACTCAAAGTAAGTAATGTTCTACCGTGATAAGCTCCTTCAAAACAAATTACTGCAGGTCGCTTTGTATAATATCGTGCAATTTGCACTGCATTTTCTACCGCTTCAGATCCGGAACAAGCCAACAATGTTTTCTTAGGAAAATCACCTGGTGTAATTTTGTTAAGCAGTTCTGCAAATTCTAAATACGGTTCGAAAGTAGTCACTAATGCTCCGGTATGCAGGTATTTATCCATTTGGTCTTTTATGGCATCAACTACTGCTTTTGGTCTGTGACCCAAATTTACCATCCCGATTCCTCCCGCAAAATCAATCAATTGATTTCCATCTACATCCCATACTAAAGCCCCTTCAGCCTTTTCGACAACCACTTCGGTAGATTTTCCTAAACCGGCAGGTAAAGCGGCGGCTCTTCTTGCTAACATTTCTTTGCTTTTTGGTCCAGGAATTTCTGATACTTTTTTAATTTGAGTTCCCATTTTTTTTATTTTAATTTTATTCTATTTTTTATTTTGCAACTGTTTTTTCAAACTATAATCTTCATCGACCGGTAAATACATTAGGATACTGGCAAACCCAGATTCAGGATCATTTATATAATTATACAAAGGTTTGATCCATCTAAATCCTGATTTTCGCTGTGGCGTAATTGTAGGATCTGTATATTTATTCATTTCTAATCCGTAACAATATTCTTCAATTGTCATTTTGTCTTTTACTTTTCCATAACCAATTGTCATTCCGGCTATAATCTGACCTATCAAACCCAAATTTCGACAAACTTCTAGGCGAGCTTTATACATTTCTTTCGAAAGACCTAAACCACGATATTCCGGCAATACTCCCATATCGATGCCATACATCCAATTTCCATCTGGTATATGCACATTGGATAACCATAAATTATCTGTCTCTTCCAGAAAAGTACTATCATGTTCTGGAAAATGACATCTAAAAGTACTTGCCGACGCAATAATCTTTCCATCCTCCTCAATCACTAACTGCCCTGCAGGAAATATTTTTATGTGATTAGCAAAATGATTTCTATTCAATATTTCTGATTCGTGCAAAGTTGGATAACATCGTGATTGTAAATACTCCATCTGAATGACATCATCTAATATAGCATTACGAATTATAAATTGATTTTCAAAAATACTCTTGCTTATCATATCTTTACTTTTAAATTACATATCCAGCTATTAAATATAAGATCGATGAAACTCCAAATATTACTAACTGATAGGGAAATTGTGAAATACCATGTTTCATCATATCTATTTTACAAGACTGCGCTGTAAGCACTCTGTTATCAGAGAAGAAACATGCTGCAGCTCCCCAAACAGTTCCTGAAGCCAAAGCTCCTTGCGTTAGCCAAAAATCTGCTCCAAGGGAACGAGACAATATGGCTGTTGTTGGTACTAAAATTGCATATATTCCCCAGTTTGAACCTGTAGCCCAACAAATCCATGCCACTAATGCAAAAACAACAAAAGGCAGCGTTGCACTATTCAACCAGCTAATTCCTTGTAATTTCTCGGCTACAAATTCATTAAATCCCAATCCGTTTTGAACATCTTTTAATAAATAGGTCATTCCTAGAACTACTAACACGAAAGTGATTGATTCCATCCCTTTGACAAAGTTGTTTGAAATTTTATTAAATTTTATTACTCCTAATACTAAATAAAACAAATACGTAAATACACAAGCTGTTGCTATTCCGCGAAGGGCATCAATACTACTGAAAATTGATTCTGAAGAAAACGTTAAACTATCCCAATATTCCGCATCATACGGATAAGGAAAAATGGTACACCAAATTAGAATAACCAAAGGCAGAATAAAATAGACCAACTTCCCTTCTCTTGCTGGTTTTTTCTTCACTTTTACAACTTCGGGATCTATTAGTTTCACGCTTGCTTCCGCCTCCTTGATTGCTTTTGAATCCGGAATTAACTGAAACACTACTAATGCTCCCAGAATTAATGAAATCCACGCTGAAAAATTATAAGGAATTGTACCTAAAAATGCTTCAATAGGACTTGTTATAACTTTTCCTGCACTATTTAAAACGCCTCCTTGAATAGCCGCAATTTGAGTTCCATAAAAAATAGTCCAAGTCGAAATAGGAAATATTATTGTCAGTGGTACACAAACAAAACTCAAAACCAATGCTAATTTCTCTCTTGAAACCCCAAATTTATCTGTAATAGGTCTCATCGTATTACCAATAGACAGTGCACTTAAATAGTCATCCAGAAAAAAGAAGAAACTTAAAAAATAAGTCATAATTAATGACTGCTTTTTATTTTTAACGTGATTCTCAGAGTATCTTCCGACAGCATTTATTCCTCCAGAAGCAACTAATAATTGTACAAATGCACCATATAATATACATACTAAAATCACCCATATTAGACCTTGATCATGAGCGTCTCTGGAAATCGATGAAAACATTCCGTCAAACATATTAAGAGGAAAAATCATTCCTTGTCCTTCCGGAAAAAATTCTTTCGATCCACCTTGCATAGCCAATAATACAAAACCAACAGCGCATCCTATTATTAAAGGTTCCAATGCTTTTCTTGTCATTATTGCAATTCCTAATACCGTAAATGCGGGAACTAAAGCGTGCCAATTGATAAAATAACAAAGGCCAGCCAGAAATAGTAAGGCGACTCCAATAATAGTTGAGATTGATTTCATTGAGTTTTGGTTTTTGGTTAATAAAATAATTTAAACTGGTCAGTTTTTAAATTATCATTTTTAAATAAATATTATTCACATTGTAAATAAATTAATAATTAAGTATTTATTTTGTAAATCTAACAATAATTTAAACACTTACAAAAAATATTATTATTTTTTTTAATAAAAAGTGTATATTTGAAAAACTAAAAAAAGTATAGTTATGGTATTTAATGAAGTAAAAAACTTTATAAATGGGGAGTTTAAATCAGGTAGCTCCAGCAAAATTCATACCGTTATATCCCCATTAGACGATAAGGAATTAACTACTTTCAATGAATCTACGATGGACGATTTGAATGAAATTATTGATTTTGCTAAAAAAGCGCAAAAAGCCTGGCAAAAAGTTACCTTAAAAGAAAGAGTACAAGTGTTCTATAAATACAAGCAGTTACTGGAACAAAATAGCGCTGAACTAACCGAAATTATCTACCATGAAAACGGAAAAATTCACTCGGAAGCTAGAGCCGAAATTGACAAAGCAATTGAACTGACCGAATTTGCCTGTTCGCTACCTCAATTTGTAACTGGAGAAAATATGGAAGTCAGCAAAGGGGTTTATTGCTCTACAACTAAATTACCCTTAGGAATTGTAGCTTCGATTGTTCCTTTTAATTTCCCCACTATGGTTCCGCATTGGACCATTGTAAATGCCATTGCATTAGGAAATGCTTTTATTTTGAAACCATCCGAAGCGGTGCCAATTAGCAGTCAATATACAGCAAAACTATTGAAAGAAGCAGGTCTTCCTGATGGTTTATTCAATATTATAAATGGTACACAATCTACAGTTGAGAATCTTTGCGACCATCCTGATATTAAAGCGATAACCTTTGTAGGCTCTACGAAAGTGGCAAAAATAGTGTATCAAAGAGCAAGTCAAAATTTGAAACAAGTTTTAGCACTTGGCGGAGCAAAAAATCATATCATACTTCTTCCAGATGCGCATCGTGACATGGCGTCATCAAATATTGTGGCATCTATGAGTGGTTGTGCGGGACAACGATGTATGGCAGCGGCAACTTTAATTGCTGTTGGCAATTGCGATATGATATTGGACAAATTAATTGATGATGCCAATCAAATTCAATGTGGCACAACATTGGGTGCCGTAATTTCGAAAGCAGCCAAAGAAAGGATTGAGTCCTATATCGCTGAAGCGGAACAGCAAGGCGCCAAAATCGTTTTGGATGGTAGAAATACGATAGTTCCGGGGAAAGAAAATGGTTTTTATGTCGGGCCAACGATTATTGACTTCGCAACTGCAGATATGAAAGTTGCAACAGAGGAAATATTTGGGCCAGTACTAACTATTGTTCGTGTTAATACAATTGATGAAGCTTTAGCAATTGAAAATGCCAGTCCTTATGGAAATGCGTGTTCCGTGTTTACACAAAGCGGCGGTTTAGCCAATTATGTAACCGAAAATGCTTCAGCAGGAATGTGCGGAGTAAATATTGGTGTTCCTGTTCCCAGAGAACCTTTTGGTTTTGGCGGATGGAATGAATCAAGATTTGGCTCAGGAGATATTACGGGGAAAAGTGCTATTGGCTTTTTTACCAAAGAAAAGAAAACAACTACCAAATGGAATCCTGAAGCAGGAACCAACTGGATGAGTTAAAAAATTTTCGAATGATGATTAATTATTTATGATTTCAGAATTTTGAGAATTAAAAAAATTTAAAAAAATTAAAATGACTAAAGAACAAATAATAAGTGACAGTAAACAATACAGCTTATTTACTTGGGTGGCCCAAAAAAATATAAATCCTATTCCAATTGAAAGAGCCGAAGGCGTTTACCTTTATGAGGTAGGCGGAAAAAAAATCATCGATTTTTCCAGCGGATTAATGTCAGTGAATATTGGTCATGGCGACCAGCGTGTTACGGATGCCGTAGTCGAACAAATGCAAAAAGTGAGTTATGTAACGCCTTCTTGTACGACCGAAATTAGGGCTCAGTTAGCTAAAAAACTAGCAGCCATTTGTCCAGGAGATTTAAACAAAGCTTTTTTTACCCTGTGTGGTGCTTCATCCATAGAAAATGCCATAAAACTAGCCCGATTGTATACCGGAAAACATAAAATATTTGGCAGGTACCGCGGTTTCCACGGAAATTCATCTGCGAGTATGACTGTAGGTGGAGATCCAAGAAAACAATATACTGATGCGCAGCAATCAACTAATATTTTTCATTTGGACGATCCTTATGATTTTTATGGATTAAGCGATCAAGATGAAGAAACGAGATTAAAATGGAGCCTAGATTCAGTAGAAAGAATCATTCGATATGAAGGCGGACATACGATTGCAGCCTTTATTTTTGAAGGCGAAAGCGGTTCATCTGGCTGTCTTCATTATCCAAAAGGGTATTTAAAAGGCATTAAAGCATTGTGTGCAAAATATGAAATCCTATTTATTGCCGACGAAGTAATGAGTGGCTTTGGAAGAACAGGAAAATGGTTCGGATTTGAACATGGCGAAATTGTGCCTGATATGATTTGTATGGCAAAAGGATTAACGTCTTCTTATCTACCTTTAGGTTGCTTAATGGTTTCAGATAAAATTGCAGAAAAATATGAAGATTCTCCTTTATGGTTGGGATTGACTTACAATTCGCACCCTGTTTCGTTAGCGGCTTCGCTGGCGGTAATCAACATTTACGAAACTGATAATTTGATAGAAAATACCAATAAAATGGGAGTCTATATGGAGAAACGCATAAACGAAATGCGAGCAAAACATCCTTCGATGGGTGATTTCAGGAACAAAGGATTATTGGGTTGTTTAGATGTTGTAAAAAGCAAAGATCCATACCAATTGATGGCTCCTTTCAATGCTAATGCTGCCGAAATGGAAGTTATGAATAAAGTGGGTGCCAAGTTAAGAGAGCTAGGATTATATACCTTTGTTCGCTGGGGTTATATTTTTATAGCACCACCATTAATGATTAACGAAGCTCAAATTGATGAAGGATTAGCAATTATTTCTGAAGCTTTAAAAATACCAGACGAACACATGAACTAAAATATTTTTCCTACAAGAAAGAGTAAATATGTTTAACAACTCTTTCTTTTAGGACTTTTTATTAAAGACCTGCGACCTTTATTTTGTGTTTGTTTTTGTTATTTTCAACAAAAAATTCATCTAATAATTCAAATATTTTTTCTCGTTTCAAAGGTTTCGTAATATAATTTTTAAAACCTAGATTCAGTATCATTTCTTTATCCTCGGCGGAAGAGTAAGCCGTTTGGGCTATTACAATTAAATCTGGGTTCGTTTTTTTTATAATTGCGAAAGCATCTAATCCATTCATTACTGGCATTTTGACATCCATAAAGACCAAATCAATATCTTTATTTACTGCGCAAATATCGACCGCTTCTTGCCCATTATTTGCTCTAATAATTGTATAATTTCTAAGTTCTAAAATTTTCTTTAATAATAAGAAGTTTATATTATCATCCTCAGCAACCAATATCGTTTCATTTCCTGAATTACGTTCAAAACTAGCATTAGTTTTAGTTTTACTTTTTCTTTCTGATTCATCCAAAACTAATGGTATTTTAAATGTAAAAGCTGAACCATTACCAAATGATGACTTTACAGAAATTGAACCTCCTAACATTTCGATATATGCCTTAGAAATAGCAAGACCCAATCCTAAGCCATTTGATTCAGCATGAAAATGATCCTCAACTCTTAAAAATCGATCAAATATTGCCTTTAGATTTTTTTTGTCAATTCCCCTTCCGGTATCTTTTACGGTAAAAACCACGGTTCCATCTATTTCATCTATTTCATAACCAAAAGATATAGAACCGCTATCTGTAAATTTAATTGCATTTGCTATTAAATTTACAAGAATCTGTTTTAACTTAACGACATCTGTAATTAAATATTTTTCAATTGGATGTGAACATTCAATAACAAAAAATTTAATTTGTTTTTCTTTTGGAATGGTGACTTTTATGGTTTCATACAATTCGTGAATGCATTTATTAAGATTAATCCCTTTGTATTTAGGCTTAATTTGAAGTGCATCAATCTTCGACATTTCAATAAGATCCTCAATAATTGAGACCAAATTAGTGCCGCTTCTATTAATTATTCTTAAATACTCTGCTTTATCCTTTTCCTCTAATTCGGGATTATTCAACAAATCACTAAAACCAACGATAGCATTCATTGGAGTTCTGATTTCATGTGATAAATTAGCCAAAAAAGAAGATTTTAGTTTATCACTTTCCTCTGCCTTATGTTTAGAAATCTCTAATTGCGTTCTTTGATTGCTATTTTCTTCAAAAAGATTACCAATATACCCAAATTCTCCTTTTATTCTTTTTAAACTACCAATGGCAAATAAACTTCCTGTTTCTAAAATACTGGTGATTAATTTCAAAGGATTATAAACCCAACGTTTGGTGAAATAAAGACAAATTATAATATTAAATAGTGAAGCCAATATAACGACAAAAAGAATCTCTTTTGTGTTTTTAAAATTTAGATTAAAAACTCTTTTAAAAGTTAATTGCGATACTACATTGTTTTTGTAATCTTTCAGATTTATATCTACACTTACCGCATCTTCTCCTGATGTGTTTGTATGTTTTTCATTCTTCAAACTTGTTTTAGAGCTGCTAATCAGATTTAGATTTTCCAAAAATTGTTTGTCTAAAAGTCGAACCATAAAAAAGTAGCCCGAAGGGTTCGATTTAATCTTCTTAGGGTCGTTTGAAGGATGGATTGTTGCGCCAAAAACCTCAACTATTCCTTCCGGAATCCTCAAATAAAACCGAGTGATTTTAGACTTATAAAGGTGCGACATTACCTCCTTTTGAATAAAATTGTCCGTTTTAATCCTTGAAGAAACTGTTTTGCTAATCAAATTATTGTTTAAATCATAAACGCCAATATAATCCATGTTGTAAGTTTCGAATTGGCTTGCAACAGACTTTTTATACCAATTTTCATCTCTCGTCTTGGTATATTTTACTAACTCATCCCAAAATGTAACGTCGATAATTGTGGCATTAGCTGTTTCAGAATTGAGTTTGAAAAGCGAATTGACTTCATTTTTATACTGATTATAGGTACTTTTATAAAATTGTTTCTCTTCTTGAATCGTATACAGATAAAGTGAAACATAAAGCAATAAAAAGAACAAACTTGTCGCACTAATCAACAATAAAAGTTTGTAGTAGGTATTAATATTACCGTATTTTTTCATAGAACAAAGTGGTATTTTTTAAAAAATAAATTCATTTGATTTTCATTATAAAAACTACTATTTTTTTTTAGAAGAATTATCTTATTTCTTTTTCGCAAGTTAAACTTTTTTTTCATAAAATAACAAACTACATAATTGAATATGAACCTTTCAATATTGTAAAAAAAAACAATTCGAATAAAAGTCAAGGACCTAAAAAAGCAACCATATACCAGAGAAACCTACAATGTACTTTAGTGTTGTAACAACAAAACCACCTCTATCAGGTGGATTTTTCAATTCTGATAAAATTTTATAAAGGAATATTACCGTGTTTGCGCTTAGGCGATACGCTTACTTTATTTTCAAGCATACTAAAGGCTTTTATCAGTTTCCGCCTTGTATCTTGTGGCAGGATTACTTCATCAACAAAACCACGTTGTGCTGCTGTGTATGGATTCGCAAACAGATTAGCATATTCAGCTTCTTTTTCTAAGAGTTTTGCTTCGTGATCGACGGCATCACTGATTTCTTTTTTAAAGATAATTTCAGAAGCGCCTTTGGCTCCCATCACCGCAATCTCGGCAGTTGGCCAAGCAAAATTCATGTCGGCACCAATGTGTTTCGAGTTCATCACATCATAAGCGCCACCATAGGCTTTTCGGGTAATCACAGTAACTCTTGGCACGGTCGCTTCGCTTAAAGCGTAAAGTAATTTCGCCCCATGAACTATAATTCCATTCCATTCTTGATCGGTTCCTGGTAAAAACCCGGGCACATCTACCAAAACTAATAAAGGAATATTAAAACAATCACAAAAACGGGTAAATCGTGCTGCTTTTATCGAGCTTTTTACGTCCAAACAACCGGCTAAAATCATTGGTTGACTAGCAATAATTCCAATGCTTTTTCCTCCCAATCGGGCAAAACCCACCAGGATATTTTCGGCATAGTTTTTATGAATTTCAAAAAACGAATCTTCATCAATAATGCCATCAATTACTTCATGCATGTCATATGGCTTATTTGGATTCTCAGGAATAATTGTCGTTAATTTAGTACGGATCTCATCATTGAGTTCGTATGGTAAATTATGCGCTTTCTCTTTATTGCTTTGCGGCAAATAACTCAACAAGCGTTTCAGATCTTCCAAGCATTCCACATCATTTGCTGATGTGCAATGCGCCACTCCCGATTTAGTAGAATGTGTACTCGCCCCGCCCAATTCCTCGGAAGTTACGCTTTCATTTGTTACGGTTTTCACGACGTTTGGTCCCGTTACAAACATATAACTGGTATCTTCGACCATCATCGTAAAGTCAGTCATTGCAGGCGAATATACAGCCCCACCAGCGCAGGGTCCCATAATCGCTGAAATTTGCGGAATCACTCCAGAAGCTTGAACGTTTTTGAAGAAAATATCGGCATAACCACCCAAAGAACGAACGCCTTCTTGAATACGTGCTCCACCAGAATCATTCAGTCCAATCATTGGAGCACCCATTTTGACGGCCATATCCATAACTTTGCATATCTTCTCGGCATGTGTCTCTGACAACGAGCCACCAAAAACCGTAAAATCCTGAGCAAAAATATAAACCAATCGTCCGTTGATTGTTCCGTATCCTGTGATTACGCCGTCACCATAAAACATTTCCTTATCCATCCCAAAATCGGTGGTACGGTGCGTCACCAACATGCCAATTTCTTCAAAAGAACTTTCATCCATCAAATACTCGACACGTTCTCTCGCCGTTAGTTTTTTATTGGAATGCTGTTTATCAATTCTATTTTTACCTCCACCCAAATGAGCTTGAGTAATTTTATCGTTTAATGTGTTTATTTTGTCTTCCATACTATTCTTATTTTAACCGCCAATTCGCTAATTATTTATTTATTTTAAATCCATTAAGAAAATTAAGTTTTGTTTTTTCTAAATGAAGCTTAATCTCTTAATGGTGAATAAATATTTTAATGAGGTAATCGTACGATTTTTTGATCTTCAAAATATTGTTTCATAGCCACAAGAGCGGCAATTTCGGCTTCTTTAGCCATTTGGTTTTTCACTACATCGGCATTGTAATATTTCTTTACAAAATGGGTATCAAAATTTCCGGAACGAAATACTTCATGTTCAAAAACGAATTTTCCGAAAGGCAATGTTGTTTGTACACCTTCCACATGGTAACCATCAATAGCTTTAAGCATCAATTGAATCGCTTCTTCACGAGTGTCTCCATACGTGATTAGTTTGGCCAACATGGGATCATAATAAATAGGAATATCCATGCCCTGCTCAAAACCATTATCGACACGGATATTTTCGCCCACAGGCAATTGATATCTATCTAAATGACCTACACTTGGTAAAAAATCATTCATCGGGTCTTCGGCATACACACGCAATTCTAAAGCATGTCCTTTTATATGCAAATCTTCTTGTTTGATGGTTAATTCCTCCCCTCTAGCCACTCTGATTTGCAGTTCAACTAAGTCTGTTCCTGTTATCCATTCGGTAACGGGATGTTCCACTTGCAAACGAGTATTCATCTCCAAAAAATAGAAATTATTATTTTCATCCAATAAAAATTCGACAGTTCCAGCTCCTAAATAATCACATGATTTAGCTACCAAAACGGCAGCTTCACCCATTTTTTTACGCAATGCAGGTGTTAAAACGGAAGAAGGTGCTTCTTCAATCACTTTTTGATGACGGCGCTGTATACTGCATTCTCTTTCAAATAAATACAAAATGTTTCCATGACTATCCGCCATAACCTGAATTTCTATATGTCGCGGCGACACCACATATTTTTCTATAAAAACGGAACCATCGCCAAAAGCAGAAATCGCTTCGCTAATTGCTCGATTCATTTGAGATTCAAAATCGTTTTCGCTTTCTACGACACGCATTCCTTTTCCACCTCCGCCAGCAGAAGCTTTAATCAGAATAGGAAAACCAATTGCTTTTGCAGCCAATTTGGCTTTTTCGATATCAGTAATTGCTTCATCTAAACCGGGAACCATTGGAATATTAAATTCTTTAACGGCCTCTTTAGCCGCTAATTTGCTTCCCATTATTTTTATGGCTTTGGATTTTGGACCAATAAATATGATTTTGTTTTTTTCGGCTTCTTCGGCAAAATCAGCATTTTCACTTAAAAATCCATAACCGGGATGAATGGCATCCACGTTTAAAGATTTGGCAACTTCAATAATTTTACTTCCTAACAAATACGACTGACTTGAAGGTGCTTCCCCAATCCAAACGGCTTCATCGGCAAACTTTACGTGCGGTGCATTTCGATCAGCAGTTGAATAAACTGCTACGGTTTTAATGCCCATTTTTTGTGCGGTTTTCATCACCCGAATGGCAATTTCCCCTCTATTGGCAACTAATAATTTTTTCATTTTTTATTTTTTTAACCACCGATTTTCTAATTTTTCATCCTCTGACAATCAATTGCTTTGAATAATTAAACATGCTATTTTTAATTTGCGAATTATTTTATTACTCGAATTCAATTAATAACTGTCCTTTATCTACTGCATCTCCCATGGCAACCGAAATCGATTTGATAACACCATCACGGGGAGAAAGGAAACTATTTTCCATTTTCATCGCGCCTAGAATAATTAAATTGTCGTTTTCTTTGACCTCTTGTCCCACCACAACACTAATTTCCAAAATTAATCCGGGCATAGGCGCTTTAATGAAATTGACTTGTTTAGTAAGACCAACTTCAAATCCCATTTCTTTGATAAGAATATCCAAAGGATTTGAAATCGCTATAGTGTAGGTGTTGTTGTTTACCTTAACGGTATAGATTTTTTGATTGAAATCAGAAGTTACAATTTCAGCTTTATAAGGTGTATTTTCATGCAATACATGGAATTTATTTGTTTCCACACTCACTGCATCTAGTTGTGAGACATGTTTCTTTTCAACAATAAAATGAAAAGTGTCATTTACATTTACTTTATAACCAATACTCATACATACATTTTTTATTGATTGTAAAAATAAGTAAAGAAAACGTTTGCGTAATCTAAAAGTTGGAGATTTATGCTAATTTAATATAGTTTTGCTAAAAAATTACAATACTAATAATCCGAATTCTCTTAAGGTTTTAATTGGTTTTGAATACCAAAATAATTCAAAATCTTCTAAATGAATTTCGAAATCACTTTTTATTTCGTGAAAAGTGCAAATTTTAGCATTTGAAACGGAGATTTTTAAAAGTATTTCTATCAGCCATTCGCCTTCCTTTTTACCGGTCTGAAGGGTGAAACTTTCTTTTTTGTCATGGAAAGTCAAAGTCATCATTTCCCATGAATTTCCTTTTTTGGATTTGGTAAAATGTTCTATAAATGGTTTTCCTCCAAGCCAAACGGTTTTTGCAGTAGGTTTTATTTTAAAATCATCGTCTTCCTGTAAAGCATCGAAAATAAAATCAGGTGAAATTTTGGTCTTTGGGATTTTAAAGTCAAACCAATCTTGCAACTCATAATCAAAACAGATTCCGTGCATGAAATTGAATAATGATTTCTTGAGTCCAAAACTGAATTTATCGTGATCAATTCCTGTTGAATCTGTATAACTAATATCGTTATTAGCAAAAGTCCCAATAATTTCAGTTTCTTTTACCACGCCAAATTTCTCTGGGTATAATCCAACTGGACTGTGTGCTGTCATCGCAAATTGATGCCAGAATCCAGACTGCAATATCCCCATTTCAAATAATTGCCGAACCATTTCCAGACTATCAACGGTTTCCTGAATCGTTTGTGTGGGATAACCATACATCAAATACGCATGAACCATTACTCCAGCTTCGGTAAAATTACGAGTAACTTTAGCGACTTGTTCCACCGTTACGCCTTTATCTATCAGTTTTAATAATCGGTCGGAAGCAACTTCGAGTCCGCCAGAAACGGCAATACAACCAGATGCTTTTAGAAGCAAACATAAATCTTTGGTAAAACTTTTTTCGAATCGAATATTCGTCCACCATGTCACTGCTAATTTTCTTCGAAGAATTTCAAGTGCGAGTGCTCGCATCAAAGCTGGAGGTGCCGCTTCGTCAACAAAATGAAATCCGTTCTCGCCTGTTTGAGCAATCATTTCTTCCATACGATCACACAACAAATTGGCAGCGACCGGTTCGTATATTTTTATATAATCCAAAGAAATATCGCAAAAAGTGCATTTCCCCCAATAACAACCATGCGCCATGGTAAGTTTATTCCAACGTCCGTCACTCCACATACGATGCATTGGATTCACAATTTCGATTACCGAAATGTATCTATCCAAAGGCAAATCCGAGTAATCCGGCGTTCCTACTTGCGATTGTTTGTAATCTGGCTTAGTGGAATTATTTTTATAAATTACTTTCCCATCTTCCAGAAGAAAAGTTCGTTTATATTGCTTCTCGACTTCACTCGAAGTGACAGCATTTATAAGTTCTTCAATTGGTATTTCACCATCATCCAACGTGATATAGTCAATAAATTCAAAGACTCGTGCATCCGAAAGTGAACGCAATTCGGTATTTGGGAAACCGCCACCCATTGAAATTTTAATATTTGAATAATGCTTTTTGACCCATTGAGCCGAACGAAAAGCTGAATACAAATTCCCTGGAAACGGCACGGAAATCAAAAATAATGTAGGTTCAATAGTTTCTATTCTTTCCTTTAAAATTGAAAGAAGTACGTTATCAATATAAGTTGGTTCCTGCTGCAAGGCTTCATACAATTCATCAAAAGAATTTGCAGAACGACCCAAACGTTCCGCATAGCGGCTAAAACCAAAATTAGCATCGACACATTCAACAATAAAGTCCGAAATATCTTCGAGATACAAAGTCGATAAATGTTTTGCTTTATCTTGCGTTCCCATTGTTCCAAATGCCCAATCTAATTCTTCCAATTGTGCAAAACGAGACGCTTCCGGCAAGAAATCTTCTTGACAAATTTGAAGTGCCAATGTTGGATTTTTACCTTGTAAAAAAGCGATTACAGGATCAATGGTTTTAAGATATTCTTCTTGTAAAGCATAAATCCGCTTTGAATTATCTGAAACTTTTCCAACTTCAAAAGTTGAACTTGCAACTTTAAACAAACTTATTAAACCATCTTTGGAAAACAATTTCAAAATTACTTCAATTCCTAAATCAGCCTGAACAGAATCAATATTTTTGGTATTCAGAAACCCTTTTATATACGCTGTTGCTGGATACGGCGTATTCAATTGGGTAAAAGGCGGCGTGATGAGGAATAGTTTGGTTTTCAAAAGAAATAAGTTTTATGCAAAAATAAGGGTTATTTATTAGTTTCTATTTCTTTAAATATAAAATAAGAATAAACCGTAGGAACAATAACAATTAATGCAATTATTGATAAGAATACCACTAAAAAAAAATCATCCGGCAGAAATATCCCTCCAATAATAATTAGTAAACCACCAGTGAACCAAAGTTTACTTGCAAAAGTATGCGTAGATCTCCACACTTCTTTATTTTCTAAAGTCCACGGTGTCCGTATCCCTAAAAAATAATTAGGCTGTATTACTTTAAAATAATTCCCCATCACAACAATTAAAATTCCCATAAGAGCAAAAATTAAATTTGGATTTGAAATAGATTCATTTTTCGTTAGGTGTATGATAAACATAGAAAGCAAAGACATCATTAAAACCAGTATAAATTTAATCTGATAATACTTCCCTCCCATTAGGTCAATTCTTTTTTTGGGATCAATTTTAGGAATGATTAATAGTAAAAGATACGTTAAAACAGGTAAAAGAAATAACAATCCAATTAAAGAATATTTATCTCCCCATCGATCAATTTCTCCTTTGTAATTCCAATGGGTTGGCACTTTTTCAGGTAGCGAATTCCACAAAAAAGCCAAGTAAATACAAGGAACTAAAATAATTCCGATAATTGGCAATTCTTTTCTTAAAGTTAATTTCATGTTTTTATTTTTTAAAAGTTAATATCCATTGCAAAACATCTTCCATTATAGTAGTGTTAATAGAATAAATTATGAATTGCCCTTTTTTTTCAGAGGTAATTAAATCAGCTTGTTTTAAAATATCCAAATGGTGTGAAATACTGGGTTTTGAAATATTAAATTGATCCGCGATTTCACCCGCTGACAATTCCTTTTTTTTCAGAAGTTCTAATATTTCTCTTCGTGTGGCATCATTTAGTGCTTTAAAAATGGCATTCATTATTTAAAGTATTTATATATTTAGACAAATGTCTAAATACTTTTTCGATTTAGCAAATATTTGTTTCCATTTTTATGGTATTTTAGCACTAAATAAAACATGTAATTCTTAACGTAGCATAATGATTTTTAATAAAGAATTTAAAAATGCAATCCAAAACCTACCTGGTGCTGAAAAAGATAAATTGATTTTAAGGCTACTGAAAAGGGATTTGGATTTAGCCAACCACTTGTATTTTGAATTGGTAAGCACACAAAGTGTTGAAGACCGTAGAGAAATTCTTCAAAATAATATAACGGTTGCAACAAAAACAATGTATGATCACTTTCATTCGCTGGGATATCTTCTTATGGATATGCGCCGTTTGAGCGGCGATATAACAGAACATGTAAAAATAACCAAAGATAAATATGGCGAAATTAGTTTCAACTTACAAATGTTAAACCAAGTAATAAGCTTAAACAAATTACATATATTAAACACAAAACCTCAAAATACACACACTTTTTGCACTTATGTAAATGCCCGTGCATTCAAAATTTTAATACTTATTAATGCTCTTCATGAAGATTATAGAATAGAATTTAAAGCTGATTTAAAAAAATTAGGTCTACTTATTTCCGAGAATAGTCTCTTAATGAAAACAGCTATTTGCAACGGATTGGATGTAAAGTGGCTTTTAGAAAACGAAATACCTACCAATATTGTTGCCATACACAAAGAAATTAGAAATAATGGTTTTCTAAAATAAATAGTTCTTCCAATATTTTTCGGTAATTTAGCATCAAATAAAATTCAACATGCCAACCGACTGTATCAGCTATCAGAATTCAGGATATTTCTCTTCTTTAATAAATGATTATTTAAATAAAAATAACAATATAGATTCTCTATATCATCGGTTTCCAAAGCTTGAAAACTTTGAAAGCCAAATCCTTGAAAAGCAAAACAACTATGACGATACTATTAGACCCACTTTAGTTTCAACTTTACAAAAACAATATTCGGCTATTTCAACTTCCGTTTTAACAAAACAAAATATTGAAGCTTTAGCACTTTCAAATACATTTACGGTAACGACTGGTCACCAATTAAATTTATTCAGTGGACCTTTGTATTTTTTATACAAGATTATTTCAACAATTAATTTAACCACTGAATTAAAAGCAAAATATCCTTCCTATAGCTTTGTTCCCATTTACTGGATGGCGACCGAAGATCATGATTTTGAAGAGATTAATTATTTCAATTTTAAAGGAAAAAAATTCAGATGGAATACTCAAAGTACTGGTCCTGTTGGCAGATTAACCACTAAAGGTTTAGAAGATTTCTTTGAAGTATACGCGCTGGAAATTGGTTCAAGCACAAATGCCGAGACCATAAAAAAACTATTTAAGGAATCGTACCTCAAGCATGATAATCTGGCTGATGCTACAAGACATTTAGCTAATGCATTATTTGGTGTATCTGGTTTAGTTATTCTGGATGCGGATAATTCAGACTTAAAACGAACTTTTATTCCTTTTGCAAAAGAAGAATTACTGCATCAATCTTCACATAATTTAGTACTTGAAACTGCCGAAAAACTAAAAGATTATACGATTCAGGTAAATCCTCGTGAAATCAATTTATTTTACATTGAAGATAAGCTACGTGAACGCATTATTCTTGAAAACGGGAAATATAAAGTAAATCATACTAAAATTGAATTTTCTGAAAGCGAAATTCTAGCATTATTAAAAAATCATCCCGAAAAATTCAGTCCTAACGTGATTATGCGTCCCTTATATCAGGAAGTGATTTTACCAAATCTTTGCTACATTGGAGGAGGTGGAGAAATTGCATATTGGTTGGAATTAAAATCATTTTTCGCTGCTGCAAAAGTGACTTTTCCAATACTTTTATTAAGAAATTCAGTAGTGCTAACCACCGAAAAACAAGCTAAAAAAGCAGACAAACTGGGGCTAAGTTGGAAAGATTTATTTTCTAAACAAGCTGAATTATTAAATAATAAAACCAGACAATTATCTGAATTTCCAATCGATTTATTAGCGATGAAAGAGCAATTACGAAAACAATTCGAATCATTGTATGAAATAGCAAATCATACCGATAAAGCTTTTATTGGAGCCGTAAAAGCACAAGAAGTGAAACAAACCAAAGGATTGGAAAATCTGGAAAAACGGTTACTAAAAGCACAAAAAAGAAAGTTAAGCGACGTATTACAGCGCATCACAGACTTACAAAACGATTTGTTCCCAAACGAAAGTTTACAGGAGCGTCAAGCTAATTTCTCTGAATTTTATTTAGAAAATGGAGAGGATTTGATTCCAATGATTTTCAGTCAGTTAAGACCTTTGGAACAAAATTTCGATATTATTTTGTTACCATAAACGCTCGCAGCATTAACCCAAACCAACCAAAAGCCAATGACCAAAGAACGCTTAATTTCGCTGGATACATTTAGAGGTTTTACTATATTGTTAATGACAATTGTAAATAATCCTGGAAGTTGGGATCACATTTATCCGCCGTTAGAACATGCAGAATGGAACGGATGCACCCCAACCGATTTGGTGTTTCCTTTCTTTATTTTTATCATGGCCGTTGCCATATCTTTTGCAATGCCAACTAAACAGTTTGACAGCGCAACTTTCAATAAAACAACAATACGCGCTTTACGGATTTTTTGTTTGGGATTATTTCTTAATTTTTTTGGTAAAATAGAACTTTTTGGACTAGAAGGAATTCCATTATTATTGGGCCGATTAGTTATAACTATTGGAGTAAGTTATGCGCTTTTGGGAAACTTCAGTCTAAAAATCAAAACTTATTTGACACTTTTTGTTTTTATTATTTTACTGTTTTTAGCGTATAGCGGTATCGAAGCGTATCAAGAGGTTAGAATTCCAGGCGTACTTCAACGCATCGGGATTGTCTATTTTTTGGTTTCGCTGTTCTATTTAAAAACTAGTCAGAAAACACAACTTTTAACCGCTATAGCGCTATTACTCCTTTATTGGGGATTAATGGCTTTAATACCCGTTCCGGGAATTGGAGCGGCAAACTTTCAAAAAGGAACCAACTTGGGCGCTTGGTTCGATAGCGTAGTATTAAAAGGACACATGTGGATTTTTTCAAAAACTTGGGATCCCGAGGGAATATTAAGCACTATTCCAGCAATTGCTTCAGGAATAATCGGGTTACTAATCGGCCAATTGATTAATCGTCCTTTACCAAAGTTAAAAATTGTCAAAAAAATGGCAATAATAGGTTTAATACTTACTGTATTGGGACTACTTTGGAACATCATATTCCCTATCAACAAATCACTTTGGTCCAGCTCTTATGTTTTATACACTTCCGGATTAGCCATTTTGTGCTTGACTATTTTATTTTACGTTATAGAAGTAGTAGAGTATAAAAAATGGACAAAACTATTTCTAATTTGGGGAGTAAACCCAATGGTAGTATTCTTTTTCTCTGGCATAATTCCACAAGGATTGCGAATGATTCAATTCCAAAATCCTCGAATACCGCGAGAGCAAATCAATCTTCAAAAATATCTTTATAGTTTTTGGATTGAACCATTTTTTACTAATCCTTTATTGGCATCGTTGGTTGGAGCTTTAATTTATGTTGGAATTTGGTCTTTTATTTTGTGGTTATTTTACAAAAACAAATTAATTTTTAAAGTATAAAATAATAAAAACAGCATTTTTAAATACATAAAAGAGGCCAAACTGCTGATTTAACAATTTTAATTCAAAAAAAAGTCTATTTTTGCACAAAATTTAAAAAACAGAAAATAAAATGGCTACTAATAGAACTTTTACAATGATTAAGCCTGATGGGGTTGAAAACGGACACATCGGAAATATATTAGCAATGATTACAACTGCTGGTTTCAAAATTGTTTCTTTAAAATTAACACAATTGACTGTTGCTGATGCACAAGCATTTTATGCTGTACACGCTGCAAGACCTTTCTACGGTGAATTAGTTGAATTCATGACTCGTGGTCCTATTGTTGCTGCTATTTTAGAAAAAGATAATGCTGTCGAAGATTTCAGAACTTTAATTGGCGCTACAAACCCAGCTGAAGCTGCTGAAGGAACGATCCGTAAAGCATACGCAACTTCTATTGGAGAAAATGCAGTTCACGGTTCTGACAGTGATGATAATGCAGCTATTGAAGGTGCTTTCCATTTTGCTGGAAGAGAGCAGTTCTAGTATTCAGTCACAGATTACAGATAATTAGAAAATCCCGTTTCAAATTGAAACGGGATTTTTTTATGACCGAGAATTTTAAATCTATAATCGTTAATCAACAATTTCAAATCATTATCTCAAAACAACATCCCTCACCACATCCCGACGTAATTCTTCATTAATCATCGCGACAATTTTAGACTTTCCGTGACTTAATTCTTCTCTTAAAACCGATGAAGTTAATTCAACATACAAAGTCGAACCTTTCAGAACCACGTTATTCGTATAACTGTTCACTCCGTTCCCCATCAAATTTTTCCACGCATCTTTCACATCAATCTGGTCCATACCGGGTTGAAGTTTGTTTACTTGGATAATTTGTTTCAAAACATCTCCTATCGTACTTTGATTATTTAGTCTTTTTGCCATCGCCCAGTAAGTTTATTGGTCCCGTTTTCTTATAATGATATTCTTTTTTCTCTGGGTTTTTAAGCACCATCTTATCCTCAGAAAGGGAAATTAATTCCTCACTCCATTTTGTAAACGGAGTCGAATAATCTAAAAATGCTTTATCCCCTGCAAATCGTATGGTTACATTTTCATAAGTATTGTTTACCAAAAAAGTACCGTCTAATTGCGGCATCACTTTCTTTCTGGTTCCGCTGTTATTTTTGCCTATTTGAAAATAATCATAACTTTCATTCATACCATAATCCTTATCTTTTCCTTGGCCAAAAACTACTTTTTCAATTTCCCAATACCCATTAATTTTAACAACATCTGCAGGAGTTATCTTTTGCTGACAAGCAACAAAGAATAGTGAAATAAATACAATTCTAAACACGTTTTTCATATAATTATCATTTTTAGGAGCCATTTCCTGCTGTCCACTATATCTTTTTCTTGTCATTCTTCCTTTGTCAGAATCCCAAGAAAAAGGATGCCGTTTCCATCAGGGCTAGGGCATTCGAGACAAAATATTATTTTCTTTTCAAAGACAAAGTTAAACTTATTAAACGCAAAGAAAACAAAAAAAGCAAAAACAGATTAAACTATTTTATATATTTTTGGTCTTAAACTAATTAGAAAAAAATCATTCGTAAGATGCCAAAAACAATCTATAGTTTCCTTCTCTTATTCTTCTGTTTCGGTTGTAATAAAGAAACTGTTGACCCTACACCAACAGAAACGATTTATTTCCCTCCATTAACAGGCACTATTTGGGAAACAAAATCAATTGCAAGCTTGGGTTGGAAACAACCAGCCGTTCAACCACTTTTGGATTATTTAGAACTCAAACATACAAAAGGTTTCATTATTCTGGTCAATGGCCGAATTGTAATGGAAAATTATTTCAATGGTCATTCAGGAACTACTAATTGGTATTGGGCAAGTGCCGGAAAAACCTTGACTTCCACCCTAACTGGAATTGCACAACAGGAAGGGATTTTGAACATAAACAATAAAGTTTCACAATATATTGGAACGGGTTGGACAAGCGAAACTTTGGCACAAGAAAATCTAATTACCTGCAAAAACTTACTCACCATGACTTCTGGTATCGAAGATATTGCTAATGGCGATGATGTGTCCTCTGCGAATCTTCAGTACAAAGCTGATGCAGAAACGCGTTGGGCCTATCATAATGTATATGTAAAATTACAAGATGTGATTGCTCAGGCTTCGGGACAAAGTTGGAACACTTATTTCAATACCAAATTAAGAGATAAAATAGGAATGGATGGCGTTTGGTTTCAGTCCGGAAATAATTCAGTTTATGGAAGTACAACACGCAGTATGGCTCGTTTTGGATTACTGATGTACAATAAAGGAAAATGGAACAACACAGTAATTTTAAACGAAACCTATTTTAGGGAAGCTACATCCACTTCTCAAAACATAAACCTCAGTTATGGCTATTTATGGTGGCTCAACGGAAAAAGCAGTTACCTTTTACCTCAACCACAACTGACCATTCCCGGAAGTATCATCCCCACTGCTCCAAATGATATGTTTATGGCGTTAGGCAAAAATGACCAGAAAATCTATGTAATTCCCAGCAAAAAAATGGTAATAATCAGAATGGGTGATGCTGCCGATAATGTCAACCTAGCTTTATCCGATTTTGATGAAACTTTATGGGAGAAAATTAGCGCTTTATATCTATAAAAATTTATTTACTTTTCATTCTTTTTACCATTCCCAGAACAAAGAAAACTAAACCAACCAGCAACAAAAAATAGTAAAAATTAATACTTTTGCTTCTGACAAGATTGGCCAAAACAAAAGAAGAAATACTGATAAAATAAAAATAAATTGGGTTTGTATTTTTAAAAGAAGAAAAATTCATTGCACTTATTATTTAAAGAAACTATCTACGAATTCGTATTTATTAAAGACCTGTAAATCTTCAATTTTTTCCCCTACACCAATGTATTTAACAGGAATCTGAAATTGATCGGAAATCCCAATTACAACACCACCTTTAGCAGTACCGTCTAATTTTGTTACCGCTAAACAAGTAACCTCTGTAGCGGCAGTAAATTGCTTCGCCTGTTCGAAAGCATTTTGACCAGTGGAACCGTCAAGAACTAACAAAACATCGTGAGGCGCATCTCCAACTACTTTTTGCATCACTCGCTTTACTTTTGTCAATTCGTTCATCAAATTAATTTTGTTATGCAAACGTCCTGCAGTGTCAATAATAACGATATCGGCATTTTGCGCAACCGCTGACTGCAAAGTATCAAAAGCTACCGATGCAGGATCACTTCCCATATCCTGACGAACGATAGGAACACCTACCCTATCCGCCCAAATTTGTAATTGATCTATAGCTGCGGCTCGAAAAGTATCTGCAGCACCCAAAACCACTTTGTAGCCTTGTTTTTTAAATTGATATGCCAATTTTCCGATAGTAGTTGTTTTTCCAACTCCGTTGACACCAACAACCATTAAAACATAAGGCTTGGTTTGAGTTGGAATGACAAATTCCGTTGCCTCACCTGAGTTAGTTTCAGATAATAAACTAGCTATTTCTTCTCGAAGTATTTGATTGAGCTCTTCTACACCAAGATATTTATCCGAAGCGACACGGTTTTCTATTCGAGTAATAATTTTCAATGTGGTATTAACTCCCACATCCGAAGCCACTAGAATTTCTTCCAGATTGTCTAAAACGTCATCATCAACTTTAGTCTTTCCGGCAACCGCTTTGCTCAGTTTTGAAAAGAATGTTGTTTTTGATTTTTCCAGACCTTTGTCTAATGTTTGCTTCGCCTGTTCGCTAAAGCTCGCGTCTTTTTTCTCTTGGGAAAATATTCTTTTGAAAAAACTCATTGTATAATAGTATTAAAAATGAAGTATTTAGACTTAAAGAGTCAATACGATTTTCTAACGGTAAATATAGAAAATAAAAAAGCTACTTCCGAATGAAAGTAGCTTTTCTATATAATGTGATTGTTAACTATTTCTTTTTCAAGAACTCATCAACCGCTTCTGGAGCCATAATAGATTCTACGAATGTATATGCTCCTGTTACTGGAGATTTCACCATTTTGATGGCTTTTGATAATCTCTTAGAAGATGTCTGTAACGTTGCTACTGTTTTCTTTGCCATGATTTAAATGTATATGTATTTTAACAAAATCTACAAATGTCTCCATTTGATATTTTTATCAAAATCTCTAATTATTACTTAATTTCTTTGTGAACTGTTACACGTTTCAAGATTGGATTAAATTTCTTAATCTCTAATCTGTCTGGAGTATTTTTTTTGTTCTTTGTTGTGATGTATCTTGAAGTCCCTGCAACACCTGAAGTCTTGTGCTCAGTACATTCTAAAATTACCTGGATTCTATTACCTTTCTTTGCCATCTTGCTATTTTTTTATTTTGGAATGGATTATTTAATAAATCCTTCTGACTGTGCTTTTTTCAAAACCGCAGCAATTCCATTTTTGTTAATTGTTTTTATCGTAGATGCTGCTACTCTAAGAGTAATCCATCTATCTTCTTCTGGAAGATAAAAACGCTTTTTAACTAAGTTTACAGAAAATTTTCTCTTAGTTTTATTCATAGCGTGAGAAACGTTATTTCCTACCATCGCTCTTTTACCTGTAAGGTCACAAACTCTTGACATTATCTTATCTTTTATCGTTATTCAAATCGAGGGTGCAAAGAAAAGAAAAATAAACCTATTATGCAAAATAATCAAAGCACATTTTTCAAAATTTCTTTCTGTAATATTTCTAAACTCTTGATTACTGTTCTATCTATCACTTTTTCACGGGGTTGCCCAAAATTATATTCTTCAACAATTATATCGTTTGGCGTTGCCAATGCAATAAAAACGGTCCCAATTTCAGCTTTTGAGTCCCCTTTTGAAGGTCCGGCGTTACCAGTTGTCGCAATTGCGTAATCCGTTTTCATCATTTTTTTGATACTCAAAGCCATAGCCGAAACTACTTCCCGACTTACAACAGAATACTCTTTTATGAGGCCTTCCGGTACACCAAGCACATTGATTTTAGTCTCTGTCGCATAGCAAACTACACTACCCTTAAAATAATTTGAAGCTCCCGGGACAGAAGTCAAAACTAGAGCTATTTTACCTCCAGTACAACTTTCGGCACTTGAAATAGTTTTATTTTGTTTTGTCAGCATTTTCCCAACAACTACCTCTAAGGTTTCGTCATCATCAAAACCAACAATAATATCGTGGATTATCGCATCTAGTGATTTAACATTTTCGGCAATTGCCTTCTCTAATTTTTCTTTATCAGTTCCTCTGGCAGAAAGTCTTAAGCGAACCCTCCCCGGAGCTGGCAAATAAGCTAATTTTATAAACGGTGGGAGGTTATTTTCCCATTCTTCTATCCGTTCTGCAACATGACTTTCACCCTGGCCATAAGTAAGAATCGTTTTATGGATAATATAAGGCCGTTTGTATTCCCGAACCACTTTGGGAATGATTTCATTCTCCACTAAATATTTCATTTCATAAGGAACTCCGGGAAGCGAAATGAAAACAGTATTTTCTTTTTTCATCCACATACCAGGTGCTGTTCCTACCTGATTATGAAGCACCGTACATTTAGAAGGGACAAGCGCTTGGTCTTTATTAATTTGTGAAGCTTTCCTGTTCATCACACGCTCGATTAACTCGACAACATGCTTTTCAACTTCTTTATTAACAATCAATTCATCATCAAAATAATCGCAGAATGTTGTTTTGGTAATATCATCTTTTGTAGGTCCTAAACCACCCGTTATAATAACTAAATCCACCTTATTTTGAAGCTTTGCAAAAGTATCCAAAATATGCTTTTTATCATCACTGATCGAAATCATTTCGTTGATTTCAACACCAATTCTATCTAATGATTTAGCGATAAATCCAGAATTCGTATCGACAATTTGTCCTATTAAAATTTCGTCACCTATAGTAATTATGGTTGCTTTCATTTGTTTCTGTTTTTGGATTAAGTTATTTTACAAATTAAAAAATTAATTAACCCTAACCTTAAGAGGCATTAAAACTGAAGTATCACAGTTTTCAGGAATTAAGAAATATTTATTAATTTTGACATATTGTATCAGCTTAAAAATATAATTCAAACTTTTTCCATCATAACTCGTAGTGAAAATTTCATTCGCTATGCCGTTGGGGAATTTTTTACTAGTCATATTATCGTCAAAAGAATATGACAAAGCCAACAAAGGCTTATGAAATTCTGTATTATTCTCAACAATATAGTGTGATATCGCACCTTTATATCTTTTAGATTCTTTTAACTTGTGGTATTTCATGGTATAATGCCTAAAAAGCGATCCGTTAATCAATGTGCCATTCTCGTTCGTAAAATCATACCGGTCAGCATCATATTTTTCATCAAGAGCCTTGTAAAAACGTAAATGTTCACATGGCAAAGTAATTGATTCAGCTTTTAAAAATTCAACTTTATCAATAATTACTTCGCTGGTCAACCCCGAATCGGCCCTGAAATTAACATCAAAACCTTGTAACTGTGATTTACTTTTGGTAAGACGCGCACTATAACTATCATCCTTAGAGTTAGTCAGCAAGTAGATTATTTCGACTTTTGAATTTTCAGTTCTTTGAAAATGATATTCAATCATATAATCGAACGAATACTTATTTTGGCCGTATGTATTTAGAGTAAAAAATAAAAATAGAAGAGGTATTATTATGTATTTCATATTCGCCTTTTAGATCAAAAAAATCTTAAAAATGCCGCTTATCAAGTATAAGTACCATAATTCTTGCGTGAAGATACAAGTAAAAATCATCTCTAGTCTTGTTCTTATAAAAAGACTAGAGATATTGTAACGCATAGCCCGACCCCGTTTTAAGGTCAACCCCAAATTTTACAAATCAAAGTCTTTTTTGATTTCTTTAATAGCGTCATTAACCTGATTCTTTACGCTTTTAAAAGTCTCTTTTATTTCTTTCTTTTTACCTTCCGCTTTTGTCCAAGCTTCAATTTGAAGAATTTCTTCAAAAGCTACATTCAGACCCAATAAATCAAGGGTCGGTTTAATTTTGTGAGCATAAGCATAAGCATGTTTATGATCTTTCTTTTTTATTCCTTCTTTGATTTGCATTAAATCTTCAGGAACTTCGGTAACGAACAAAGTCAGAATTTCATTTACAAATTCTGGGTCGTTATCTGAAAGTGCGTACACTTTGGAAAGGTTATATTTTAAAGCCATTATTTTACTTGTATTCTAAAGAGTTGTTGTCCTTCTAAAAATCCTTCTAAAACATCGTCTGGTCTTACAGCAGCAACTCCTTCTGGGGTTCCTGTGAAAATAATATCGCCAATTTTAAGCGTAAAGAACTGAGAAACATAAGAAATTAGCTCATCAATTTTCCACAACATATGACTCGAATTACTTTTTTGCGCTGTTTCATTATTGTTCGTCAATTCAAATGTAAGATTTTCTAACGAATTAAATTGATTTTTTGGTATAAATTCTCCTATAACTGCCGAACCGTCAAAAGCTTTTGCTTTTTCCCAGGGCAGCCCTTTTGCTTTTAATTTGTCTTGTAAATCCCGAGCTGTAAAATCGATCCCTACACTGATTTCGTCATAATATTTATGAGCAAATTTAGGTTCAATATACTTCCCAACTTTATTGATTTTTACAATAATTTCGATTTCATGGTGAACATCTTCCGAAAATTCAGGAATTACGAACGGATGTTGCTTCAATAAAACAGCCGAATCCGGCTTCATAAAAACGACCGGTTCTGTTGGCCTTTCGTTCTGTAACTCTTCTATATGGTTGGTATAATTTCTACCAATGCAGATTATTTTCATTGTTTTGATTTTCAGTGGTCAGGGTGTAAACGGAACCTTATTTCGTATTCAGTTTTCGAAGTTTAATTGCAGTTAAAACTTTTTTGGTATACAAAGGAAAATCAGCATTTTGAATCCAACTAAAATAACCTGGTTCTGTTTCTAAAACCTTATCCACTTTTACTCCTTTGTGTTTCCCAAAAGAAAAAATCTCTTCATTATCCTTATCAAAAGCAATCATTCCTGCAAAATCGGCAATCTTTTTTCTTGTTGAAAATTCCGAAAGCAATTTCATATCATTTTCCAATTCCGGATAACGATCTAATTGTGCTTTAAGGATTTCATAAGTAGCCATCGTATCCGCTTCGGCAGAATGTGCATTTTCCAATCCTTTACCACAATAGAATTTCAAAGCGGCAGATAAGGTACGTTCTTCCATTTTGTGAAAAATCGTTTGAACATCTACTGAAACTTTTCCTTTCATATCAAAATCTACTCCGGCACGCAATAATTCTTCCGCCAGTAATGGAATATCAAAACGATCTGAATTAAATCCAGCCAAATCACTGTCTTTAATCATTGCGTAGACCTGTGAAGCCAACTCATTAAATGTTGGTTCATTTGCCACTTTTTCATCAGTAATCCCGTGAACGGCGGTAGTTTGTGCAGGGATCGGAATAGTGGGATTCACTAACCAAGTTTTACTTTCCTTATTTCCGTTAGGAAAAACTTTGAATATTGATATTTCTACAATCCTGTCTTTTCCAATATCAATTCCCGTAGTTTCGAGGTCGAAAAAGCAAATTGGCTTACTTAACTTTAATTCCATGTCTTTATTTTGTATTAGTACAAATATAAGAGTTTAGAATGAATATCAAATTGGCAGATGCAATTTCGTTATTAGAATCTTTTTTGTATTCCAAAAAAAAAATAAATAAATTTTCAACTATAACGCAAACAGCAACTTACAATTATTTTATGACACTCTTTCAAATAAAAAACAAACTTAGATTTTATGTGAATTAACAAAATGCTCAAAATATAACACTATCCAAAAAATTACAATTAAGCAATGATAACATTCCCTTAATATACACTGAAAATAATAACGCTACTTTTGCAAAAAAATAACATTTACTTAAAAATGAAGAAATTAATAACTGCCATTATTGCTTGTATAATTACAACTTATTCCGCAAAATCTCAAAATTTGGATTCAAAAATCGACAGTATTTCTAAAAAAGAAGAAAAAAAAGAAATTCTCGGTATTCCAAAAAAATGGTTCGAAAATATTAGTTTAAGAGGTTACATGCAAGTGCGATATAATGGATTATTAGAAACGAATCCAGATTTAGGTTGTGAGCAATGTGACAGATCATGGGGAGGAGACAACAATGGATTCTCCCTACGACGCGGCCGTATTGTTATTTCTGGCGATATAAACGAGCACATCTATATATACATACAACCGGATTTTGCATCATCAGCTTCTACAACAAATAATATTCTACAAATTAGAGATGCTTATTTTGATGTGTCTCTCGATTCAAAAAAAGAATACCGAATCAGAATAGGACAAAGTAAAGTACCTTATGGCTTTGAAAATTTACAATCAAGTCAAAATCGATTGACTTTGGATCGTAACGACGCTTTAAACAGTGCTGTATCTAACGAGCGAGATTTGGGAGTAACATTTTATTGGGCTCCAGCCGAAAAAAGAGCTTTATTCTCAAAATTAGTAAAAGACGGACTAAAAGGTTCCGGAGATTATGGTGTTTTTGGATTAGGAATCTATAATGGACAAACTGCTAATAGACCGGAAGCCAATAAAAACAAACATATAGTCGCCAGAGTATCTTATCCGTTTGAACTGAACCGAAACCAAGTTCTTGAATTAGGCTTACAAGGATATACTGGAAAATATGTAGTCAATTCCATATCAAGCAAAGTAATCACAAAAACTGATGCAGAATATTTAGATCAGCGTGTAGCAGCTAGCGTTGTACTGTATCCAAAACCATTTGGTTTTCAGGCAGAATATAATATTGGTAACGGTCCAGAATTTAATACGAGTAATAACACCATCGAACAAAAGAAATTATATGGAGGTTATGCACAGGTTTTTTACAAAATTGACATGAAAAAACAGACTCTTTTACCTTTTGTAAAATACCAAATGTATCGCGGTGGTAAAAAACATGAATTAGATGCCAGAAGCTATTCTGTAAATGATTTAGAGATCGGTTTTGAATGGCAATTCTTTAAAAACCTAGAACTCGTAGCCGATTATACGGTCGCCAACAGAAGATATGAGGATGCCATAAAACTGGACAATCACCAAAAAGGCAACTTACTAAGATTACAACTACAAATGAGCTTCTAAAAAAGCTTTACACCTGCTTATTTTAAATAAAAAAGTCCGACTAAATAAATTCAGTCGGACTTTTTTTTATTCTATATTTTCGTTTAAAAATCTCTATTTACATCAAAAGCTTCTAAGTATTCAGCGACTCTTTTTACAAAACTTCCTCCTAATGCACCATCTACAACTCTATGGTCGTAACTGTGCGACAAGAACATTTTTTGACGAATACCGATAAAATCACCTTCTGGAGTTTCGATTACGGCAGGCATTTTTCGGATTGCGCCAAGGGCTAAAATCCCTACTTGCGGCTGATTCAAAATTGGTGTGCCAAAAACACTTCCAAAAGTTCCCACATTAGTCACAGTATAGGTTCCACCTTGAGTATCATCCGGTTTTAGTTTTCCCGCTTTTGCACGACTTCCTAAGTCATTTACTGCTTTTGCCATTCCAACTAAGTTCAATTGATCCGCATTTTTAATAACTGGAACAATCAAGTTTCCGTTTGGTAACGAAGCTGCCATTCCAAGGTTAATATTTTTCTTTTTGATGATAAAATCACCATCAACAGAAATATTCATTCCTGGATAATCTTTTATAGCTTTTGCAACTGCTTCCATGAAAATTGGCGTGTACGTCAACTTTTCTCCTTCTCTTTTTTCAAAAGCTACTTTATTTTTCTCTCTCCATTTTACAATATTCGTAACATCCACTTCAATAAATGATTGCACGTGAGCTGAGGTTTGAACTGAAGCGACCATATAACCCGCGATCAGCTTACGCATTCTGTCCATTTCAACAATTTCATCACCACCGCTTACGGAAACGGGGGGCGCTTTTTGAGCTACTGGAGCTAAAACTGTTTTTTGAACTTCTGCCACAGGAGCTGTAACAGCTACCGGTTGACTTGTTCTATTTTTAACGTGCTCTAAAATATCATTTTTAGTAACTCTTCCTTCTTTTCCAGTTCCTGAAATCGAGTCTAATTCAGCAACAGAAACACCTTCTTCTGTGGCAATATTTTTCACCAATGGCGATAAGAATTTTTCAGATTCAGAGAAATTTACTGGAGCTGCAACACTTTCTTTAGCCGCATCAACCGTTTTTGTCACTTCAGCAACAGCCTCTGAGATAGCCGCTTGTTTAACAACCTCTAAAAGTTCTCCACCTTCAGTTTCAATGATAGCAATTGTTTGCCCTACCTGAACTAAATCATCTTTACCAAATAGCTGTTCCACCAAAGTACCCGAAACTTCGCTAGGCACCTCACTATCAACTTTATCAGTTGCTATTTCGAGCACCGCTTCATCTGCTTCAATTTTATCTCCAACTTCTTTCAACCAATTTGTAATGGTTGCTTCTGCGACACTTTCTCCCATTTTAGGAAGTTTTAATTCAAATCTTGCCATATTGTTAAGCTAAAAGGTGTTTTTTGTTTTCAGTTTGCGAAATTACTAAATATTTTAAACATAAATTACATTTAATGTAATTTTTCATTCAATTCTCACTACCTCTCCTCTTTCCCTCGAATTATCACTTCCAATTAAAAAATTGGCATTTTTGGGTAAAATTCTAAAGGTAAAACCTTTATTTTTTGATGATTCCATAAAACGAATGCATTCTTTAAAAGAAATAAATTCGTTATCCAACATGATTTCCGTTTCTGTTTCCCTTTTAACAGAAGACGAAATTACCATTTTTTCTGTTTTTAAATCGTGAAAAGAGACTTTATTTTGAAAAATCACAGCCAGTTTATTTGCTATTTCCTTGTTCGAAGAATAAAAAATAAAAGATTTTGCTCTTGTTTTTATTTTAGGCTTACCTTGAAACATTTTTATGAAAGAGAAAAACACAATTCCTACTTTCATAAATAAACAAAAGACTACCGAAGCCTGAAAGTGTTTTTTATAAAAGAAATTCATCGCTTCCTGAAACCGTTTCATATAAATTCCGTCCTTAATTGTACTTTCTCCTTTATAATGCATGACCGTTGTTTCATGAAAATAGTAATTAAACTTTCCTTCTTTCAGTACGCGATAAGACAAATCAATATCGTCTGAATACATGAAACAATCTTCATCAAATCCGCCTATTTCCTGATATAAATCTCTTTTCATCAACATAAAAGCACCAACAAGAATGTCTATTTTCCCCGTTTCGTTTTCGCTTAAATGTTGGGCGTAATATTTCCCAAATGTTCTTGACTTGGGAAACAATTTGTACAAGGCTGTGATTTTGGTAAAAGCTACCCAAGGTGTTGGAACTCCGCGCTTACTTTCTGGCAGGAAATTTCCGATTCCATCAATAAGTTTACACCCTACAATTCCTAAGTCTTTTTGCTTATTGGCGAAGTTTAACACTTTAATGAATGTATCTTCGGCGACAACCGTATCGGGATTCAGAATGCAAACATATTCTCCTTGCGCTTGCGCTACACCGATATTATTCCCTTTTGGGAAACCTAAATTGTCTTTGTTTTGAATGAGTCTTATGTTAGGAAAACGCTGTTTCATCATTACACAACTGTCATCAGACGAATTATTATCGATTACAATAATTTCGCCGTCAATGGCTTCTAAAGCACTTTGAACGCTTAAAACACAGAGCTCCAGAAAATACCGAACGTTGTAATTGAGGATGATGACGGATAGCTGCATGAAACAAATATAAACATTAGAAATTCCAATCCCAAAGTCTCGGGACAAATACCTAATCACAATAGTTTTCGAAGTTTTTTGGGATTTTTCTTTTTGCTCCAAAAAAGAAGCAAGTCAATTTGATTTTTATTCTCCCCAATTTTATAATTGAGAGTTGTTCGCTTAGAAATTACTTTCGAGAAAAATTTAAACTTTTTATTATATATACCAATAGTTGGCTTTCTAGAAATACTTTCTATAAAGTCATAAGATCGCGAGATAAATTTTTCAACCCTTTTATATTCCTTTTTTTGATGATAAATTCAATTTCTTCAGCATAAGAAATTTCAACAGAAGTAGTCCAATGAATGCGATATTCCACTTACTATTTTTCTTTTTACTTCTTCGCTTGAATAGGTTTCTAATTTTCCATCCGCAAGTAAATTCAGTACATTATGATTAGCTGAAACATATTCTTTTTCAGTAATTAGGTTTCCATTTGCGTCATAACCAACACTGTTTACTACATCCAGAAGTTTCGCTATTTTACTAAGAATTTTATTGTCGTTACTATTTAAGATTCTTGCGTGATGTTGATTTTTAAGGTTTCTGTTTTCATAAGACAAATTTTTAACTACTTAAATTAACATTATTTACCGAAAATCAAAAAACATGTTTCTCCTTAGCCCCGATAATAGTGAAAATCCTTTGAGAGGAACGAACAAAGATTGCAACGAAAAGCGGGAACGATGTCTCCAAATAAAACCCAAATCATTCGCTCCCAATTCTGATTTTAATTCTTATAATCAATTACTTTTGACACATAAAAGCTACTAACGATTCTAATTTTAATTCCTTGAAAAAGATATTCTTATTATTATTCGTGATTTCACACGACTATTTTTGCTGTAGATACCAAAGGTATTATTCAAAATAAAATTCAACTTAAAAACGTAATTAATACCGACTGGGAATTCATTTCGTAAGACAGCGGCTACTTTTAAATTGGCGATTTTGGGAATAAAGTTTCCGTAAACAAGAAAGACCTTCATATATTACGAATTGAAAAACAATCGCTATTACAAAGCAACCCAAAAATTGACACCTTTACGTTTTCATATTCAAATCAAACGGATTTTACAAAAATGCGCTCCAATTCGACCAACTTTAATTGTGAGGCATTTAATGTTTCCACTGACAGTATTTACGTGTTCACCAAACAATGGAAAGAAAAAAGAACCAGAGGACCCCAGATGGACTTCTCTATTATTTAACCAATGAAAATTTCGTTAAAAACCAATTACAAATATCCGTCAAAAGTTACATCAATTCGATTTACGCAAATTTCTAACCAATTTATCTGAAACAATAATTGTTAATGAAAACTTAGAATCAACTAACATTCGCCGAGTATTACAATTCAAGATTTAATACCAACGGGCTAAATTTGTAGTATTAGAACTGTGTTACTGAAATTTTCAGTTTTGCTGTTAGCAGTTAAAAAGCAACAAAAATTGAGTTAAAATTATCTTTTAATTTTAACTAGTTCTCTACAAGAAATTTGTGTTTGATGCTCTAAGGATTTTCAAACTGTAACTTCCTAAAGCAAAATCAATATCAACATCAATAATGTTATTACGTGTTAAAATATACATCTTATCGTTGCTCCAACTTTTTTATAATTTCTTTCCATTTATGTAAATTATTAATCACTAATAATAACCGAACAACAATCCAAAACACAATCATAATTAACAAAATTATTATTGATATAGATTGGTAAGAGATTAATCCAAAACCTATAAAAAACAATATCATACTCAATGAAACTACTGAAACGGCTACTTTTTTATGGGTTAATCCTACACTTAATAACAAATGATGTAAATGCGAGTTGTCTGCTTTAAAAGGTGAATTTCCTTGTTTTACTCTACCCAAATAGACCCGTAATGAATCTAAAACAGGAATAGAAAATAAGGAAACCAATAACAAAAAACCATAGGCATAATTTGTATGAGCGAAACTTTGTTTTTCCATAAATTTGATTCCTAAAGTAACCAATATAAATCCTAAAAACAAAGAACCTGAATCACCCATAAAAATTTTATTTTTTGACAAATTGAATCTTAAAAAACCAATAATTGCACCTATAAAAATGATACTTATTTTACCCAAAAAATAATCGTTAAAATATATAGAATTTAAAAAAAACATTGTAAATCCTAATAAGGATAATCCTCCAACTAAGCCATCGACGCCATCCATTAAATTAAATGCATTCACAACACCAGTAATTACTATCATTGTTAGTAAATATTGAGTCCAAACTGCAATTTCATAGATACCTAATAAGCCATAAAGTGAGGAAATACGAACACCAGCTAATGCAACAATAAATGACAATAATAGTTGAATAACTAATTTATATTTGGCACTTACATCATTCTTATCATCAATAATCCCAACAATTAATAATACAAATCCAGATGAAATAATGGATAAGTATTCTATTAAAAAAGGAAGCCTGTTTCCTGAAATTAATATTAACAGCAATACAGAAAAAGCAATTGAAATACCTCCAACCAGTGGTACTGGCGTGCTATGAACTTTTCGATAATTAGGATTGTCAACCAGTTTTACTTTTACGGCATTTTTTTTAATGATTGGAATGAATATAAGGGTTAATACTAAAGACAAGATTCCAAATACAAGAAATTCTATTGTTGTTTTCATAACTATCTGTGTTCGTGAAATAAAGTGTTATTTTGTAAATGGGATAACTGATGATCTTCTAAAAATGTAGGACTAAGCTTTTTTGTCTCGGCAAAAACGCTAGTTTTATTTGCGGTCGAAAGGGCTTCTTCTATTAATAATTCATATTGTCTAGATATAGAACTCCAAGTATATCGACGCATTGCTACGGATTTCATCTCTTTGCGTAAATTTTTTAAAACATTTTCAGATATTGTATCTAAATGGTTTAGTAGCTCTTCTGTGTTAAAAAAATAGATTGCTTTGCTTTCGGTTGTAGTTTTATTATAAGAAACTCCATAAGAAATAATGGGAAGTCCTAAATACATTGCTTCAACCAGCGATGGATTTGTTCCTCCAGCGGAATGTCCGTGAATATACAAAGAAGCATTTCCTCTAATTAAATCTATTTCTCTTTGGTTGTAAATAGGGTCAAAAAGGAAAATATTTTTAATATTAGCGTACTTCTCTTTTAGTTGTTTTCCATAAACACTATTGTTCCAGTTTCCAACTAAAACTAAATTCATTCCATTTGATTTTTCAAAGGCATCCAACACTAAATGCACATTGTTTTCGGGTTCTATTCTGCATACTTTTACTGCATATTTTTGTTTCAAAAAAGGATATTTTATATAATCATTCTCTTCTGGTTTTACTTCCAAAGTGTGGTCAGCACCATATTCAATTACTCTGCTTAATGTTTCATAACGAAGTGCAGTATAATCCTGAATAGACTCATTGTCAGAAATATCTATGTGCGAATATTTAACGGCTAATTTTTCGGCCCACCATAAATATAGTTTTGCAAAGAGTGGCCATTTGTCTCTTTTCCATTCGATACCATCTATAGAAATGATTATTTTTTTATTGGTAAAAAACTTTATAAAAGGTAAAATCCAAGCACCCGCAACTCCTAGAATTAACAATACATCATTTTTTGTTATAGCGTGAAGTATTGAAAGTGTATCATAAGGAATACTTTGTACGCCGTTTGCATCTAACGGAATATATGTCAGCGAAGCACCTTTGTATGTTGAAATTCGCTCTTCCTTACTGTATTTTTTTTTTGAACAGTAAACCGTGAAATTATATTTATCGGATAAATGTGTCACCAAGTGATCTGCAAGAGTTTCAAATCCACCGTATTTTGCAGGTAAACCTACAGTGCCAATGATGGCTATTTTTTTCTTTTCCATATTTTTATATTTATTTTTAATGACTATGCCAAAAACAATGCTGAAAAATAAAAACACTGATAATCATCACTATATGTTTGTTTCAATACTGAAAATGTTCCGTATTTTGGAATATTCTCATTAGTTGGAAAGAATTCTGGTGGATTCATTTTCAAAATAATCTTCACAAAAGAATTTGCTTTTCTCCAAAGCATCTTTGCTCATTTGATTGTAAATTTTTTCGTTTTGGAGTAAAAAATTCAATTTTTCAGAAATTAGATTGATGTTTTTACTGTCTATTAAAAATCCGTTTTCCCCTTCTTTAACTATTTCAACTACACCGCCAACTGGTGGGACAATTGTAGGTAAACCATACGCCATCGCTTCAAGAATGGTCAATCCAAAAGTTTCTACCCAGAGTTTAGTGTCTGATAAATTTAAAACCATACTGGCTTCTTGATAAAAGAGATCCGTATTTTTTTGAGTTGGATATACTATTAAATTTGATGGTAGGATTTCACTTTTGAAATAGTCATCAATTTCATTTTGAGAAGCATTCACAACGAGTTTAAAAGTAAATTCCGAATTCATTTGTGCCAGTTTTACAAATTGGTTTACTCCTTTGTAGGCTTTTAAGGAGCATATCATCAGAACAATTTTTTCGTTTTTTTCTTTATTTAAATGCAAACGAGACTGTTTCACAAATCTTTCTTCGAGAACATTATAAATAACATTTTTTCTACTATTTAAAGGTTCTTGAGCGGCTAAAAAATTGGAAACATAAACCACTTCTGATGCGGACCATTTTCCTACTCCAAAAAGAAATTGTTTTAAAATTTTTGGTTTCATTGAGGTTTCGTGTATGTGATAAATCACCTTGCATCCTTTTAATTTTCCAATAATTCCGGCACCAAAAGGCAAAACGGTATTTACATATAAAACATCCTCTTTTTTTAAAATAAATAATAATTGAATGGCTAAAAGAAACTGACTTGTGAATAAAAAAATCAATCTTGCAAACCTATTTTCCATAAAACGATACCAGTAATAATGATTGTGTACTTTAGGAATATTCGATAAAAAACCATCTCTTCCGCTGCAAGTATATAAATGGGTTTCGATGTTTTTTTTAGTCCAGCCTTTAAGTAATTGCATTAAAACTTTCGGGCTTCCGCTATAATCGTTTAATAAATGTATGGCTATAACTCTCATAATTACAGTTGGTTGTAAATAAATTTTAAATGTTCGCCACGGCTATTCCAGGTAAACTTATCTTCATATTGTTTTCGGGCTCCAATGCTCATTTGATTCAAAAGATTGCGATCAGAATGTAGTTTTATGAGCGCTTCACTCAATAGAGAGATAGTGTTTTCATAATCTATTTGAGAAATCGCAAACCCACAATGGGAGTTTATGAATTCTCCCGGACCTTCGTTATTTAGACATATAACCGGCAATCCAAAAGACAAAGCTTCTGCAACCACCATTCCTGCACCTTCGTGAGATGGAAAGAGAAAAACTGACGAATTTTCATAAAGTTCCATTAACTCTTTTCGGTCAATCCATTCTATAACTTCGACATAAGATTCTACGTTATAGTTATTAATTATTTGTTTATAAAATTCCTTTTCTGGACCAGAACCTACAAGAGTTAGTTTGCAGTTTTTCCTTTCGAGAACTGGTACTGAATTGATGAATTTTAGAAAAGAAAGTAATGTCAAATCGAATCCTTTTAACGGAACAAATCGTCCAACACTTATGATGTTAAAATTTTTATTTTCTGCTCTGGTGCTTATTGAAAAATCCTCTGTCGCAACCGATGGTAAAACTGAAAATGATTGCTCCTTTAGTTTCAATATTGTGGGAACTCCGGAATTCATACACCAAATATGAGCTGCATTTTTTACGGTTTTTTTCAAAGAAAAAGAACATTTCCAAAAATAATTTTTCACCATCCATGTTACTCTATCTTTCAATAAATATTTCATAGAATAGGGTTTTAAATACTGTTTTGGTATTAACGGATGATGACCAATAGGTCCCCAAACCATAGGTTTATTTAGTTTCCATAAAAAACTTGGTGTCCAATCATTATGGAAATTTACGTTGTGGGTAATATCAAAATTCAGGTTTTGTTTTCGAATAAAATTTACAATTCCTCTTTGCCACATATAATAATATAGCATTGCACCACGGCCTCCTTTTTTCCAAAAACGCATCCAATATGGCAAATCAAAATATAAAAATGTAATATTATCATAAACACAATTGGGGTTCTCGTTCATATATTTTTCAATAGCCGTTTTGTTATTTTCTCTTGTTATTGCATACACTTTATTGAACCGTGCGATTTGATTTATAAAATTCCAACCCATTGCATCTTCCGAACCTTTGTATGGGTTTACGGCGTAACAAGTTGCTAAAATAGTTTTGTTAGTCATTTTTTCTGTTTTTTAAGAGTTTGGCGGGAACACCACCAATAATACTATTTTTAGCAAATGATTTTGTAACAACGCATCCTGCGGCAATGATACATCCATTGCCTATTGTAACTCCATCAAGGATTGTAACTTTACTTCCAATCCAGCAGTTTTTACCAATTATGATTCCTTTTCTGGAAACACCTTGATGTCTGATGGCAATTTCTAAAACCTCATAATTATGGTTTTCAGGATGACAACTCAAATATTGTCCAACGATACATTCATCTCCAATTTCTAAACCACCGGCTCCTCCCAAATAGGCAAATTCACCTATGCCAACATTGTTGCCTATCACGATTTTATTTCCAATATTGTTTAGCGAAGTTGATACAACAATTCGGCTAAAAGCTCCAATGCTAACATTATCGCCAAAATGAATTCCGTTTTTGCTCAATGCAGAAACAGAAACCTGATTGCCTAAGCGGAGAAATTTCCCCCATTTTATTTTAGATAAATTAAAAAATGAAACTCCTTTTCCAAGCATCATCCCTTTTGGTTTTCTAAAACAAAAAAAAACTCTAAAACCACGAATCAAATAGATGATTTGAATCAAAACAAACTGAAATAAGGCAGCTGTATTCAGTGCTTCATCCAATTTAAAAGCAGGATTTCGTAGTTGAATTATTTTTATAATTAATTTTTTCATTATTTTGAAAGTACTACGATTTTTATGACTTGATTTAGGGTTACTTCAATATCAATATTATTTATTGATTGATAAACCGAAGCTTTACTTTTAGATTGAAGCGATTCAAATAAACCGTAATAATCGGCTGTTAATTTTTCGATTGTAGCTTTGCTAAGTTCTTTTTTTCTTTTTAAAATGACATCAGCATCGGCAAAAAGAAAGAAATTAAATTTAGGTTTCAGAAGAAATCGGTATAAAAAAGAAGTAAATTTTTTTGGCAAAACGATATTACTTCTCCTACTATCATTGATAAAATCAAAATAGTAACGGTCATATATAACCACTTTGCCTCTGAAAACATATTTGAAATATATTACAAACTGACCAAATAAATAATCGAAATAGTAATAGGAAAACCGAATGAACGAGGATAAAGAACTTTTGTTTTTTCCTTGTCTTGGCAGACCTTCAATGACATCGCGATGTGCTTGTTCTTTTCCTTTTGACCATACACTTAATATGGGCAAAATCGAAGGTCTATGTCTTAAAACCACAACAGGTTTTCTAAGTTGTTTATCTATTCTTAAAGCGATATTTTCAATTACTGTCGATTTTCCTGCACCGTCAACTCCACTGAAAGTGATAATAAACCCCTTGTTGTTAAGGCCATTTTTCATACTATCCGCATAATAATTTAAAATATTTTTAAGACGTGAAATACTCTTGTTATTTTTGTGGTCTTTTATGAAATTAAGTAAGTTTTGCTTGTTTTTTTTTGTTTTTCCAAAATGGTCTTTAAGGATCAAATCTAATTTTTGATTTGAGTTTTGAATGTCAAGCTCATAATCTAAATATTTATCGGGGATTTCTGAATTGTTAAGGTTGTAAAATAGCACAATGTATCTGGCGGTATCAATTGGAGAAACATTTTTAACGCCATAAATATTTTCGAAACTATCGGTTATAATTTTTTTTGCATCCAGAATTTCAAGGTTTTTTATTTTTAATTGCCAAATCAAATCCAAAGACAATAACGTTCCATCGTTTAGAAATACTTGAACAGTATTCATAAATGATTTTTTATTGGTTGTAATTTTCGAAACCAAAGCGTGATTTTTTAAAAATGGAACAATCAATTGGTTCGATTTTTTATGGATTACCATATCAATATCAGAATCAACACTTAATTGTTCCGGAAATTGATTTTGGAATTTTAATGCAGCATAATCTTGGTTTTGCAATAAATCAAATACATCCATTATGACCAATTCTCTCGATGATTTCTCATCGACCATAAAAATATTTAAGGCTTCGTTCCAAACCTGTAAAAGCCAATCTATTTGAACGTGCCATTTTCCTTGATCAGAATATATTTTTAAATAATGCATACAATTAATGATTAAATACCATTTTAGATATTCATTTAATTTTTCTAAATCATTATTAAACAGCTGTTTTCCAAAGTCATTAATACATTCTCTTTTTATATCCCTGTAAATTGTTGCCCAAGATTTATGATCTACCAAAACACCTTGTTGAATTATAAAATGGAAATAATCAAATCCTTTTGATCTTTCGAAACTTGCTAATTCCCAGTCGTATAGTGCAATTTTTCCGTTTCTTTCATACATATTCCATTGGGTGAAATCGCCGTGTGAAAGTGAAAGTGTCACTTTTTCGTCTTCGTTAGTTTTTTGAATTATCGAATTGATTTTCCGAACCATATTGTTTGGAATTCTTAAATCTTCAATATTTTTAAAATCTTTTTTTAGAGAGTTTAGCAATCCCCATTCGCTCAATTTTACGGTATGAGGCTTAATAATACTCATTTCTAAAAGAGTATTCAAATGGCTAGAAGTTATTTCTTTTTGTCTTGTCCCATTTTCTGAAACATTCGATAACTGAATAATTTCATTCGAAATTTGTATTGATTTTGGAATAATGAATAAATTAGTTTGACTATTTATTTTCTCTAAAATAGTGTGTTCTCTGTTAATTAATTCTTGAGCATTTAATGTAGTTGCAATTTTATAAAAAGAATTATTGGCATATAAAATTACTTTATTATTCGGACCAATAGTTCCAGTAAATAATGCCCAATTTTTTGTATAATCTAAGATTGGATTATTATTTTGTATGGCGAAAAATGTTTTTTTGCTAAATGCAATTTTTTGCAATTTTAAAACAAAAACAGTTTTTATTGCCGTAGCAAACAACCAAGCTCTAAAACTTCCAATATTATAGAATTTTAAAAATAAGGGTTTGTCACAATTGGTATTCCAAATCCATCTTGGAGAACCGTCAGGATTTTTGATAAATAGAATATCAAAAACAATATCATTCGAATTGTTTCTTGTTGAAGATAGAGAATAGCCTATTCTGACGAAAATCTTTTCCATTGTAAAATATTTTATTTTCTTTTCCTATTTACAGAATCGTGCCAAATTAAAAAACAAACTGATCTTCAGTAAGTTACAGTATTTTTGAATTGTAATTTTTTCCAAATTTTAGAACAATGCTATTTTTTGGAACAATTTTAAAACGAGAGTTCAGGTCTTCGCTTCTTTAAGTGAAGTTTTTGTACAGACGTTAAAAGAGCTTTATTCTTGAAGGAGACAGAGAAAATAATCATTTGATAGAACAAAATCCCATAATTACTCTCGCCAAAAATGCCAAATTCAGTAAAAGAATTAATTAAAACCGGAATGAATATCCCAATCAACATTAACCGACTTTCCTTATTCTCCGTAAAAAAAGCATGCAAAGTAAAAAACAGCTGAAAAATAACAATGCACAATCCTATAAAACCCAAATTCATTAAGACTTGTATAAAGGTATTGTGAGTCATTTTACCAGGATAAGTATGAACGCTTTGAAAAAATTCTTTGTAATCAATTCTCATATATCCAAAACCTAGAAGAGGTTCCCTTGGTAATCCTTCAGTGATGAGTGCTTTCCAAAAAGGTAATCTTCCGGTCAAAGTCAAAATTTCTTCCATTCTTTCTTTATCGCCACCTTTAAGGATAATTTGGTTAATGGCAAAAGGAATGACCAATAAAACCCCTCCCATAATGGCCATTTTTAAGCCTCGTTTTTTGGTTTGATTAATATGGAAAAAGATAATTATAAAGACTCCAATCAAGGAAGATCGAGAACCCGTCATAAATAAGGCATAAAAAATAATCAGAATTTTGATAATGGTCCAAGTTTTGTTTTGCTTCCTGTATAAATCAAAAATTAAGCAAGCCACACCAACGCCAGCGAGCATTCCCAGTTCATTTGGGTTCATCATCACGCCACCTAACCGGGCTTCTTCACCACCATTTGTCAACCGGAAAAAAGTATCTGGGTCAATCCACATTCCAATTACAAATATCAACTGCAATACAAAAACGGAATTGCCCAACAAATGATACAATCGAATGTTGTGTCCTTCAAAGAAACTGTCTAAAACTTTGATGCTTTTGATGAAAAAATAGGCAAAGACTAAACTTTGAAAAGTCATAAACCATTGCAAAATACTGAATCCTGGATTAGTACTCCACGTAAAAGATAAAAATCCCAATCCCATATAAGCTAAATAAAACAAGGGTGAAAAGATGTTTTTGTAGCCCATTGTATTTGCTGATCCATAGCGAATTATTTTGTAATAAATCCCAATTGAAGAGAGCATTAAACCCATTCGGCCCACGACTTTAATCGCTCTTGTGATGTGGATGTTTTCGCTCCAGGTAAAAAAACAAGCAACCATCAATAACAAGACAATAAACATATATTTGTCTGTTTTTTTTAAAAACACTTCGTGATTAGTTGTAGTTGAATTCATTATATGGTGTATAGATCGGTGTTGAATTGTGTAATTAATTTTTTCCAATTGTAATTTTCTTCCACCATTTTAATTGCATTTTCTTGCATTTTTTTAAATTCAACAGGATTTTTCCAAACTGAAAACAACTTTTTCATTGCTTCATAAAGTTGGGTACTGCTTTGGGAATAAATGGTAATTCCTACTTGACAATTAAGTATTTGAGTGCCTATATTTGTTGCATCCGTTACAATACACGGTTTGCCAAAACTGGCAGCTTCGATAACAGATAATGGCAAGCCTTCGTTTCTTGACGGATGAACAAAAACATCCATTTTTTGTAATAATCCCTCTTTTTCAGCTCCAAATTTACTTCCGTAAAGGATAATATTTTTATCGAGGGATTTTGCTTTAATCTTTTTTTCTAAAAGTATTTTTTCGCTACTGTCTCCAACAATCCAAAGCTGTGCTTCGGGTTGATTTTTTTTAAATTTTGCAAATGCATTTATTAAAGTGTCAAGTCCTTTTGTATAAATATCTAATCGTCCAATAAATCCAAAAACTATATTTTTATTAGCGGTATTCCCGATAGTTACCGTTTTATCGTTTTCATATCCGTAAGGCAATAAAATAGATTTTTTGTTTTCGAATATCTTCATTAATCCATTAACTTCACTTTTTCCGATACAATGAATTTTTGAAGTTCTATTGAGTAATTTTTTTTCAAAAAGCGAAAAATAGAATTTCTTGCTCCAAGAACTTCTCTTCATTGCAATGATGTTGTATGCTCCGTGAGGTGTTAAAACAAACTTGATCTGATGTTTATCCAGCAATTTTGCCAAGGAATAATACACTGGAATCCAGCCTCCATGAAGGTGAAAAATTGCGGTATCATTTTTTTCTAATATTGCCTGCTTCAATTCCTTGGAAATAGCAAAAGGATTACGCTGTTTCAAAAACAATTGCGTTTCAAAATTGCGCTCCCCATAATTATTTTCTTTATCTTTTGTAATACCCCAAACAGATGCTTTCACACCGAAATTCACTTGTTTTGTGGCCAATTGATACACTACTTTATTCACGCCATTCATTCTTTCAGGATTGGCTTTTCCTAGAACAATATGAATTATTTCCATAATTGAAATTGATTTTTTTTAAGTTGATTTTGCCAATACAAAATCATAATTATTTGATTGATGACAAGCCCGGAAACAGCTCCGTAAAGTCCTGAATATTTTAGTAAAAAATGAAAAGAAATTATGGAAAATGCAAATGAAAGTAAATACCCAATAAAGAAAATTTTATTCAGAACCAGCACTCTCACGGCAATTCTAATAGGGTAACTCAAGAATATAAAGAAATACAAAATTGCAATTATTTTTACTACATAGGCGTAGTTTTGATATTTTTCGCCTCCTGCCAAAACAATAATTTTTGTTGAAAAAACGAATAATATGGAAAGGAAAATCCCGCAAAATATTGCTCCAAATAAGGTTATTTCTAGAAGGTATTTTTTGGCTTTAGCCGCACTTTCATTATAAAGCAATGCTACTTTTGGTAAAAAATAATTCTCAACTGTAGCTAATGCAATATTGATGACTCCAAAAAAAGATTGAACTAATCGTAAAGCGCCAAGCGCTTCAATGCCTAAATAGACTCCTGAAACCAAAACAAAAAAATTGCTCGAAGACCATTGTAAAACGGCTGTACTTAACAACCATTTTCCTTGAATAATATGCTTTTCTGCAAATGATTTCCAAGAAGCTGGCTTTTCATAATTTTTTATAATAAAATACAAACCAGGAATAGAGGATATTAGATTTGATATGCCAATTATCCAAAGTGTAGTTGTTAAGGTGATCTCATTTTTAAGGAAATAAAATAATGCTATAACTAATATCAAAAAAGCTATGTCCACAATAATTACATATAGTATTAGACCAATTCCTAAAAGTAATTTTCTAAAAAAATCTTGTACCAGATATCCAATTGTAAAGCATAAAAAAGTGTTTGTTAGTATTTTATAAACTATTGGAATAGGGATAAAAAAAACAATTGTTTTAATCAATAGAATTAAAATAAATAGCAAAGACATTTGTCCAAGGAATAAAAACACGTAGTATTCTTTTTTTTGTAAAATTTTACCAATAGAAACCTGAAATGGTTGAATGATTAAGGCATTAGTAATACTCATTCCTAAATAAGTGATAAGAATGATAGTAGAAAACAAGCCAAAGCTTTTTATATCCAGTTTTTGAGCTATAAACAATGTTAATATAAAATTTGTTCCACTAAAAACGGCTTGGTCAAACAGAACCAAAACAGAAGGTGAAAACACTATTTTTTTTAGAAAATTCATTAACTAACGAATTGTTTTTTGGAAGTATTTATTCCAAAGTTTTTTGATTTCAACTAAAACACTTGGATTATAACCTGCTTTATTTAGTACGAACCAAACATTAGGCAATTGGAATTCGTCTTTCAATAATTCCATTTTTATGATTGTTTTTTCGGCTGTTTTTCTACTGTCTAAAACAATCAGATTTTGGGTTGCCAAACTCATAAAAAGCAATGCCAACTTGTCTTCTTTTATGGATTGATTGTGAATGACACATAAATCGTAGTTTTTCATTTTTTCCTGGATTTCTTTTTGAAAAACGGATTGAGTATGACTTAGATATTTTGAATCTGAAAAATTGAGATAATCGTTATTGTCAAATTTATTTTCCAGTTGTCCGGTGGCATCAATAATCAGTACTTTTCTTCCTTGATTTTTGAAAGCATCAGCCACGTTTTTAGAATGAAACAGATGGTCTTTAGACTTGTCATTTGAGCTAATAACTAAAACACATTCATCTTGTATCATCCCTTTTATCTCCATTTGTATGGCTTCTTTTAAAAAATTATCTTTTATGCTTTCAGTTGATTTTATAAATGGAGTTGTAATAGCTACTGGAATTGTACTGTTTTTTTCGATTGTGTATATATCATTAACCTTTGCTTTTGCAAAGTGAACCGCATAAATAAGTAGAATAGATCCAAGCATTGCTAAAACCGCTGCGACCACAATTATGATAGAACGAATAGGGGAAACCGGAGTTTTTGAAATTTCTGCGGGTGTAATTATTTTGTGAAAAGAAATTTTTGCCGCTTTGGCTATTTCTGCATCAATTCTTTTTTCGTTCAAAAAGTTGTAATTTGTTTCATAGAGATTAAACTCCCTATTTAAAACAGTTAATTCTTTTTCTTTTTCGGGTAGACCAATAAACACTTTCTCGGCCTCGGTAATGTCATAAGAAAGTTGATCGTATTTTACTTGTAAATTTTTCTCTGTATTTTTTATACTTTCAATTTGATAATCCTCGTAATCTTTTAATTTAGCATCAACGATTTTTACCTTTTCATTTTCGGGTGTATATATTAATAATAAGTCTTTTTTATCAGTCTGTAATCTTTTAACATTTTTCACCATTTCGGTGGAAAGCAGATCAGTAAATGCTTCAAAATTAGGTGCTAATTCAAGATATTTCCCTTTTCCGGAAGCCATATATTTATTTAAGCTTTTTATTGCATCCAGATTCATTTTTATATTGGTTTGCTGAATTTTGAGCTCGGAAATTTTACGTAAATCGGTTTCAGTTTCTTGTGTTATGTTGATAATATTTTTCTTATCCCTGAAATTTTGAATGTTATTTTCTGAGGCTGAAAGTTTTTTACTGGAATTGTTAATTTCTTCTTTTAAAAAATCAACGGTTGTATTTGCTGCTCTAAATTTACTTTCGATATAATCTTTAATGTACACTTCGGCAAGTTTATTTACAAAAAGAGCCGCTTTTTCTGGCACATTGCTTTTAAAATTTATACGTATTACGGGAACATCTTTATCAACTGGAACGATGTCAATATTTTTATCAATTTTGTCCCTTAATTTTTGAGTGCTTAGAAACTCAAATTCGTAGGTGTCAATGATTTTTGCGTCTTTTTTGGATTGAATATAAAGTTCGTTTAGACCTATTAATAGTGTTCCTCCCTTAATTTTTATTGGTTTTCCGAATTTTCCCTGAATTCCGTTTTTAGAATCCGGATAAAAAAATTGGTATTCATTTTTCGAAATGACATTCAAACCATAGCGTTTGTCTAATGCTTTTTCTGATTGGAAACTGCCTTCAACAGTAATTGGGGAATTCCTGAATAATTCAACCGCTAACACATCGCCTTTTCTGTATATTTCTTTGTTGAAAGACAATTCAGTAAGCGTTTTGTTTATTAAATTGGATGATTTCAAAACTTCGATTTCAGTGGTTATTTTATTTGCAGAGGCAAACACATCTAAATCTTTAAACAAATTAGCGCTTGTAACACCTTTATCTGTATCTGCCAATTTTAGTTTTGCTGTGCTTTCATACATTGGAGTGACATAATTCAGGTATTTTTTAGCTGATAAAACTGCCAAAACCATTACCAAAATAATTATGGGAAATCCTCTGAAAAAGGTTTTAATTAATCTAACGTTTTCATTCATAACTAAATTTATTTAGAATAATCCAATTATAATTGCTGCAGCAGTAATTGCCGTGGTGAAAGGAATTATTATAGATATCCTCTTGTCGAACTCTTTGTTCTTTTTGGATGGAACTATTACAACATCCCCAGGATGGAGCTGAATAGTTGCGTTAAAAATAGTACTGTCTGTTGTTAAGTCAAGATTGGTAACCTTAACATTTGCGCCTTCTTGCCGTAATATTTTTACGTATTTTATATTTGCATAAGCATCAAAGCCACCTGCTTTACTAATTATATGTAGAAGATTGACGTTGTCAACATCAACTTTAATGGCACTTGGAGTTCTTACTTCGCCCAAAACAGTAATTTCTTTATTAAGCACCTTAATATCAAGTACGGGGTTTACTAACCATTTTTTTAGTTCAATTTTAATTTCCTCTTTTAGTTCTGCAACGGTTTTATTTAACACGTTTTTTGTACCTATTTTTGGAATTTCAATATTTCCATAAGCATCGACCAGGAGCCATTTTCCATAGACTTCGTTAGAGTTATAAATTCCATAAATAGAACCTACACTCAGATCATCTTCACCCCAAACTGAAATTGATATTTTATCATCTTTTCTTATTTTGTATTGATAATTAGCATCATATAAAAAAGCTGATTTATCATTTGTTCCTTTTTTACTTTCAAAAATATTTTGTGTTTTACACGAAGTAATAAGAAGAGATATCAATAGTAATTTTAAAAATAATTTCATATTTTTATGTTTGGGGGATTTTAAAAGATTAAAAAAAGTGCAGTAATCGTTTAATTATGGTTGGTTTCGATTTTTTAAGTTCTTCTTTTACCATATTAATTTTATTGATAATAAGTTCCATCTTATCAATCACTGTATTGTCTTTAATTATGTAATCAAAAGCACCATATTTAAGCGCATCAACAGCTGTTTTAATATTTTCTTGTCCTGAAACCATAACTACATAGATGTTCGGGTTATAGCGTTTTATTTTTTTTAAAACTTCGAATCCTGTTATATCTTCCATATTGTGATCTAAGAAAATGATATCTGGTTTTTGATCTAGATTACTTAAACAGTCAGTGCCATTATTAAAATATGTAATGTCGTTGAATCCCAAGTTTTTTAGATCCTGTCCATACATCTTGGCACAAAAAACATCGTCATCAACGATAAAAAATTTGAATTGATTTTGATTTTCCATAATAAATATATTTATTTTTGAAAAGGAGATACCAAAGTCGAGCCAAAAAATTAAAATGTTTATCTACAGTAACTTGTATTATTTACTCGGTTTTATTTTTCCGGATTTTGGAAAAAAACCCCATATAAAAATGGAATTATAGATTCAATTCATTCTTTTGAAGTTGAAAAATCACTTCTTCTAAAGTCTTTTTGACTCTGGAATAAACAATTATAATTTGATCTTTGTCATTGTAATTTAATTCAGTTGCTTTTTCGAGGTATTTAATATCCGGAACTATAGAGACTATGGCTAAATTTTCGACACTAGGTTTAATTTTGTGCATCAATCTACCCAATTCATTAAAATTATTTCCAATAATTGCTTTATCTATTATTGCTAAGCTTGCAACTATTTGTTCAACAAAAATAGTAACCATCCTTGTTACAAAATCTTTATTTCCTCTACTCATAGTGTGTAGCGAGTGCAAATTATAAAGTTGATTAGCAACAGAATTATCCGTTTTGCTGGCAGTTTTTGTTTTATTAATTGTGTGTCTGGCAATTGTTTTTATTAGTATTAAATCGTCAAATGGTTTCGTTACATAATCATTCATACCTGCATTTTGGCATTTGTCGATTTCAGTTTTAAAGGCATTAGCGGTTAGTGCAATTATTGGAGTAGTAAGTTTTAGTTTGTCTCTTATAATTTTAGTAGTTTCTATACCATCCATATCTGGCATTTGAATATCCATAAGAATAACATCAAATGTTTCCTTTTTTAGTATTTTCAATGCTTCCATTCCATTTTCGGCTTCAGTTACTTTACAATTGAAATCTGACAGCGAATTTTGAGCAACTATTCTGTTCATCTCATTATCTTCTACCAACAGGATGGATAAGTTGTCGATCTGAATTAATTTTTTCCCTATTTGTAAGTTTTTCAAATTCTTTGAATCACCTTTTTTTAAATTAAGATTAATATGAATTGTCGTTCCTTCATTCTTTTCACTTTCTACTTCAATTTCTCCATTCAAAAGTACAATCAATTCCTTGGTTATGGCCATTCCCAAACCAGTTCCTCCAAACTTTCGGGTTATAGCTTTATCTTCTTGAGAAAACTTTTTAAAGATGGAATCCAAGAAAATTTTATCCATTCCTATACCCGTATCTGAAATTGAAATACGTAATTTTTGAGAAAAAATATCATCAAATACAACTTCACAGTCTATAGCTACCTGTCCTTTATGGGTAAACTTCAATGCATTTCCAATAAGATTAAATAATATTTGTTCTATTTTTAAGGTGTCTCCTATCAATACTTTATGAATTTTATTTGAAATAGTTGTACTAAGAGTTAACCCTTTTTGTTCAGCTTTTGTTTTAAGTACTGTAATAACATTTTTCAATGAATTTTCAAAAACAAAATCTCTATTTTCAATCGGCATTTCACCGGACTCTATTTTAGAAATATCTAGAATATTATTGATAACAGCTAATAAGTGTTTGGAGGCTATTGAGCTGTTTTCTAAATATTTTTGTTGTAACTCTGTATGTTCTCGTTTTTGTAATTCTCTCAAAAATCCAATTATAGCATTTAGGGGCGTACGTATTTCATGACTCATATTGGCTAAGAAAGCTTCTTTAGCTATTGAGGCGTTTTCTGCTTTGGTTTTTTCGTTTTCAAGCTCAATTTCTAACTGTTTTTGATTGGTTATATCCAAATGAGTTTCTATTGAGCCTACCAACTTTCCGTTATCATCAAAATTTAGCGCACGACTTATTGCCCACCATCTTAATTCTCCACTTTTATTAGTTATCGGAAATTGAAATAGTTCTGAAACGGTCTTGTTTTTTACATTAACCCTTGATTTCATGACATCAAAGTCTTTACCGAAATCAAAAAAATCAGTTGTCTTTTTTCCTAATAATTCCTCAATTTCATAACCTGACATCAATACAAACGTATGATTGACATACCGTATGATATCGTTAGTGTCAATTTCAATCAACCCCAAATTTACATTTGCAATAATGTTTCGGTATTTTTCTTCTTGATGTTTTAGACTTAACTCTGAATTTTTTCTTTCGGAAATATCTTGAATAAAGGAACAAAAAAATATTTCGTCACCCTGTTTTATTGGAATTACAGCAATTTCTATAGGAAATTCTTCTCCAAATCTATTCAATGCAGACAGCTCAATTTGCTTGTTTAATGCAGAAATATCTCCTGTTTCCAAATATTTTTCAATTGCATTGACATGAAAATCGATATCCTGATTTGAAAATATTGTTTTGGATAAATTTTTACCTAAAACGTCTTCTTTTTTCCATCCGAAAATAATTTCTGCCTGACTATTCCAAAATATAATTTTTCCATGACTATTAACATTTATTATGCTATGTAAGGATGAGTTCATGATTAGATTGCTTCTAATTTCACTTTGTTCTAAAAGGTTTTGTGTTTTTATTCTTTGAGTTACATCAGTATATTTCCAAAGGTGTCCTTTGTGTTCAGAATTGATAAAAATTGGAATGTAGTCTCTTTCTAAAAAACGATTATCAACAGTTTCTAGAAGTTCATTAGTCACTATAACTCGATTCTCTATTATTTTTTTTATTCTGTTTTTAAATGACACAGGATTTTTAAATAAATCCCCTGAAACTTCTGATAAATTTGAAAGACCACTGTTAACGACTGTTTCGGGTTGATAAAAAAGTAAAAATGTATTGCAATATAATTGGTTGGTAAATATTGGTTTTTGATTTTCATTTTCTACTAAAATTGAAGATTGTAAATTGCTTAATAATGTTTTTAATAATTCAATATTTCGAGAGAAATTCTTTTTTATTTTTTTTCCTTTTGATATTTTTTTTTTCAAATAGTTAGAAATTAAAAACATATCGTCATTATCTCCTTTATTCTTTATTCCTTCATAACTGGTGTCTAATTCTTGAAGACTTTTGTCTAGATTTTTAATGGATTCCTTTTTTTGATCAAGCTCTGTTTTTAATTTTTGATATGCTAATTCATATTCATTTTTTCTTTCATTAAATGTATTACGCAATATTTTTTTCTCCTTTTCAAAATTTGAATAGGTTTCATTAACGGCTTGAAAAAAATTTGTAAAGGAAGGAGTCTTTATACAATCAACTGTTAAGTGGGTATGTATTTGTTTTTGTAAAAGTTCATGAAAGTTATTCATTCATCGTATTTATTAAAAAATATTATTAACAATTAATCGTTTTTTTTGTAAATCAATTGTTTAAACTGTATGTGCTGAATTTTATTTGTTTATGTCTGGAGGAATTTCATTTTATACATAAGGAGGGAGCTATTATTTGTTTTTTTAAGTAATATGAAATCGTTATTTTTCATTCAAGCTTTATATCATAATATATAAATATCTTGAATAGGAATAAAATTTCACTTTTTAGGAACACGGATGGTAATGATTCCTTACTTATTAGCTATAAAGATTTTTATTTATTTAAAGTTGGATAGAGTAAATAAAGTGGTTTTGTTACTGGGAAATGATGGCACGCCCAATGTCTACTTTAACAGTTTTATCTCTTTAAATTACTTTAGATTGAATTAGATTATAAATAGTAGATTTTCCTATATCTAATTTTTTTGCCGTTTTAACGACATCATTATTATTTATTTTTAGGTAATGTAAAACTATTTCATTTGTATACTCTTTTAATGTTTTTTCTTCCGAAAGAAAAAAATCAGTATTATTTATACTTATAAAGGTAAGATCATCTAATAGAATTTCATTTCCTTCACACATAACACATGCCAAATCAATCACAGATTTTAGCTCTCTAATATTTCCATAAAAAGGATATTTTATTAGTTTTTGTTTGGCATCTTTTGATATAACGATGGGCTTGGTTTTATTATCTTTTACAAATAAATCGATAAAGTGTTTTGCTAATAATAACGTATCATTTCCTCTGTCTCGAAGGGGGGGTAAGACTATTGGTAAACCAATTATTCTATAAAATAAATCTTCCCTAAAATTTCCTTTCTTTACTTCCTGAGATAAATCTTTATGAGTTGCTATGATTAATCGCGTATTAAATTTTATAGCATTTGTACCCCCCAAGCGAACTACTTCTCTTTCTTGAAGAACACGTAATAACTTACTTTGAAGATTTAAATCTAATTCAGCAATCTCATCTAAAAAAATAGTTCCGCCATCAGCTTGTTCAAACTTTCCGATGCTCCTTTCGGTTGCTCCGGTAAATGCTCCTTTTTCGTGTCCAAAAAATTCACTTTCAATCAAATATTTAGGGATAGCAGCCATATTTACAGCTATAAAAGGTTTGTTTTTTCTATCAGAGTTATAATGAATAGCTTTGGCAACAACTTCCTTGCCTGTTCCTGTTTCTCCACTAATCGAAACATTTATATTAGTATTGATGGCTTTATTAATTTTATTAAAAACACCTTTAATTCCATCACTTTGACCAATTATTATTTTTTCAAAACTAAATTTTTGTTCTAATTTTTCTTTTAATTCTTCAACTTCTTGAACTAATTTTAGGTTTTCTTTAATTTTAATTATCGAATTCCAAAGTAAATCTTTGGTATGTGAATTTTTGACTATGTAATCAAGAACACCAGATTTCAAAAAATTCACGGCGACTTCAATCTCTTCCTGTCCACTAATTATAATAATTGGAATTTTATCATTAGTTTCTTGAATTTGTTTTAATAGTATATCTCCAGTTATATCAGGCAATCCGATATCTAAGCAAATCACATCTGGTTTTTGATATAAATTACTAATGCATTGTTTTCCTGTTTGAAATAGATTTACATCAAAATCAGGATTTAATTTTAGATGGTATTTTAGTGTTTCTCCAAAAAAAAGATCGTCTTCAACGATAAAAATTTTTAGTATGGACATTGGTTTTATTTGAATAAAATTATTATTCAAATAAACACTAAAAATAATACATGAAGTTTTTTTTTTATTTTTTTTTATTATAAATTTCATAAAATTAGTTAAATTTCTTACTATAAAATATTTTTTTATGTTAAATATTTTTTATTTAAATATAATTTTCTGCCGGTTTAATAGTTCTAAGTTTGTCTCCATTATTTTTACTACTGCAAAACATTATGATAACCAGTTGTATTAAATTTATTTAAAATAATAAACAAGTGTATATACTATTCCAAAAATTCCCGGCAACTGTATTGCACAGCTGAAAGAATCCTAATTATGTGAAGGAATGAATACCTCAGCAACCCACTTACCTCAAAAAAAACTACTAGTTCTTGCTGGCTACAGTAAATGTTTATCTTCATTTATCTATTTTACCATTATCAGAATTCCGGTTTCTTTTCCGGAAATAAGAGAAAAATTAATATTGCACTTCCATTTCATCAGATGGAAGGCATCAGGACCCCAGCCGGACTTCTCTATTATTTGACCAATGAAAATTTAGTAAGAAAACCAATTATAAATATCCGTCAAAAGTTGCATCAATTCGATTTAAGCACATTTCTAACCAATTTATCTGAAACAATAATTGTTAATGAAAACTTAGAATCAACTAAACAATTGGCGAATGGACATTTAATAGCTTACTTTTGCAAAAAATTTAGCCCTGTGAATTACTTATCTGTTGAAAATATCTCGAAATCTTTTGGTGAGAGAACGCTTTTTGAAAATATTTCTTTTGGAATTAATAAAGACCAAAAAATAGCTTTTATAGCCAAAAATGGCTCTGGAAAAACCACTATTATGAGTATCATTAATGGTTTAGAAGAGTCCGATACCGGTCAAGTTGTTTTGAGAAAAGGCATCAAAATGGCATTCTTGTCGCAAAATAATAATTTGCAGGAAGAATTGACAATTGAAGAAAGCATTTTCGCTTCGGATAATGAGACTTTGAAAGTGATTGAAGCGTATGAAAAAGCATTAGAAAATCCGGAGGATGAAGAAGCTTACCAAAAAGCTTTTGACGGAATGGATCAGCACAATGCGTGGGATTTTGAAACGCAGTACAAGCAAATTTTGTTCAAATTGAAGTTGGAAGATTTCAAATTGAAAGTAAAAAATCTTTCTGGTGGACAGAAAAAACGTTTGTCGCTAGCTATCATTTTGATTAATCGTCCTGATTTATTGATTTTGGATGAACCTACGAATCACTTGGATTTAGAGATGATTGAATGGCTGGAAAGCTATTTTGCCAAAGAAAACATTACGTTGTTTATGGTGACGCACGACCGTTTCTTCCTGGAGCGTGTTTGTAATGAAATCATTGAATTAGACAACGGAAAATTATACCAATACAAAGGAAATTACTCCTATTATTTAGAGAAAAAAGAAGAACGCATCGCATCTGAAAATTCGAGTGTGGATAAAGCGCAAAATCTTTTTGTAAAAGAATTGGAGTGGATGCGCCGTCAGCCAAAAGCGAGAACGACAAAATCGAAATCGCGTCAGGATGATTTTTATGATATAAAAGAAAAAGCGCAAAGCCGCCGTCGCGAAAACAAAGTAGAACTGGAAATTAATATGGAACGCATGGGAAGCAAGATTATCGAGCTTCACAAAATCTCCAAAAAATTCAAGGATCATGTGATCATGGATAATTTCAGTTTTGATTTTCAACGTGGTGAGCGTATTGGAATCATTGGGAAAAATGGAACCGGAAAATCTACTTTCTTAAATTTATTGACCGGAACTATTCCACTTGATGGTGGAAAAGTGGTGATTGGTGAAACGATAAAAGTAGGTTACTATACACAAAGCGGAATCAACCCAAAACCAGGTCAACGTGTTATTGATGTGATTAAGGAATACGGAGAATTTATTCCGTTGATGAAAGGAAAATTGATTTCGGCTTCGCAATTGTTAGAGCGTTTCTTGTTTGATGCTAAAAAACAATACGATTTTGTGGATAGATTGAGCGGAGGAGAATTGAAACGCTTGTACTTGTGTACGGTTTTGATTCAAAATCCAAACTTTTTGATTCTGGATGAGCCAACGAATGATTTAGATATTGTAACGCTGAATGTTTTAGAAAGCTTCCTTTTGGATTATCCAGGTTGTTTGGTAGTGGTTTCACATGACCGATATTTCATGGATAAAATTGTAGATCATTTATTCATTTTTAGAGGTGATGGTGTGGTGGAAGATTTTCCAGGAAACTATTCTGATTTTAGAGCCTATGAAGACAGTGTTGACGTTGCTCAAAAAGAGGACAACAAAGCGGACAAAAAAGACTGGAAACAAAATAATCCAACAGGAAACCTGACTTTCAACGAGCAAAAAGAATTCCAGAAAACGGAAAGAGAAATCAAGGATTTAGAAATTCAAAAAATAGCCATTGAGCAATTATTCTCAGAAGGAAAAATTGGGGAAAGTGACATTGAAAAGAAAGCAAATGAATTGAAAAATATCATCAATAAAATCGAAGATAAAGAGGAAAGATGGTTTGAGCTGAGTGCGAAAATAGAAGGATAGAGTTTCATTGTGACTAGCTTGTCATTTCGACGAAGGAGAAATCACATTAGTTGCTCTCGTTATGTAATTTCTCCTTCGTCGAAATGACATAAGCGCTACGAATTATTTTATTGAACAGCCCTAACATTTTTAGCGTTACCGCTAAAAATGTTAGGGCTGTTTTAGGAACTTAAACTGTTTACCAAGAAATAGTACAGCAATATTTTAAACAATTTTGTAAACTACTATTTTGTAGTTTTATTATTTTTTTTACTCCCAAAAAGACAAGCAAATATTAGGATGTACGGATTCTTGTCATTAATTTGAATTAATAATCAATAGTATCTTTATTATTCTAAAAAACCTACCTGCTAAACAATACTTAATAATTTGATAAAACAACAATAGGAATAATCAATTCTCAGTAAATTTTAATAGCTTCACTTGATAATTTTTAAATTAATAAAAATGTTAAAAAAATTTACATTATCTGATAAGCTGCTATTTGTAGCAGCCTTTCTTTCATTGATTTTCTCAGAAATTTTATACTTTCAGGGAAATAAAGAGCAAGCCATCTTTATTGGAATTTGGGTTCCTTCCATATTAGCGTTCGGCATTTATTTAAAACTGATACAAAACAATAAAGATGTCTGACTTAATCCCATATTTCGCAGGACTTATAACATTGTTGTTTGGCCTTGGATTTGCATATGCACTTCAGTCCCCTAAAAAGGGAAAATAATACTTATTATTCTTTAGCGTAAGCATGGACGCTTATTGATTAATTAAACTAAAGTCAGATTTTATTCTTATTAAAAGTTTAAAATTGACATATTTACTAAAACTGAATTCCAAAAATTAAAATTTAGTTGTAAAAGCAAACAAAAACCACAACAAAATCTAATTCTGTTGTGGCTTTTTTTATAAACTTGTCCTTTACATATGGCTTATGCCATAAACAAGGTATGTTTGTGGTAGTTGTATAAAATCGAATCGTAAATTGTTAATTTTGGCGCTACTTTTTCAGTAGTAGCGTCAAACTTGATACCGTTATGTTTACGAAACAAGTACACTTCTTTCAAACAGTTTGACAACCTCTTATGAATTAAGGTCTTAAAAGTTGGCAATTGCTTGTCTCCTACCAGAAAATCAATTTGGTAATTAGAACTCGTTTTCGATAGATTATTCCCGATGATTCTTATAGTAAATTTTGTCTGAATTCCGTTTTGTTCCCCTTGATACTCTATTACCATCGTATTTAAAATTAAAATGTGATTAAATTAAAATTTATGCTCAACTTTTATAGTTGCTGAATTCAAAATTAAAGATAACAAAAAAAAAGAAAACTGCAGAATAACAGCCCTTAAATTATTAATTACTGGCAAAATTAATTAGTATAATGATACCAAGGCCCCTCCTATTTCTTTTAAGTTTAAATAAAAAAGAAGCAAAATACCGTTTTAAATATATAATTATAATTCCTCTTTTGTAAAATCGCTTTGTATCTTCGTGCCCACTTTGTGTAACACTGTCTCCTAAACGCTATGCTATTCCAGATCAAAACGTACCTACAATTTCTTTGGCATTCTAAAAACGAACATGCAGTGCACTCCCCTTTTGTATTCACCTTGATTACAAAATGTTTTTATGACACAAAAACAAAACCGGAATATCCTATTCTAAAAAAGTATCGAAATTCACTGTTAAAAAAACACAATACAATTGAAGTCACTGATTTCGGTGCAGGATCAAAAGTTTTTAAATCTAGTACAAGAGAAATTTCCAAGATTGCAAAAACTGCTGGAATTAGCCTGAAACGAGCTGAATTGCTGTTTAGAATTGTCAATTATTTCCAGCCTGAAAATATTTTAGAAATTGGAACTTCATTAGGGTTGGCCACTTCCGCGCTTTCTCTAGGAAATTTAAATGCAAAAATAACTACTTTAGAAGGTTGTCCGGAGACGGCAAAAATAGCTCAAACCCAATTTATACAATTTGCTTTAACTAATATAAATTCGGAAGTAACATCATTCAACGCTTATTTCCGTAAATGTCAAACTTTAAACTTTAAGCTCATTTACTTCGACGGCAACCATCAAAAACAAGCCACTTTAGACTATTTTAAATTTTTATTGCCCACAATTACGAACGAAACCGTTTGGATTTTCGATGACATTCATTGGTCGTCAGAAATGGAAGAATCGTGGGAAATCATAAAAAAACATCCGGCAGTTACCGTTACCATCGATACATTTCAATGGGGATTAGTATTTTTTAGAAAAGAGCAGCCAAAAGAGCATTTTACAATTCGGGTATAAAAAAATGATCGCCATTACTGACAATCATTTCTTACTTAAACCAACAATTATTTATTGTTTTGCTTCTTTCATTTCTTCAGATTTTGCTCCCATTCTATTTACTTTTAACATTGGAGCAAATTTAAATTTCAAACCAGCAATTTTTCTATTGTCTTCAGAAGAAAGTCCTTCTTTTTCAACTGTATTTTTTCTACTGTCTAACGCTTCATACATTAATTTTATCTCGTCCCAATCCTCACGAGAATAACTGTCTTTATTGTCTTCAGCAGTATGAATAAACTGTTGGTAAACACTATGAATATTGTCTTTATTTACCCAATTAAAATTCATATCATCTCCAATTTTTCCTTGTCCAAACAAAGCATTTCTCAATTTTTGTTTTGAGTTAACTGGAGCAGGTGTTGAAGAAACTTCTTCTTTTACTTCCATATCAGCTTGCATTTTAGCTCTTAACACAGCATACTTAGCTTTACTTGCATCTATTCTTTCCTGCGCTTTTTCTTTATCTTTTAAATTTTCTAAAGCAGCTTCTGCATCATTAATTCTCATTTGGTATGAAGCATCAATTGCTTCCCAATTTGTTTTAGCATCGGCTTCAGCAACATTTCCAATTGAATCGACATAAACAACATAGGTATCAACTTTTTTCTCTGCTTCTGTTGCTTTTTCGTCTTTACATGATGTAAATCCTAATGCGATTACTGCTGCTCCTAATAATAAATTTCTACTTTTCATAATTTAGTGATTTAATTAAAAATATTTCTTGTACAAATGTATTGCAATTTACAAAAAACTCAATAATTAACCAAAAATTATGAAAATAATAAAATAAATTATGAAATAAACAAAAATATAGTGATAATTATATAACTTTTTAATAAAATTATATAAAACATTAAATTGTCATTATACTTATTAAAATTAAACAAAAACTTAAAAAAATAATTTAAGCACATATTAAACCCATTTTGAATTCCAATTTTTAAGCAATACTGTAACAAATTAAAAAAACAACTACTTATTTGTAATCCAAAAGTCTTTTGTACTTTTAAAATCTCAACAGCATCCATAAAATCTAAAACCACAATGGCCAATCCATTAATTAAAATATCCAATATAAAACGGGATTTTGTTCTCGGAAACGAAATCGTTTATGTCCTCAAGGGCATTGATTTAGAAATAAACAAAGGGGAATATGTTGCGTTAATGGGACCTTCCGGTTCCGGAAAATCAACTTTGATGAATCTTTTGGGTTGTTTGGACACGCCAACTTCAGGAACGTATGTTTTGAACGGAAAAGATGTCAGCAAAATGAAAGATGACGAATTAGCCGAAATCCGTAACAAAGAAATAGGCTTCGTTTTCCAGACTTTCAATCTTTTACCCAGAACAACAGCACTGGATAATGTGGCTTTACCGATGATCTACGCAGGATTTTCTAAATCAGAGAGAAATAAACGAGCTTCCGAAGTATTAGACCAAGTAAATCTTGCCGATAGAATGGATCACCAACCCAATCAACTTTCGGGTGGACAACGCCAGCGCGTGGCAATTGCACGTGCTTTGGTCAACAAACCGTCAATTATCCTTGCCGATGAGCCTACAGGAAATCTAGACAGCAAAACATCGCTTGAAATCATGAAACTTTTTGGCGATATACACGCTAACGGAAACACCGTGATTTTAGTAACTCACGAAGAAGAGATTGCCGCTTACGCACACCGAATTATCCGTTTAAGAGATGGCATAATCGAAAGCGATACTGTTAAATAGTTTTTTTAGGAGCTATTTCCGGCTATACGTTACAATCTTTTTCTTGTAATTCTTTCTTCGCAAGAATTACAAGAAAAAGGATTTCCACTTCTATCCGGGCTAAACAATCCAAATCACAACAACAATTAAAATTCAAAATAATACATCTCTTAAAATGAAAATCGCTTTATTAACCTGCGAAAAACTTCCTGAATTAACTGCTGCAGACCAACTTTTAATTCCAGAATTAGCCAAACATAATATTGTGGCAAAACCTGTAATTTGGAGTGACAAAACCATCAATTGGAGCAATTTTGACTATCTAATTTTTCGTAATACCTGGGATTATTTCGAAAAAGAAACCGAGTTCAATCTTTGGCTTGACCATATAGAAAAATTAGGAATTAAAACCCTTAATCCAATTGAAATAATCAAGCAAAACAAACATAAATTTTATTTGCGTGAAATGGAAAAGCAGGGAATCCCAATCCTTCCTACTGTTTTCATCGACAAAACAAATTCGCTTAATCTTGCTGAACTCATCCCTTCACATTGGAAAAAAGCGGTTATAAAACCAGCTTTTTCCGCCGGTTCCTATCTCACCGAAGTCTTTGAAGTAGCCGATATTCAAAAAATAAACGCTGATTACAAAAATTTAGCACAAGAAAAAGAATTGCTTTTGCAGGAATTCATGCCAGAAATTCAAACATTGGGTGAAACTTCCTTTATCTTTTTTAATAAAAAATTCTCTCATTGCGTTAATAAAAAACCGGTAGATGGCGATTTTAGGGTGCAATCACAATTTGGCGGAAAATACAGTTTGGTTCTACCTAGCCAGGAATTAATTGAAAAAGCACAAAATATCGTGAATACCTTCGCTGAAAAATTATTATATGCCAGAGTCGACGGAATTATAATAAACAACGAATTATACTTAATGGAAATTGAATGTATCGAGCCCGATTTATATTTTGATATCGCTGACGGTGCACTGGAACGATTTGTATCTTCTATAGTCGAATTAATAGCCTAAATTTGTTGTTTACATTTTATAAGTTGATCTAAAGAATAAACTGATATCGCATAAATGAAAGTATATACAAAAACGGGAGATAAAGGGACAACGTCACTTTTTGGAGGAACTCGAGTTCCAAAAGACCACGCTCGAATAGAAAGTTACGGAACTGTTGACGAATTAAATTCGCATATTGGATTAATTCGGGATCAGGAAATGAATATTCATTACAAAGAAATTTTAATTGAAATTCAAGATCGGTTATTTACCGTTGGAGCAATTCTTGCAACACCTCCTGAAAAAGAAGTACTGAAAAACGGGGAACTTCGTTTAAAAAAATTAGGTATTGTTGAAACTGATATTGAGTTGCTGGAAAACGAAATCGATGCCATGGAAAATGAGTTACCACAAATGACTCATTTTGTCTTACCTGGCGGACACACTACTGTGTCATATTGTCATATAGCACGTTGTGTTTGTCGTCGAGCTGAGCGGTTAGCAGTGCATTTAAGCCATAACGAACCCGTTGCCGAGATTGCAATCAAGTACCTCAACCGACTTTCTGACTATCTTTTTGTGTTGGCACGAAAGTTGTCCCGTGATTTGGATGCGGAGGAAGTTCAATGGATTCCGAGAAAATAATATACAGTTTTCAGTCGCAGTTTTCAAGTCTGAAACCTGAAAAGTGAAACCTGAAACATTAAACAAAAAAAACGTTCTTAACTTTTTATTAAAATAAATGATTTTTTACTTGTCTTTTTCAGTAAAAAATTTATTTTTGCACAAAACTAAATCGACAAAAGATGTATTGGACATTAGAATTAGCCTCCTATTTAAGTGATGCACCATGGCCTGCTAACAAAGACGAACTTATTGATTACGCTATTAGAGCGGGAGCTCCATTAGAAGTAGTAGAAAACCTTCAATCTATAGAGGATGAAGGCGAGATATATGAATCAATGGAAGAAATTTGGCCCGATTATCCTACAGACGAAGATTATCTTTGGAATGAGGATGAATATTAAAAAGTAAACCAAGAAAAAGTCTCAAAAGAGGCTTTTTTTTTGGTTAAATTTACACAACTTTACAAACAGAAATAAAATCATATCATGAGTTTCATAAACAGTATCATTAAAGTCTTTGTTGGAGATAAATCGCAAAAAGATGTCAAAGCTTTACAACCGTATCTAAACAAAATTAAAACTTTTGAAACGAGCTTAATGTCATTGTCTAATGATGACTTAAGAGCGCGTACCACTTTTTTTAAAGATAGAATAAAAGAAGCTCGCGTTGATAAAGATGCGAAAATAGCTTTATTAAAACAAGAAGTTGAAAGCATTGAAGATATTGACAAAAGAGAAGATATCTATGTTGCTATTGACACTCTTGAAAAAGAAGCATACGATATTTCGGAAAAAACGTTGATGGAAATTCTTCCTGAAGCTTTTGCCGTTGTAAAAGAAACAGCAAGACGATTTAAAGACAACACTCAAATAGAAGTAACTGCAACTTCTCAAGACCGTGAACTTTCTGCTACAAAAAGTTATATAACCCTTGATGGTGATAAAGCGATTTGGGCTAATTCATGGAGTGCTGCGGGTAAAGAAATTACTTGGGACATGATTCACTATGATGTTCAATTAATTGGTGGAATGGTTTTGCATGAAGGAAAAGTAGCCGAAATGCAGACGGGTGAGGGAAAAACGTTGGTGGCAACTTTACCTCTTTATTTAAATGCCTTGACTGGAAACGGTGTGCACTTAGTTACTGTAAATGATTATTTGGCTAAACGTGATAGCACATGGAAAGCGCCATTATTCGAATTTCATGGTATGACAGTAGAATGTATAGATAATTACCAACCAAGTTCTGAAGGACGAAAAAAAGCATATAATGCTGACATTACTTACGGAACAAATAACGAGTTTGGTTTTGACTACTTAAGAGATAATATGGCGCACACGCCAGATGAATTAGTTCAAAGAAAACATAATTATGCCATTGTTGATGAGGTCGATTCTGTTTTGATTGACGATGCCCGTACACCATTGATTATTTCAGGTCCGGTTCCACAAGGAGATCGTCATGAATTCATGGAAATGAAACCAAAAATTGAAAACTTGGTTAGTTTACAAAGACAATTGGCTAACGGTTTCTTATCTGAAGCTAAAAAATTAATCAAGGAAGGAAACACTAAAGAAGGTGGATTCAACTTATTAAGAGCGTACAGAGCATTGCCGAAAAACAAAGCACTTATCAAATTTTTAAGTGAAGAAGGAATTAAACAATTACTTCAAAAAACCGAAAATCAATACATGCAGGATAACAATCGTGAAATGCACAAAATTGATGAAGGTATGTACTTTGTAATTGAGGAAAAAAATAATCAAGTTGAATTGACTGACAACGGAATTAAATACTTGTCCTCTGATTCTGATGATACCAACTTTTTTGTTCTTCCAGATATTGGAACTGAAATTGCAGCAATCGAAAAGAAAAAACTAGACAAAGATACTGAGGCAGAAGAAAAAGAAAGATTATTTCAGGATTTTGGTGTAAAAAGTGAACGTATTCATACATTAACACAACTTTTGAAAGCTTATGCTTTATTTGAGAAAGATGTAGAATATGTAATCATGGATAATAAAATCATGATTGTAGATGAACAAACGGGTCGTATCATGGACGGTCGTCGTTACTCTGACGGATTACATCAAGCAATTGAGGCCAAAGAAAACGTAAAAATCGAAGCAGCTACACAAACATTTGCTACGGTAACTTTACAGAATTATTTCAGAATGTACAACAAACTGGGCGGTATGACTGGAACAGCGTCAACTGAAGCTGGTGAATTATGGCAAATTTACAAACTGGATGTGGTAGAAATTCCTACTAACAGAGGAATGGCCAGATTAGATAAAGAAGATTTCATTTATAAAACGACTCGGGAAAAATTCAATGCGGTAATTGAGGATGTAACTCAATTATCAAATGCAGGAAGACCTGTACTTATTGGAACAACTTCTGTGGAGATTTCGGAATTATTAAGCCGAATGCTTAAAATGAGAGGTGTTACGCATAATGTATTAAATGCAAAAATGCACAAACAAGAAGCTCAGATTGTTGAAGAAGCGGGGAAACCAGGTGTTGTAACAATTGCTACGAACATGGCTGGTCGTGGTACTGATATCAAATTATCTGCCGAAGTAAAAGCGGCAGGTGGATTAGCGATTGTAGGTACGGAACGTCATGATTCACGTCGTGTTGACCGTCAGTTACGTGGACGTGCCGGTCGTCAAGGTGATCCGGGAAGTTCTCAGTTTTACGTTTCTCTTGAAGACAACCTAATGCGTTTGTTTGGTTCTGAAAGAGTGGCTAAAGTAATGGACAGAATGGGATTGCAAGAAGGTGAAGTGATTCAACATTCGATGATGACAAAATCTATCGAACGTGCTCAGAAAAAAGTAGAAGAAAATAATTTTGGTGTTCGTAAACGTTTATTGGAATACGATGATGTTATGAATGCACAACGTGAAGTAGTTTACAAACGTCGTCGTCATGCTTTATTTGGAGAGCGTTTAAAATTGGATATTGCCAATATGCTATATGATACTTGCGAATTAATCGTAGATGAAAATAAAGCGACAAACGATTTTAAAAATTTCGAATTCGAATTGATACGTTATTTCTCTATTACTTCTCCGGTTACTCAAGCAGAGTTTAGTAAATTGACAGAAATAGAATTGACAGGTAAAATTTACAAAGCGACGCTGGAATTTTATACAGAAAAAACAGAAAGAAGCGCCAGAGAAGCATTTCCTATAATAAAAGATGTTTACGAAGATAAAAACAATCAGTTTGAACGTATTGTAGTTCCATTTACGGATGGCATCAAAACCTTGAATGTGGTTACTGATTTGAAGAAAGCATACGATACAAAAGGAAATCAATTAGTTGCTGATTTCGAAAAAAACATCACTTTGTCTATTGTTGATGAAGCCTGGAAAAAACATTTACGTAAAATGGACGAGTTGAAACAATCGGTTCAACTTGCCGTTCACGAACAAAAAGATCCATTACTTATTTACAAATTGGAAGCATTCAATTTGTTTAGAGGAATGCTTGACAATGTAAATAAAGAAGTGATTTCATTCTTATTTAAAGGTGATTTACCGGCTCAACAAAATCAACAAATTCAGGAAGCGAAAGAAGTTCGTCAAAAAGAAGACTATAAATTGAGTAAAGATGAAATTGCTTCGCCTGATCGGTCTTCAACTTCGGGTCCAAATAGCGAAAATGAAAATCGTAACGCTGGAGAAACGCAACAACGACAAGTAACAGAAACTATCGTAAGAGATATGCCAAAAATCAATCGCAATGATAATGTTACCATTCAAAACGTGGCTAACGGACAAACGCAAGAAATGAAATACAAAAAAGCCGAAAGCTTAATCACTTCAGGACAATGGGTTATTGTGAATAAATAATATTTTACACACTATCCTTAAATAATAAAATCCTCAATTGTAAAAAAACAGTTGGGGATTTTTTTATATTTACGAATAAATCATTACTGATTCTTATTTATAAGATTTTTTAACGATTAATTTATATATTAGTTAAATAAAAAAGACTGAAATTTACCAAGCTAATCTTCTCAATTTTGGGGCGATAATTCTGATATCGTCAGTAGTGAATGCAAGGTTTACGACATACTAAAAAAAGGAATAAATTAAATAACCTAATACTACCATTTTTAAAGTTTTCACGTTTATATAAGAAAAAATCTATTTACAATTATGAAATTAAAACAATTACTTCTTTGTCTATTAATCTTTTCTGTTTCAATCTCTAAAGCACAAACAAAACTCCAAACTGAATTTAATAAATTTTTGATTAAGCAAGACAGTCTATTATCCTTAGCGTCTAAAAAAAATGATGCCAAAACTTACAAAAAACTTTTGGATGAAGTTTTTACAAAATATGAAAAATTACCTAATAATTATAAGAATGCATTTTCATCTTACAAATCATACAAATACAATTATTTATAAAATTTAAGTTGTATTTACTTACTAAAAAAGAACGATAAAAGGCTTGCCATATTTAGAAAAATCAATAAAAGCTGGATATTTTGATTATGAACATCTTAAAAATAACATAGATTTCGATAATATCTGCAATAAAAAAAAATTAAAGCTCTTGAAGAACCTTTAAAAAAATATGATTTACAATTCTTAAAAAGGCTGAAAAATAAAATTTTGAAGATAATAGAGAGGTTCCAAAATTCACTTATAAATCTAAAGAAAATCAAAAATTAGCTAGTTTACTAAAAAAATATACGTTAGATTCCATTCCTGGAAATGACACTGAAACTTCAAAAATTTTAAATTTAATGTATTGGGTTCACAATATCGTAAGAACGATGGTTCAAGTAAAAATCCAAAAGTACGAAATGCGACAAACATAATATCTGTATGTAAAATCGCAAATAGAGGCGTAAATTGCAGAATGATGACAACAGTTTTAAATGAATGTTGCTCAGCAATGCGAATAAAATCAAGATATATTACTTGCATGCCAGGAGAAGAAAATTTTGATGATTGTCACGCAATTAATATCGCTTACTTAAGAGACTTAAAAAAAATAGCGATGCATTGACCCAACGTTTAATGCGTATATTATAAACGAAAATGGTGAAATGTTACGTATTCAAGAAGTTCGAGAAAGTTTGGTGTTAAACAAATCGTTAGTAATTAATCCTGCTACAAATTGCAATAACAAAATAAACCAGAAATTACAAACAACCAAAAAGAGATATTAAGTGTTAACTATGTAACAAACAATACAAATTTATTTGGGGTAGATCCAACAAAATAAAAAGTACGAGTGCACAACAACTTTTCCGCTTCTGATTTTGCAAACCAACTACCTGCACATGTAAATCATCTAAATAGAGGTTGAAACAAATTTCTCAAAAAACGACTACTCAAACAATAAGCGGATGAATAATTCAAGAAGCCAACACAAAGAGGTATTGTGGTAATTCCAAAATCGGTAAGAATAGTAGAAAATTATAATATATTTAATTTCACGTTGAAAGAAGAAGGTATGAAAGAAATAAAAAGTTTGGATATTAAACAAAGTCTGTTTTTTGACCATCGCAATCCCGAAATGATAATATAGATGGGAAGCAGAAAATTAGAACTTTAAAAAACGAAAATAAATAACAGTATGAAAAAAGCAGCATCCCTTTTAATTCTATTTTTTACTTTAATTGTAAATAAATCTATAGCGCAAGAAACTTCTATTTTCCCAAAAGGCGAAAAAGCTCCAAATGTTCATCATGTGGGTACGGTATGGCTGAGTGAATTGAGTAAACCTGATAGTATATTTACCAGTAGCATTGCTGTAGCTGTCTTTGAAGCTGATGCCAGATTAAATTGGCATTTGCATCCTGGAGGACAAATTCTACTTATTACAGAAGGAATTGGTTATTATCAAGAACGAAATAAACCAAAACAGATTTTAAGAAAGGGTGGTATTATCAAATGTCTTCCAAATGTGGAACACTGGCATGGCGCGTCACCTGACACGGGAGTTACTTATCTTGCACTTTCTCCTTCTCAAAAGGGGAAAACGGTTTGGCTAGAAAAAGTTACTGATGAGCAATACTCCGATAAAAATTCATCTCACAAAACGCAACAGAATGAAGAGCAAGAAATTATCAATCTTTCAAAGAAAAAATGGCTATGGATGGCTGACAAAAATATTGATTCGTTGAATACATTATTCAATGAGAAATCGGTCTTCGCACACATGGGCGGAAGTTGGGGCAAAGAACAAGAAATCAATACCATAAAAAGTGGCGAAATTTGGTATAAACGAGCCGATATTCAAGAAACATCTATTCAAATTATTGGAAACACAGCCATACTTTTGAGCAAAATTAAATTAACTGCAATTGTTGGTGGTAATGAGGTTGTAAATCCATTTATGGTTACCGAAGTGTATATTGAGGAAAATAACAAATGGTCATTAGGTTCACTATCTTTCACGAAATTACTCACGCCATAGCTTTTTAATTTGTAGAAATACCGTTGTTTTACCCAGATCATATCGCATTCGGTTCTCGCAAAATAATTAATAAAAATTCTATAACCCGTTTAATACTTAAACATAGCGTATTTTTGCAGGGTGAAGAAATCAGTCTCAATTATTGGAGGAGGACCTGCAGCACTCTTACTCGCCGCATTTCTCGATCCGCAGCCATTTAATGTTACCATTTACGAAAAAAACAAAACGCTTGGAAGGAAGTTTCTTGTAGCTGGAAAAGGAGGATTCAACCTTACCCATTCCGAACCAATTGCGCAACTGATAGAGCGCTACACGCCATCCCATTTTTTAAAGGAATCCCTACTCAATTTTGACAACCAAGATTTTCAAAAATGGATTGATCTCATGGGAATCCCGACGTACATCGGCAGTAGTAAACGTGTATACCCGGAAAGCGGAATTAAACCTATCGAAGTGCTCAACGCAATTCTTGATGTCCTTAATAAGCGCAGTGTTGCCATTCAATATCAACATACCTGGACGGGTTGGAATATTAACAAAGATCTTGTGTTCAATACTGATATCGAAGTCAAATCTGACTATACGATTTTTGCATTGGGCGGTGGCAGCTGGAAAGTAACCGGATCCGATGGGACTTGGCTAGATTTATTCAAAACTCAAGGAATAGATGTTGTTCCTTTCAAGGCCTCAAATTGCGCTTATGGTGTAAACTGGCGCGATGATTTCATCGATTTATATGAAGGAAACCCGCTTAAAAACATAACCATTAGCTGCGGCAATAAAAGTCAAAAAGGTGAAGTGGTGATTACTCGTTTTGGTTTAGAAGGCAATGCTATTTATGCAATCAGCCCCCAAATTCGGCAGGAGCTCAATGTCAATCAAAGGGCTACTATATTCTTGGATTTAAAACCAACATTAAGCCAGGAGGATTTGCTACAAAAGATCAAAAAATCAAACCTAAAAAAGACGAGTGAAAAATTACAAAAAGAGCTTAAAATGAGTCCGGCACAAATTGGACTTTTGAAAACCTATCTTTCAAAAGAAACCTACCTGAATTCGAAACTTTTGGCGCAAAACATCAAACATCTACGTATCGAAATCACCGGTTCTACCCTATTGGACGAAGCCATATCCACCACTGGAGGGATTAATTTGAATTCCTTGGATGAAAATTTCGAATTAAAAATGATGAAAAATAACTATTGCATTGGTGAAATGATTGATCTAGATGCACCTACTGGCGGCTATCTTCTTCAATCTTGCTTTAGTATGGGTGTTTATCTTGCTCGTCACCTGAATGTTATTTCTTAATAGTTTAGTTAATTCAGGTAGCTTTATATTTCATTAATTATAAGTCACATAAAAACAATTCTGTTTAGAAATACGGTTTTATAATCTAATCAATGGGTATCAAACTCGTGTACCATTTCGTTGGTCATAGACGGAAGGTTGGAAAACCTCTATGTATTTGATGCCATTTCGCCAACCTATCAAACTAGTAACCGCACTACTAAACAGAATTGATAACATTACAAAGATAGGTTATCTCATGCTTTTGGCTTTTGCATAGTTTTTTAATTAATTTTCAAAATTCACAGTTTGTAGAAGACTTACAAAAACAAGTAAATTATTTTAAGTTAGCTCACATTAATTTATAGAATCATTTACGAAGTACATTTTCATCATTCCTCTATTTTTTACTTCAATTTCTCCTCTATATTCACAATTAAAAGTTTCTCTAATCAACTCGTAGGTATTTTGAGAGATATTAATTTTGCCTGGTTCTGAATTAGTTTCCATGCGCGATGCTATGTTTACAGTGTCTCCCCAAATGTCATACGCAAATTTCTTCGTCCCAACGACTCCGGCTACTACCGGTCCGGAATTAATTCCGATGCGAATTTCAAAACGGGTATGATTTAGAGGATTCCTATTTTTTGAATCCGTTACAAATTGGGCAATTTCAAAAGCCGCATGAATCATTTTAAAAGCATGATCGTCTGTTGGAAAAGGTAATCCTCCCGCACACATATAACAATCCCCGACCGTTTTTATTTTTTCTAAGTCATATTTCGCCATAATTTCATCAAATTTCGAAAAATAATAGTCTACACTCTCTACTAATTTCTCTGGTGATAACTCTTCCGCATAATGCGTAAATCCCTCGAAATCTGTAAATAACACGGTAACCGATTCGAACTTTTTAGCTAATACTTTCCCATTTTGTTTTAACTCATGTGCTGTTTCCTCAGGAAGAATATTAAGCAATAAGTGGTCTGACCGATTCTTTTCTTCTTCAATAATAACATTAGTTTTCTTTATGAATTTATAACGTCTGTACATTCCGAAGGCCAATAAAAAAACAAGTGCCGCTGAAACAGCAGATGAAATTGCCATAATCTCTCGGTTTTTTTTTCCTTGGTTTAGTAAATCGACTTCAGACTGTTTCTGGGAAACTTCATAATCCGTTCGCAAATCAGCCATTTGCTGAACAGATTTGAGATTAGTAACGCTATCTCTATAAACAATATGATTTTTATAATATTTAAAGGATTCAGCAGTATTACCGGCTTTTAGATACAGCTCAGAAAGTTTGAGATTTGAGTTACTGATTTGATCTTTCAACCCATATCTTTGGGCAAGTTCCAGACTTCTTTCTGCATAATTGAGTGCTGTAGTCCAATCATTCTGTTTTAAATAAATATCCGACATGTACGTCAGATAATCTGAAATGGCATAGTAATCCTTTAATTCTTCCAGCATTTTTATGGATTGACTAATATAATTCTTTGCCAATACATCCTTTCCTTGCTCTGCATATACCATTCCTATATTTCCTAAGTTATAAGCTGTACCACTTAAATAATCAGCCTTCTTGAAAATTTCTCCTGATTCATTAAAATAACGTAACGCTAAATCATATTTCTTATTTTTTGAATATTCATCACCTGCGTTGAGTAAAGCTGACGCTAAACCAATAGAATTGTCTGTTTTTCTTAATAATTTGATTGCTTTTTCGTAGTATATTTGGGCATTTTTAGAATTTCCCAGCACTGAATATACATCCGCGATTGAAGAATATGCGGTCCCTTCTCCAATATTGTATTTCGCTTTAGTTGCTGCCTCTTCACTTTTGAAAAAAGCATCCAGCGATTTATTCAAATCTCCTAAGAGTCTGAGTTTATTCCCTTTTTGAAAATACCCACGATGCAGATATAAATAGTTTTTTTCTAATTTGGAAAGTGCGATAAGTTCTTCGGCGTATTTTAAGGATAATTTGAGATTATTTACTTCATTAAAAGATAAATTCCTTAGTAATTCTAATTTTTTAGAATTATCAAGATTCCCTTCCTGATAAATTTTCACTAGGCTATCTGCCACTTTTTGCTCTTGGGCTGATATACTTAAATGAAAAAAAAACACAAAAAGAGAAACCGTAAAATAATATTTAAAAAAGTGTACATCCATTATGGATTTATTGCTAATTTCGGATCAATGCTAAAAATGCCAGGTCGTCTAATGCCATTATTGAAAACGTTAAACATTATGGTATATTTTTCCGTTTCCCCACGGGCATTGTTTCGAACAGCGCCGGAAACTTTTTCCGGATGCTGCCCATTTCCAGATAAATTATCATGACTAAAAACACTATTACCACTACTATGATTTATATTGGTAATATTTACTGCATCTAGCGGTGTTACACTGGACACGCCTTGCCAGATGACGGTATCGCCAGCATTTACCCTAGTTAAAAAATCTTCATTAGTAATCCCTGGACCTTGCCCAAAATTACAAAAAAGATCGACATTTTGTACGGAAATTTGACTTGTGTCAACGTTTAGATTGACGATTACATCTGCCATAATTGATATATTTAAAAGGTTAATAAAATCTAATTTAGAAAACTATTAATTTAAAAATGGCTGGGGAAACCAATGAATCAAAATCGAAGGTAATACACTAATTATAAGGTAAATATAATCAATATTTATTAAAATAAAGTAGTATATTTAAAGGATTTTAATCCAAATTCATCCTTATGAATATTGAACATCAACCTATTGACTGGAAGGAAATATTTCATCCTAAAAATATTGTTTTAAATTTAGTGGGTGTCGCATTTATTACATTGGCATTAAAAGGGTTTATGATACCCAATAAATTTTTGGACGGAGGGATTATAGGTATTTCAATACTTATGCATGAAATCACCCATTTGCCTTTTGGAATTCTGGTGCTCAGCTTAAACTTACCGTTCTTGTTTTTAGGAAAAAGGTTGCTGGGGAAAACATTTGCTATACAAAGTTTGATCACTTTTTTATTGATAGCCGGTGCTATGACCTTTATACATATTGATGCCGTTACTACAGATCGCCTTTTAATTGCCTTGTTTGGTGGTTGTCTTATAGGTATCGGGATGGGTTTGTGTATTCGAAGTGGTTCAACCGCAGATGGTGTAGAAATTCTTGCCTTATTAACTACCCGAAAAATTGGGCTTAATGTGTCAGAAGTCATTTTTGCTATGAACACCTTATTATTTCTAGCAGCTGCTTGGTATTTTGGAATTGCGACTGCATTATATTCGATAGTTACGTATTTTTCGGCTATAAAATCACTTGATTATATCGCGCACGGATTAGAACAATACACTTCCTTAAATATCATTTCATCCAAAAGTGAAGACATTAAGGCTCTAATCGTAAAAAAATTCGGAAAAGGAATTACCGTAATTAAAGGCGAGCGCGGCTATTTACCTGATACTTTCGATATGAAAACAGACTGTGATATCATTGTCACGGTAGTGACCCGACTTGAATTACTAAGAATCAAAGATGAAATAAGAAAATTAGACCCTAAAGCTTTTATGTTTATTCAGTACATCAAAGAAGCGAGTGGAGGAATTCTAAGAAATAAGCAAAAACATTCTTAAATGAAATAATTACGAAAGGAAATTCAATGAACAAAATGAGCGCAATTGATCTATCCTATTAAAAAAATTTAATAGTATTTATATGAAAAACTGGAATGTATTGTACCGAGATGTCTTGGATTGCTTAAAATCACGGTTGTCTCCATTTCTTATTTATCACCATTGGAAACATATACAACATGTGGTAGAAATAGCAGAATATATTGCTCAACAAGAACATTTAAATGAAAATGAAATACTACTAGTTAAAACTGCTGCACTATTTCATGATGCTGGATTTATCAACACCGGTACGGAGGGACATGAAGAAGAAAGCGTTCGACTGGCTGAAAAAAAATTACCAAAATGTGGATACACCAAGAAAGAAATCGAAATCATTTCTGGCATGATCAGAGCCACTGTAATACCTCAAAAACCAAAAACCAAACTAGAATGCATTCTTGCAGATGCCGATCTCGAATATCTGGGAACGGATAATTTTGAGCATATTGGGAACAAACTATTCTTGGAATTGAAACATTACAATCCAAATCTCAGCTTGGAGGAATGGATCGAAATACAAATAAATTTTTTGCAATCGCACTTTTATCATACTGCCTACTGCATTCAAAATAGAACTGATGGAAAAATAAAGAACCTCAAAGGACTGATTCAACACAAAAAAAGTTTAGAAAGGCTGTGAAACTTACGAAATTTGAAGTCTATTAATTTATCGCTGTAATTTTATTTTAAATACATATCTAAAAACAATTTTGAACGAATGTTAAAATTAGCTGACGAAGCCTTTTGTGTCAAAAGTGATCCTGACCAGCTTGATGTAACTCAGAAAATGCTCGAGCGATTAATGAAAATACATCTAGCAAAAGTTTTAGAATAGATGCATTAAATGGTCCAGCGGCATACGTTTTACTAATTCCTACAACACTTCCGGGTAAGCTCTTGTTGAACGTTTGACACTTAAATAATCAATATTATCTTTCCAATACTTCACTCCCTTTAAAAAGGAGGCCTTATCTCCTGCTTTTTCATTCATGTCAGTGCCTTTGAATGATTAGAAATCATCAGCTAAAAAAACTGGTTACTTTGTCAGCATCTCCCCCAACAAAAGCTTTAATCATCGATTCAATCACATTAATTGCTAGATGATCCACATAAATAGTTCCATTCGTTTTTTTTGTAAATACATGATGCAAGTAAAAACCACCATCACAATTAGTAATGCTTTTTTCATTTTAAGACTATTTTTAGTAAATACCGCTATAAATAAAGTTACTTTTAGTTTAAATCTTAACAATCAATATTGTAAAAATTAATTTTATTTAATTAAATTAGAACTAACTATAATCAGGCAAAAGGATATCAGGTCATTTTAAAAAACACAGTACCAGTAGCAATAAAGTTTGCATCGGAGCTGTTATTGATTTTTTTCTTTATAACATTCAGTCCATAATTCCTATTTAAAGAAAACGTTTTCGCTGAATATCAGCGTCGTTGTTTAATTTTTCCATTTAATTTTTGAAAAACAAAAATTATCGTTAATTTTTATTTAATTTGCGATAAAATTCAATTATTTTATAATGATAACTATCACTCGCCTTTTTGATTTCCCTTATTATCAGCAAGAAAAATACACTAACATCGCGGATGCTTTAGTAAGTAAGCAGAACGGTGTTTGGGTAAAAACTTCTACGCAGGAATACATAGCCAAAGCTAATGCGGTTTCCAGGGCACTCTTGAGAATGGGCATTCAAAAAGACGATAAAATTGCCATTATTTCCTCTAATAATAGAACCGAATGGAATATTATGGATATTGGTACTTTGCAAACGGGAGCGCAAACCGTTCCTATTTATCCCACCATTTCTGAGGATGATTATGAATACATCCTGAATCATTCCGGTGCTATATACTGCTTTGTATCTGACGCTGAGGTACTTCGCAAAGTGAATTTAATTAGAGATAAAGTTACGCATCTAAAAGAAGTATACTCCTTTAATGAGATTGAAGGTTGTAAAAGCTGGAATGAGTTATTGATTCTTGGTGTAGACACGGGCAATCAAAATGATGTTGAATACCGAAAAATCAATGTTAAAACAGAAGATTTAGCGACTATTATTTATACTTCAGGAACAACAGGAAGACCAAAAGGCGTTATGCTTTCTCACAGAAATATTGTATCAAATGTGTTGGACAGCGCGGTAAGAATTCCTTTTGAAGCAGGGAAAAGTCGTGCTTTGAGTTTCCTTCCTATCTGTCATATTTTTGAAAGAATGATTTTATATTTATACCAATATTATGGTGTTTCGGTATATTTTGGGGAATCTATTGATAAAATTAGTGATAATCTTAAAGAAGTAAAACCAACGGTAATTACTGCTGTACCAAGACTTCTGGAGAAAGTGTATGATAAAATTTATGCAAAAGGAACTGAACTAACAGGAATTAAAAAGAATCTTTTCTTTTGGGCTATTGATTTAGGACTGAAATACGAGCCTTATGGAGCCAATGGCTTTTGGTACGAAATGCAACTTAAAATTGCCAGAAAATTAATTTTCAGTAAATGGAAAGACGGTTTAGGCGGGAATTTAGATTTGATGGTCTCCGGAAGTGCCGCTTTACAACCCCGATTAGCCAGAGTTTTTGCTGCTGCAGAAATCCCTGTAATGGAAGGTTATGGCTTGACTGAAACGTCACCCGTAATATCTGTAAACGATATGAGAAACAAAGGTTTCAGAGTGGGAACTGTAGGGAAAGTAATTGATAATGTAGAGGTAATAATTGCCGAAGACGGCGAAATCCTTTGCAAAGGACCTAACGTGATGATGGGGTATTTTAAAGATGAAAAATTAACCAATGAAGTAATCACGGACGGTTATTTCCATACGGGTGATATTGGAATTTTTGATGCTGATGGTTTCTTGAAAATTACCGATCGCAAAAAAGAAATGTTCAAAACCTCAGGAGGAAAATACATTGCTCCACAACTGATTGAAAATACGATGAAGCAATCCCGTTTCATTGAGCAAATCATGGTTATTGGTGACGGACAGAAAATGCCGGCCGCCTTCATTCAACCTAATTTTGAGTTTTTAAAAGAATGGGCTGTTATTCACGGACTAGATATTGGAAAAAGAAATGAAGAAATTATCTCAAACGAAAAAGTTATAGAACGAATTCAAGGAGAGATTGATACTTTAAATGAAAAATTTGGGAATTGGGAGAAAATCAAACGTTTTGAATTGACTCCTGATGTTTGGTCTATAGAAGGTGGACAATTGACTCCAACTTTAAAACTGAAACGAAAAATAGTAATGGAAAAATACATCGATTTATTCTATAAAATATATAACTAACATTTTGTAAAACACTCCCGTTATGAAACTAAAATTCCTAATTTGTTCAATTATATGTGTATTCTTGTTCCCTAACTGCCAAGAAAAACCAAAGGAAGATTCGATAAAAGCAAATTATTTAGATTTCTCTAAACGGGACGATCAGCTGACGGGCGGTATCAAAATGATTCCAATAAAAACGCCAAAAGGCACTTTTAAAGTCTGGACAAAAACCGTAGGCAATAATCCAAAAATAAAAGTGCTATTGCTTCACGGCGGTCCTGGATTGACGCATGAATTGTATGAATGCTTCGACGGATATTTCCCTAGCGAAAGTGTTGAATACATTTATTACGATCAGTTGGGTTCGTATTACAGTGACCAGCCGAATGACAACAGTTTGTGGACAAACGAACGCTTTGTAGAAGAAGTGGAACAGGTCCGTAAAGCATTAGGTTGTGATAATAACAACTTTTATATTTTGGGGCAATCCTGGGGCGGCATCCTAGCGATGGAATACGCTCTGAAATACCAAAAGAACCTCAAAGGGCTAATTATTTCCAATATGATGGCGAGCGCACCTGCTTACAACAAATACGCCGAAGAAGTTCTTGGCCCAAAGCTTCCAAAAGCAGTTTTTGATCAAATAAAAACATTTGAAAAAAACAAAGATTATACCAATCCAAAATACACCGAACTGCTTTTTAAATACTATTATACAGAACACATTTTAAGAATGCCTGTTGATCAATGGCCAGAATCCATAAACAGAGCTTTCAAACACATCAACTCAAATGTGTATGTGTTTATGCAAGGACCGAGTGAATTTGGAATTACAGGAAATGCTTCTTTAAAAAATTGGGATATCACTACCAGACTTAAAACGATTAGCGTTCCCACACTTGTTATTGGTTCCAAATATGACACGATGGATCCCAAGCACATGGAATGGATGTCTAAAGAAGTACAAAACGGACGATTCTTGTTATGTCCTAACGGAAGCCACCTTTCGCAATACGATGACCCTACAACCTATTTTCCGGGTGTGATCAAGTTCTTGAAAGATGTGGATAGTGGGGCGTTTAAGAAGGCTTAGAAAAAATATTATAAAAGTAAAACCACGAATGATGCTCGTGGTTTTTTGGTTTTAGCTTTGCAAGTACAATCTTCCCTAAACAGTAGCAATACTACACAATCTTGTCATGCTGACGAAGGAAGTATCTCATCAACCAATATTACAATTAATCCCACAAATTAAACTACAGCCAACATTTTATCCAATAGCAAGATTTGCGCGAGGGATGGAAGTGGCATCCTTTTATGAAGCCTAGTGGAATAAAAGATACAACGTACAGCCCGACCCGCAGTTGCGAGGAGGAACGACAAAGCAAAACGGAGAGGCGCGCCCAAAAATTACGTTAAAAAACCAGTTAATTTACTCAAATTCATTGGTATTTATTTATATTTAATACTTTTTAACAAAAAATATTTTAATTTATTATGCGTGCATAGTATTTTTTATTATATTTGAAATCGATACAGTTCCCTATGAAAGACAAAACAATAGATTACATACTACGAGCTACCTGGCAAGCGGTTGCCAGAATGTATAATGAAGAAGCTTCTAAATATGATGCGAGCATGGCCACCGGTTTTGCTTTATTGAGTATTGACAAGGAAGGGGGAACGCCCTCTACGGCTTTGGGTCCAAAAATGGGAATGGAAGCCACAAGCCTGACCAGAACCTTGAAATCTATGGAGGAAAAGGGTTTAATTATCCGCAAGAAAAACCCTGAAGATGGCCGCGGTGTTTTGATCTACCTGACTGATTTTGGTAAAGAAAAAAGAGAATTATCTAAGAATACCGTTTTGAAATTTAATGAAACCGTGAAACAACATATCGCTGAGGAGAAATTACAGCATTTTATTGAAGTGGCCGAAACCATCAACGAATTAATTCTGGACAAAAACATATTTAATCACACGAGCGTCAGCGAACTGGCGGAGCAAACTGAAAAAACAAATATAAACGAAGTATGAAACGCACAATTAAAAAAGTTGCAGTGATAGGATCCGGAATTATGGGTTCAGGAATTGCCTGCCATTTTGCCAACATTGGAGTTGAAGTTGTACTGTTGGACATCGTTCCAAGGGAACTTACCGAAGCGGAAGCCAAAAAAGGGCTGACTCTGGAAAACAAAATCGTAAGAAACAGATTAGTGAATGAGCATTTAGCTAATTCATTAAAATCGAAACCATCGCCTATTTACAGTCAGAAATTTGCCAGCAGAATCACAACTGGAAATACGACTGATGACATGGCGAAAATCGCTGCTGTTGATTGGATTATTGAGGTTGTAGTGGAACGTTTGGACATCAAGAAACTTGTTTTTGAACAAATTGAAAAATTCAGAAAACCGGGAACTTTAGTAACTTCAAACACCTCTGGAATTCCAATTCACTTTATGAGTGAAGGAAGAAGCGACGATTTCCAGAAACACTTCTGTGGGACACACTTTTTTAACCCTGCGCGTTATTTAAAATTATTCGAAATCATTCCTGGCCCACAGACTTCAACAGAAGTGTTGGACTTCCTTACTATATACGGCGAGAAATTCTTGGGTAAAACTTCAGTTGTTGCCAAAGATACTCCAGCATTTATTGGCAATAGAGTCGGGATTTATGGGATTCAGAGTTTGTTTCATTTGGTTAAAGAATTAGGACTTACGATTGAAGAAGTGGATAAATTGACTGGTCCGGTTATTGGTCGTCCAAAATCGGCTACTTTCAGAACCGTTGACGTAGTTGGATTGGATACTTTGGTACATGTTGCTAATGGAATCTATGAAAACTGCCCGAATGACGAGCAACACGAGTTGTTCAAATTACCGGATTTCGTCAACAAAATGATGGAAAACAAATGGTTGGGCAGCAAAACGGGTCAAGGTTTTTATAAAAAAGTAGATAAGGATATTTTGTCTTTAGACTTAGATACTTTAGAATACCGTCCGGCTAAAAGAGCTTCTTTTGCAACTCTGGAACTGACAAAAACGATTGATAAACCAATTGATCGTTTTAAAGTTTTGGTGAAAGGAAAAGACAAAGCAGGCGAATTTTACCGTAAAAGTTTTGCGGGAATGTTTGGGTACGTTTCGAACAGAATTCCTGAAATATCAGACGAATTATACAAGATTGACGATGCTATGAAAGCCGGTTTTGGATGGGAAAATGGTCCTTTCGAAATTTGGGATGCCATTGGTGTCGAAAAAGGAATTGAAATGATGAAAGCAGAAGGTTTAGCACCAGCTGCTTGGGTAAATGACATGTTGGCTTCTGGAAGTTCTAGTTTTTATTCTATTAAAGAAGGAGCTACTTTTTTCTACAATATCCCTACAAAATCACAAACTAAAGTTCCAGGTCAGGATTCATTTATCATCCTGAACAACATTCGCGAAAGCAAAAAAGTGTGGAGCAATAGCGGAGCGATTATACAAGACTTAGGAGACGGAATCTTGAATTTAGAATTCCAGTCTAAAATGAATACTATTGGTGGCGATGTTTTAGCAGCTGTCAATAAAGCAATTGATTTATCTGAAAAAGAATATCATGGTTTAGTTATTGGAAATCAAGCAGCTAATTTCTCTGTTGGAGCTAATATCGGAATGATATTCATGATGGCAGTTGAGCAAGAATACGACGAATTGAACATGGCCATCAAAATGTTCCAAGACACGATGATGCGCGTGCGTTACTCTGGAATTCCTGTTGTAGTTGCGCCACACGGAATGACTTTTGGCGGTGGTTGCGAAATGAGTTTGCATGCCGATAAAGTAGTTGCTGCCGCGGAAACATATATGGGATTAGTGGAGTTTGGCGTTGGAGTAATTCCAGGTGGTGGAGGTTCGAAAGAATTAGCATTGCGTGCATCTGATCTATTCCATAAAAATGATGTTGAGTTGAATGTTCTTCAAGAATATTTCTTGACGATCGCTATGGCAAAAGTGTCTACCTCTGGTTACGAAGCTTTTGATACCGGACTTTTACAACAAGGGAAAGATATCATCGTGGTAAACAAAGACCGTCAGATTGCTGAAGCGAAGAAACACGCTTTACTAATGGCCGAAGCAGGTTACACACAACCAATACGAAGAAGCGATGTTAAAGTCCTTGGAAAACAAGCCTTGGGAATGTTCCTTGTAGGAACGGATCAAATGGAAGCCGGAAAATACATCTCGGAACACGACAAAAAAATCGCTAACAAACTGGCTTATGTAATGGCTGGTGGTGATTTATCGGAACCAACATTAGTAACGGAACAATATTTATTGGATTTAGAACGTGAAGCTTTCTTGTCATTGTGTACAGAAAGAAAAACATTAGAAAGAATCCAATTTATGTTAACCAAAGGAAAACCTTTAAGAAACTAAAAAAATGAAAACAGCCTATATAGTTAAAGCATACAGAACAGCCGTGGGGAAAGCCCCTAAAGGGGTGTTTAGATTTAAACGTCCTGATGAATTGGCGGCAGAAACGATTCAGTTTATGATGAATGAGTTGCCTGATTTCGACAAGAAACGTATTGATGACGTGATGGTAGGAAATGCGATGCCGGAAGCAGAACAAGGACTAAACGTGGGACGATTGATCTCTTTGATGGGATTAAAAATCGAAGACGTTCCTGGTGTAACAGTTAATCGTTATTGCGCGTCAGGTTTAGAAACAATTGGTATGGCTACAGCCAAAATCCAATCTGGAATGGCAGATTGTATCATTGCCGGTGGTGCCGAAAGCATGAGTTTCATTCCAATGGGAGGTTACAAACCTACTCCGGATTATGCTGTTGCAAAAGCTGGAAACGAAGATTACTATTGGGGAATGGGATTAACTGCGGAAGCGGTTGCCCAACAATTCAATGTATCTCGTGCGGACCAAGATGAGTTTGCGTATCAATCACATATGAAAGCCTTAAAAGCGCAGGCCGAAGGTAAATTTGACAAACAAATTGTCCCTATTACAGTGGAACAAACGTTTATCAATGAAAATGGTAAAAAAGAAACTAAATCGTATATCGTAAATAAAGATGAAGGTCCTAGAGCAGGAACTACTATAGAAGCTTTGGCAGGTTTAAGACCAGTTTTTGAAGCTGGCGGAAGTGTAACTGCAGGAAACTCTTCTCAAATGAGTGATGGAGCAGCATTTGTTCTAATCATGAGCGAAGAAATGGTAAAAGAATTGAACCTTACTCCTATCGCCCGTTTGGTAAACTTTGCATCAGCTGGAGTTGAACCAAGAATCATGGGAATTGGACCTGTAAAAGCAATTCCAAAAGCATTGAAACAAGCGGGATTAACGTTGAATGATATTGATTTAATTGAGTTGAACGAAGCTTTTGCATCACAAGCATTAGCAGTAACTAGAGAATTAAACCTAAATCCTGATATTATCAATGTAAATGGTGGAGCGATTGCATTAGGTCACCCACTGGGTTGTACCGGAGCAAAATTATCTGTTCAATTATTTGACGAAATGAAACGCAGAGGTAGCAAATACGGAATTGTGAGTATGTGTGTGGGAACCGGTCAAGGTTCAGCAGGAATTTACGAACTTTTGTAGTCATAGATTTTCATACGTTTGTCATTCAGACCAAGGAGGAATCTTTACCAGTCTTGCAGCATTAGCGATTGAGATTCCTCCTTCATCAAAATGACAATATGGAGGATATAGATTATAAAAAAAACATATTAAAAAAATAAAAAAATGGCAGATACAATTGAAAAAAACGTAACCCGTGGCGGTCAGTTTTTAGTTAAAGAAACAAAGTGCGAAGATATCTTTACTCCTGAAGATTTTTCGGAAGAGCAATTAATGATGCGTGACTCTGTAAAAGAGTTTGTAGACAAAGAATTATGGGCGCATAAAGATCGTTTTGAGAAAAAGGATTACGCTTATACACAAGAAACCATGAAAAAAGCGGGAGAGTTAGGACTTTTAGGAGTTGCTGTACCTGAAGCTTATGGTGGACTAGGAATGGGATTTGTATCAACCATGTTGGTTTGTGATTATATCTCGGGAGCAACAGGATCCTTCTCAACTGCTTTCGGAGCACACACAGGTATTGGAACAATGCCAATCACTTTATACGGTACAGAAGAACAGAAACAAAAATACGTTCCTAAATTAGCTTCTGGCGAATGGTTTGGCGCGTATTGCTTGACAGAACCAGGCGCAGGATCTGATGCTAATTCTGGAAAAACAAAAGCAGTTTTATCTGAAGATGGAAAATATTATTCTATCACAGGACAAAAAATGTGGATTTCGAATGCAGGATTTTGCTCCGTTTTCATCGTTTTTGCCCGTATTGGAGATGATAAAAACATCACTGGATTTATCCTTGAAAACACCCCTGATAATGGAATTTCAATGGGTGAAGAAGAGCATAAACTAGGTATCCGTGCTTCTTCGACGCGTCAGGTTTTCTTCAATGAAACTAAAGTTCCGGTTGAAAACATGCTTTCTGAAAGAGGAAACGGTTTTAAAATTGCGATGAATGCTTTGAATGTGGGTCGTATCAAATTGGCAGCAGCTTGTTTGGACGCACAAAGGAGAGTAATTTCTGGAGCTGTGCAATATGCTAACGAAAGAATTCAGTTTAACACTCCAATTTCTCAGTTTGGTGCGATTCGTGCTAAATTAGCGGAAATGGCAACGAGCTGTTATGCTGGTGAAAGTGCATCCTATAGAGCAGCAAAAAATATTGAAGATAGAATTACAGCTCGTGAAGCTGAAGGTACTACACATCAAGAAGCAGAATTGAAAGGTGTTGAGGAATTTGCTATCGAATGTTCTATTCTAAAAGTAGCTGTTTCTGAAGATGTTCAAAATTGCGCTGATGAAGGAATTCAAATTTTTGGTGGTATGGGATTCTCTGAAGACACACCAATGGAAAGTGCTTGGAGAGATGCACGTATTGCTCGTATCTACGAAGGAACTAACGAAATCAACAGAATGCTTTCTGTAGGGATGTTGATTAAAAAAGCGATGAAAGGCCATGTTGATTTACTCGGACCTGCATCAAAAGTACAAGAAGAATTAATGGGAATTCCATCTTTTGATACGCCTGACTATTCTGAATTGTTTGCTGAGGAAAAAGAAATGATTGGCAAATTGAAAAAAGCATTCTTAATGGTTGCTGGTGGAGCGGTTCAAAAATATGGTCCGGATTTAGATTCACACCAACAATTATTAATGGCGGCTTCTGATATATTAATCGAAATCTACATGGCCGAAAGTACTATTCTTAGAACAGAGAAATTAGCAAAAAAAGAAGGAGAAGCTAAAGTAAAAGAGCAAATTGCCATGGCAAAATTATACTTATACAAAGCGGTAGATATCGTTACTCAAAAAGGGAAAGAAAGTGTTATTTCTTTTGCCGAAGGAGATGAGCAACGTATGATGTTAATGGGTTTACGCCGTTTCACAAAATATACCAATATGCCAAATATCGTAGCATTAAGAGAGGTAATTACTGCAAAATTAGTAGAGAAAAATCATTACTGTTACTAATTAGAAAATAATTTTTAGTTGAATTTCTTTGTGTAAAGAACCGTCTCGCTTTAGCTTGACGGTTTTTTTATGACTCGACAAATATTCAAAATCAATTCATTTCTTTTTTTCAATTGCACTTATTTCTCCATTATAGGAGATTGTACTGCGATTATTTGAATTAATGGAAAGTGAAGCGCTACTATCAAAAAAAACGGAGAGATACATCGTATACACATCATATTGCCCTTTAACTACCGCTTTTATTTGATAAGCTTTCTTTTCTTTTTTAATAGTATATTCTTGTGCTTTTCCTTCAAAGTTTAAACCGTCATCCCCACGATAGCCAACACCACTGTAGGCTCTACCAAAAAAGGGCATCTCACTTTTGATAAAATCAGGTTGAAATTTTATACAATTGGGATTAGACGTTAAATCTATGTTTCTAAATCCCTGAGGCGAAGCATTTCTGGCCACAAAAACAAATTCTCTCGAATTGACCAAGATATCTGTTTGTTTTTGTTTTTCAATTTTGCGAGCTTCTCTTAACAGTTTTCTCGTTTTTTCCTGAGCAAAACTCATCGTAACAATAAGTGAAAGCAACAATACTAAAACGATATTTTTTGTTTTCATGATTTCTATTTATTTTGATTTAAATCAATCTTTAAGCACATAATAAATAATAAGATACATTAAAAGAGCTACAACAATAAATTCCTAGCTTATTTTTTATCGAAACGCATCATGGAAGTATTACCCATGATAAAATTCAAAGTTTTTCCATCTTTGGAAATAGAATAAGAATCTATTTTTTGAAGTGCTGCCATATATACCTCTTCATCTTTAATATCCAGACACATCATTTTAGTCATTGCAATCGGTTCTTTGAAACTGATTTTATTTCCTTCAACATTTAATTTTCCGCTATACCTATTGCAAATCGCATTGCCCGAAATTCTGTTTTCTTTCAAATCAAAAATAATCGTTGGTTTTTTGTTTGGAAACAATCCCCCAAAAGCAATTCTTGGTCCTGTAATATAATTCAATTCCCACGTTCCTTCAAGCAAAGCCGTTTTAGCATTTGATGTTTTAATTGAATTGCAGGAAATAAACATTAAGCATAAAATAGTTAGCGCTAAAATTATTTTTTTCATAAGTTTGTTTTTTATTGAAATAAAATATTAAAAAATATGATCAATAATGCTGCGAATATTAAATTTTAGAAGGATATTTAGTACTAAAAAAACGTTTCAAAAAAGTAAATTTATAATTTCCTCAAACTAAGGAAATCGAAAAGACATTTTCTTATTTTTTAACTTCGATGACTTCTACTTTTATTCCAACTGCGTATGCATTAGGAACAATTTTATCGCCATGTACGTTGGCATAAACTTTGGTGAATTCCGCTCCAAAATACAAAATGATAGCAGAATAATATACCCATATTAAAATGATAATTACGGAACCGGCAGCGCCATAAACGGTTGCCACAGTTGAACTTCCTAAATAAAAACCAATAGCAAATTTACCAAACATAAAGAAAAAGGAAGTGAAACTAGAGCCAATTATTGCGTCCTTCCAAGCAATGTAACCATCCGGTAGTGTTTTAAAAATAATAGAGAACAGTATAGTGGTTGTGAAAAATAAAATCAGAATATTAAATACATAAAATAAATAAACGGTTAAGTCCGGGAAATATCGCAACAATCGTTCGTTGATAACATCCATAACGGTATTGACCATTAAACTGACCAATAATAAAAATCCTACAGACGCAATCATAGAAAATGACATGATTCGATTCTTGATAAACTTCATAATACCCTTATTTGGTTTTGCTTTTAATCCCCAAATAAAGTTAATTGAACTTTGTATCTCAGCAAATACACCCGAAGCACCTATTAATAACATAATTCCACCAAATATCGCGGCAAAGGTATTGCTTTCTGTCAACTCTATATTTCTAATGGTTGCCTGAATTTGCAGGGCCGCCTGATTCCCAACCATTCCGTTAATCTGACCAAAAAACCTTCCTGTAACGGCTTCACGACCAAAGAAAAAACTGAAAATTGACAAAATAATGATTAACAATGGCGGCAATGAAAATATTGTGTAATAAGATAAAGAAGCACTTAATTTAATAGCATTGTCATCATCAAATTCTTTATAAGTTCTCTTTAACAATTCCCAACCAGATTTTGCTGCTTCTTTACGATTCATAATGAAAAATATTTTGTCTTTATCAAAAGAAAAAAATCGATTTTCTTTCTCAATATCTATTCTTTGGCAAATTGTATGTTGACCAACTAAGAATGGCAACACAATAAACTGTTATCAAAACTACAAACTTTATGCATTGAAATTAAAAATTATTTTTGTAAAATTCACAGCAGAAAGTGACGCTATAAAACAATAAAAAAGCAATACGCTTAAATTGCAATTTTATGTTTTCATTCGGGTATTTTCGTTAAAAATCGAGTAACTTTACGTAATAAATTTTTTTATAATAAAAACTCAATATGAAAAAAATAAAACTTTCAATTGCGCTAGTTTTATCTGTTATGATTGGATGCAAAACGAGCAGTAGTTCAAATGATTCTAAAAAATTAGACCTTACCTTTGAACCAAAAAGCAATAGTGCTGTTTCTGGAACAGCAACTTTTACAGAAAAAAACGGCAAAGTCACTTTCGTCGCCAAATTAGCAGGACTTACTCCCGGAGCGCATGCGATACATATTCATGAAAAATCAGATTGTTCAGCTGCCGATGGAAGTTCAGCAGGAGGTCATTGGAACCCAACTTTCAAAAAACATGGAAAATGGGGAGTTGGCGAGCATCATAAAGGAGATATAGGAAACTTTACAGCAGATGAAAAAGGAAATGGAACGATTACTTTAACAACGGATGAATGGTGTATTGGCTGTGGAGATGCAACCAAAGATATCATAGGAAAAGGGCTTATCGTTCATCAAGGGACAGATGATTTCGTTACACAACCCACTGGAAACGCTGGAGGAAGAGTAGCATGTTCCGCTATTATTAAATAGTTTTTAAAAATTTTAATTGGAAGATAAAGAACACTATTCTTTCAAAAAATATAAAAGAATGGCGCGATTGCTTAAATAAAAATCATCAATCCTCAAAAGGCATGTATCTAATTTTTTATAAAGTTGGGAGTGAATTAAAAGTATGCGATGGGAAGAGGTAATACAAGTTGCCGTTTGTCTGGGGTGGATCGATTCGACAATTAGAAAAAAGGACGAAGAACGGCGTAAACTGGTATTTTGACCCAGAAAAGATAAAAGTGTTTGTCGTAAGCTCAATAAAACATATATAGAAAACTCATCCAGAAAAATTTGATGCACGAAAGTGGAGTAGCAAAAATTGAAATACCTAAAAAAATGGCTCGTGGAACTCATTAGTTGCTGTAGAGGATTTGATTATTCAGTAAGATTTAGACACAGCATTTAACAACAATAGTTTTGCCTTCGAAAACTATAAAAATTTTAGTCCGTCCTATAGAAAAAGTTATTTCTATTGGCTCAGTCAAGCCAAGGGAGAAGAAACAATAAATTATGTATCTCTGCTCCAAAAATAAAAAAGCCCGAGATTAATATTTCCAATAAGTAATTAAAACTTAACCTAAACTATTCTACAAAACCATAAAAAAACATAGCTTTGTAGCTTCAAATTAAACCAATGATTAACCCTTCGGCGTCCGGTTGGATAGATAAATTTTTTATAGAACAAAAATTTTCATTAGAGAATGCTTCTCATACCACTGATACCTTTTACCATCAGGTTAGAGATACAGGATTTATTTATGGACACATAATCTCTTTTGAAACTAAAAGTCCTATTGAAACCAAAGGCTGGTTCAAGCAAGAGATTTCTAAAGTTGCCTTATTAAATACCTTGTACGCTACTTTTTGTACTACGGAAAAAGAAATTAGTCCAGAAAATTTCATCAAACAAACTGTTGCTTTTTACAATCAAATGAATCCTCAGGGATTTAACATCTTTAAGAAAATATTACCGAAAAATTCTCCTTCGCTTACTCTCGAAAAAATTATTGATGAACGCGTTCAAACTAATGACACAATCATCAGTAAAAACTTTTCCCATCTGGTAACAAATGCCTTATTGTTTATTGATGTACTGGCGTTTCGCCAATATTTAATTCATGGATCAATCCCTGAAAAATATCTAAAAAAAATTGAGGAAACAGTTGTTAATATTGTAACACTGGCATTGAAAGTAAAGTCCAATAAAACACAATATGATGACTTATTGATTAAGCTTTTTGAAGCTTCCATACGTTACAGTAAATTTTCGAAGAATTCAGTTCAAAATTTAGAAACAATCCAATTGGATTATTTTACTAATGACCTTGAGAAATACTATCTTATTGATGTTGCCGGAATGGCTTTATGGAGCGATGGAAAGATAGAAAATAACGAAGCTTATTTTTTACATTCTTTAGCCAATGTACTATCCATTTCAGAAGATTTTGTTGATCGTAGTATTAGCAGTACCAATCTCTTTATTACAAAACACAAAAAGGATATTCCTTACTTTAATTATTCGAATCCAGTTAAGCATTTTTACGACCATACCACCCAAAGTGTTGTCACCTTAATCAGTCGCAATAAAAAGCGATTAGTCAAAGAAATAGTCCAAAGCAAAGAATTAATGGTATTACTGGCCTATTCCACCCGAAGAGATTTAAACGAAAAAGAAAAGAAAAAAGTTAAGAAACAAATATTGGATATTTGTAAAACTATCCCTTCATTGACTATATTTTTACTTCCAGGGGGAACTTTATTATTGCCTATTTTAATTAAATTTATTCCCACACTTTTACCTTCTGCTTTTAATGAAAATCTGGAAGAAATAGAATAATAAAAAAGCCGCTCGAGAGCGGCTTACGTTTAAAATTTCAATTGATAAACCTCATCCAAATCTTTATTTGAACTAATATTGACTTCTAAGTCAGTAACAAAACCTGAATTTAGACCATAAGCCCATCCATGTAAAGTCAATTCTTGACCGTTTTTCCAAGCCGATTGTACAATCGAAGTTTTAGCCAAATTAAAAACTTGTTCTTTTACGCTGATTTCAACAAAAGTGTTAAAACGTTCCGTTTCGTCTTCGATAGAATCTAAGTAGGAATTATGCAAACGATAAACGTCTTTTATATGACGAATCCAGTTATCTATAATTCCAATTGAATCATTTCCCATAGCCGCTTTTACACCACCACAACCGTAATGACCACAAACTAAGACATGTTTTACTTTCAAAACATTAACGGCATAATCCAGAACACTCAACATATTCATATCAGAATGTACGACCATATTGGCAATATTTCTGTGAACGAAAACTTCACCAGGTTTAGCACCCACTATTTCGTTCGCCGGAACTCTGCTATCTGAACAACCTATCCATAATAAAGGTGGTGTTTGTCCCTTGGCTAAATCTTGAAAATAATTTGGATCACTCGCTAATGAAGTTTCGACCCATTGCTTATTATTATCTAATATTTTTTTATAAAAATCATCCATTATTTTAGGTTTTAATATTTTGAAAAAATTTAAAAATCATATTTTAACAGTGTAAAGTAACAGTATTTAAACATTTATACATAATTAGTTTACATTTTTATTCTGGAAAAAATTCTGTCTTAATTTCCTTTTTTACCAACGTTCTTTTAGCAACATCATAATAATGTTCAATACTAACATGATTTTGTGTCTCCAAACTATTTTCTAATTGATATGCTTTTTTAAACCCTTTAAGCTTGACTTTTATATTTTCATCAATAGCCCTTGTGGTTTTAAATTCATGGATTAAATCTAAAATATCATGAGCAATATAAACGGTATCTTTTGCATCAATAACTACCTTTGAATTTTCTGGAATATCTTTTAAAGTTAATTTTATGGCCGCTTTGTTTAAAAATGAAACTTCTTGAGCCAAGTCTATATGAATTACATCGCCATCTGCATATTCTTCTTTTCGAAAACTATAAGCACGCTTAAGATTTCCTTTTAAAACGAAAATAATACTGATAACAATTCCTAAGGCTACACCTTTCAATAAATCAGTAAATACAATAGCTAATAGTGTTGCAATAAAAGGAACAAATTGGTATTTTCCTTTTTCCCAAAAATGTTTAAATGTTGCTGGTTTGGCTAATTTATATCCAACCAATAAAAGAATTGCCGCTAAGGTAGCCAATGGTATTTTATTCAAAACTAACGGAATTGTAACCACACTAATTAGTAAAAGAAGACCATGAATAATCGTTGACATTTTTGATTTAGCACCACTATTACTATTTGCTGACGTACGTACAATTACTGATGTCAGCGGTAAACCTCCTAACAGAGAACTTATCATATTTCCAATTCCTTGGGCTTTAAGTTCCACATTGGTATCTGTATATCGTTTTTGGGCATCCATTCTATCGGCAGCTTCAATACTCAATAAAGTTTCAATCGAAGCAACTATGGCAATAGTAAAAGCAACTACCCAGACTTTAGGATTTGTTATTCCTGAGAAATTCGGCGTAACTATAATGGCTTTAAATTCTTCAAAACTAGTAGGTACCGGCAATGAAACTAAATGCTCTTTTGAAATAGCTAATGCACTCTGTGCAGCAGTGAAAATTTCATTTAAAATTACCCCAACGATTACCGCTACAAGAGCCCCGGGAATTAATTTTAATTTTTTCAGGAAAGGAATTTTGTCCCACGCAATCAGTATGAGTAGTGATACTATTGTAATAATTATTGAACCAAACTGAATATAATTAAAAATGCCCAATAATGAAGATAATGTATCGCTCCCATTCAACTGCAAAAAAGATTGATCCCCTTCAAAATCGCTATCATAACCAAAAGCGTGAGGCAATTGTTTCATAATAATAATAATTCCGATACCGGCTAACATTCCTTCAATAACATTCGTTGGAAAATAATTAGAAATACTTCCTGCTTTGATATATCCTAAGGCTAATTGTATAAAACCTGCAATAAAAACTGCTGTCAGAAAGACATCAAAAGCACCCAAATCAGTAATTGCTGTTAATACAATTGCTGTTAGACCCGCTGCTGGACCAGAGACACTTATATGCGACTTACTTAAATATCCAACCACTATTCCCCCAATAATTCCTGCAATAATTCCAGAAAATAAAGGAGCACCTGAAGCCATTGCAATACCTAAACACAATGGAAGAGCCACCAAAAAAACCACTAAACCAGATGCAAAATCGGATTTAAGGTTAGCAAAAAGATTCGTTTTTTTTGTCATAATACCTTACTAAAATTTAATACAGAAGCTTGTCACATTGAAGAATGTAAAGATTTGATTTCATACTAAAAATCAAAATGGTATTAAACCTGATTAGGTGGGGGAATAAATATCTGCGAGGTTATTTTATCTTGCTTTGATAAATTCTCAGAAAAAATAAGACTTGAATTATAACTCAAGTACCGTTCAACTTCAAATGAAACAATAGAAATAAAAACGGCTTTAATTTCTTTATGTGCTTTTTCGTCTTCAGAAAAGCTATCCAAGATGGACGTATCATTATCTTCCGCTATTAAACTCACAATTGCAGGTGTTAACAGAAAACTAATAAAAACCAACAGTAATATGTAAATAGCTATTTTCATTAACGCAAAAATAGATTAAAGTTTATTAAAAGAGTAAAAAATATAGCGAATTTTAAAAAAATTAACATAAAAAAAACCAGAAAAAATCGCTTCATCTGGTTTTCCATTTTAAATCTAAACGTTTTACAAACCCTCTTCCAACCAAGCTTGCATCATCCATATTACTTTTTCTTGTTCTGCAATAAAATCGCTCATCATTGAATTAGTTCCCTCATCACTAATTTCTGAAGATTTATATAGAATTTCCCTTTCAATTTTTAACAAATGAGATAATGAATTTACAATAAGGTGAATTGCTTTTTCATCAATAGAAATGTTTTTACCCACTGGTAACTGGCTATTTTTAATATAATCCTCAAAAGTATGAAACGGCGTACCTCCCAAAGTAAGCACTCGTTCTGCAATCATATCGATTTTTAACTGGGAATCATTATACAATTCTTCAAACTTTACATGCAAGTCAAAGAAACGCTTTCCACGAATATTCCAATGAATTCCGCGCAGATTCTGGTAGTAAACTTGAAAATTTGATAACAATATGTTTAATTCTTTTACAATTAATTCTGATTCTTTTACCGGTAATCCTAAAATATTAATTTTCATATTTTTTTATTTCTTACAAATTTATGGAAAAAATAAAAATTGCACTATAAATTAAATTGATTGTTTTTATCTTTACATTAGAAAATACTATAAAAATGACAATTACCCAACTAAAATATGTTTTGGCTGTCGCCGAACACAAAAATTTCACACTTGCCGCCGAAAAATGTTTTGTCACTCAACCAACTTTGAGCATGCAAATTCAAAAAATAGAAGAAGAATTAAGTATTCAAATATTCGATCGATCCAAAAAACCAATTCAACTTACGGATATTGGACAAAAAATTGTAAATCAAGCCAAAAATATTGTCAATGAAGCGGATCGGATTCAAGATATTGTTGAGCAGCAAAAAGGATTTATCGGAGGCGAATTTCGGTTAGGAATCATTCCTACCATTATGCCTACATTGTTACCTATGTTTTTGAATAATTTCATAAAAAAATATCCAAAAGTCAAACTCATAATCGAAGAGTTAAACACGGAAGAGATTATAATAAAACTCAATAACGGTCACTTGGATGCCGCAATTGCCGCAACTCCATTATTGGAAGAAAAAATCAAAGAAATTGTTTTGTACTTTGAACCCTTTGTAGCTTATATACCAGAGAGTCATCAAAATTTTCAAAAAGAAGAAATTGAAGTATCTGACTTAAATCTGGATGAAATCTTGCTATTGCAAGACGGACACTGTTTTAGAGATGGCATTTTGAATTTATGCAAAAGTAAGGGTGAAAATGATTTTAATCATTTTCAAATTGAAAGCGGTAGTTTTGAAACATTAATAAAACTAGCTGATGAGGGTTTAGGAACGACACTCCTGCCCTATCTTCACACTTTAGATTTGAAAGAGTCAGACAAACTGAAGCTGCGTCATTTTAAGGAACCTAAACCTGCACGTGAAGTCAGTTTGATTTTCCCAAAAAGCGAGTTAAAAATACAAATAATTGATGCACTACGAAGCACAATTGCCGGAGTTATAAAAGGAGCAATTGTTTTTCAAAATGTTCAAATTGTAAGTCCAATTCAGAAAAAATAAAAAAAGGAGCCGATTAAGGTTCCTTTTTTATTTATGAATTTACGATAAGCAAGCATTGTTTCAATTCTGGTTTTTCGATTGTGAAATTTAATAACCATTCTCTTAATTGTTCCATTTCAAACGGCAATAAGGTTTTTATGGCTTTTTCTAATTCTTTACAAAAAAGTATTGGATCAAAACTTACTCTTTCTAGTATTGATTTTGTGTAATCAAACATGATTTTTGACATATTAAAATAATATTATAGATTAGATTTTGATTTTTATCTACTGTAAAAATACATTTTATATAGATAGAATATTACATATTAACATTCTTTTTGATTATTTATTTTAGCGGGGAAAAAAATATCTTTTTCCATCCCATTTTATTTCCTATGTTTTTCGAGCACGAAACATCTCTCTTTTACCAGGAGGCCCTTCAAGCTTTTCAACGCTAAAACCAACTTCGATCATGCTTCGCTTCACTACTCCTCTCGCTGCATAAGTAACAAGAACGCTATTTGGTTTAAGTGCATTATACATTTTTTGAAAAATTTCGGTGCTCCATAATTCTGGCTGTACTCGGTAACCAAAAGCATCGAAGTATATTAAATCAAATTTCTCAATATCTTCAACTGCTTCAAAAAATTGCTTTCTTTTCGTCAATGAAAAATCTTTGCTTAAAATGATTTCTTCCCCCCAGTTACTTTCATGCATGGTTTTAAAAATGTCGCTTTCATTAACTGCATTCAATTGCGCAACATAATTCATGGAAAGAACTTCATCAGCAGAAATAGGGTATGCCTCAACTCCAACATAGTCAATCGTCTGATTTAGTTTTTTCAATTCTAAAAAAGTGATAAATGCATTTAACCCGGTTCCAAAACCAATTTCTAAAATAGAAACGTGCTTATCCGCAAATAAGGACAATCCATTTTTGATAAAAACGTGTCGTGCTTCTTGAATTGCGCCGTGCTTCGAGTGATAACATTCGTCCCATTCTTCTATGTGAATAGTTGTAGAACCGTCAAGAGTTTGGATAATTTCTCTTTTCAAAATTATAAATTGAGTTTATTAGTAGTTTTTATGCGATGATCAGGCCAAATTTAGTCAAAACTAAAACGTATCATCTAAAAAAATCGATATTTTTGTCTATTTGATATAAATTAAGTCAAATTATTTCGATTTTTTAAAATATAAATAGATCTCAATTAAATGCTATAATTAATAGTTTTATCACAAGGATTTCGATGATTTTTATTTAATTTTGCAAATAACAATGTTCACTTTGTGAAAAAATTAAAGATTTTAATATTCGTGTTCATCAGTTATAAAAATATAAAAAATACTATCATATTATGAGTACAACTCAATCTAGCAAAATTGAAATAATAAAAGCAGCTACTACAAAAATTAATGAAGTAGACTTTGAAAACTTAAGCTTTGGTTCTGTTTTTACAGATCATTTATTTGAATGTGATTTTAAAAACGGAGCGTGGCAAAAACCTATTATTAAGCCTTATGCGCCCTTTTTGTTAGACCCTTCGTCAAGAGTTTTCCATTATGGTCAAGCTATTTTTGAAGGTATGAAAGCTTACAAAGATGAGGATGATGCAATCTGGTTATTTAGACCTGATGAGAACTATAAACGTTTCAATAAATCAGCTGTTAGAATGGCCATGCAGGAAGTTCCAGAAGACATATTTATGAGCGGTTTGAAGGAATTACTTAAATTAGATGAAGCGTGGATAAAAAGAGGTAAAGGAAATTCCATGTATATTAGACCATTTATGATTGCTACGGGAACTGGTGTAATTGCAAACCCATCTGATGATTATAAATTTATGATTATTTTATCACCGGTAAGCGCTTATTATGCAGGTGAAGTTAAGGTTCTTATCGCTGAGCATTACAGTAGAGCGGCAAATGGTGGAATTGGAGCTGCAAAAGCTGCCGGAAATTATGCTGCACAATTTTACCCTACTAGTTTAGCTAACAAACAAGGTTTCCAGCAAGTGATTTGGACCGATGATGCCACACATACCAAAATGGAAGAAGCTGGGACAATGAATGTGTTTTTTAGAATAAACGACACTTTATTTACCGCGCCTGTGAGTGAAAGAATTCTTGATGGTGTGACTAGAAAGACTTTGATTGATTTAGCTAAAAGTGAAGAAATTACTGTAGATGTACGTCCTGTTTTAGTTTCTGAACTTGTTGAAGCCTTTAAAAATGGAACCCTGAAAGAAATTTTTGGTGCTGGAACAGCTGCTGTAGTTAGTCCTATCTCTGGATTTTCATATCAAGATGTTTATTATGAATTACCTAAAAATGAGAATTCAATGGCATTGCAACTAAAAGATAAGTTAACTAATATTCAAAACAAACTAGCTGAAGATACTTTTGGTTGGACTGTTAAAGTATAGATTTTAGATTTTAAGTATAAAAAAGCGATTTTCTTAATGAAAATCGCTTTTTTTGTATTGCTAGAAATCGCGTAATCCAATATAAATAACATCTTTATTTTTCCTAATATAAACAATATTAAACCGTTGCCTATTCTTTAAGTATTTTTGAAAAATTTGGTTTAAAATAGTTAGGACCTTTCATGACCTTGCCGTCTTCACGATAAATAGGATTTCCATCTTCTCCTAACTTACTCATATTGCTGCGTTGAATTTCGTCGAAAACGGCTTCAATTTTGTGTTGCAGACCATGCTCAATTATAGTCCCACATAGAATATACATCATATCTCCAAGGGCATCAGCAATTTCTACCAAATCATTATTTTGAACTGCTTCAAGATATTCCTCGTTTTCTTCTTTCATTAAATTATAACGAAGGGTGTGTTTGCTTTCTCCCAAATCAGCTGTTGGAATTTCGCTATGTCCTATCTTAAATGCAGTATGAAATACCTTAACCGAATCAATTTGTTTTTGCACCTTTTTTATTTTTTAAATGAAAAGGCAAATTAGCAACTATTTCTAAACTATTAACTATTTTTGTTGCAAATAATTTAAACTATGTTTAGTCAAGGACAATTGATATTTGCAGGCTGTTTTTTTGTTGCTTTTATTATTGCAATGGTAATTGCTTACCGAAAAGATGTAAAAATGCACAAAATATTTTACGAAGGAAATTACAAGATATTAATCGGTTTTTTAATTTTTATTGGAATTCTATTTATGATAAAAATATTTTTCAAGCGTTAGCATCTTTATTTTAGAACAAAAAAATGTCCACTAAAAAAAAGGTCACTGAAAAAGTCTTTTTTAAGAATATAATGTTAATAAAAAGGAGTAGAAATCAAAGTTTTCTGCTCCTTTTTTTGTTTGTTCAATTGTAACCATAAGGCTTTTTAGATGTTAGTACTAACGAAAAGTAGCAATGTTCTATTCCAAAGTGTTTTTTTGTTGCTTGTTAACTTTAAACGAATTCTAGTAGCAATTATGTTGCCCATTTTAAGTTGCTATTACACCTACTCCGGATTCAGATTGGACTACCAATTTTATTATTATTTATAGTTCCTTTAGTTTATTAATAAAATTTATAACTTTACGGGATATAACTCCCCATTTATCATGAAGATTTTAAAATATTTATTTCTTTTAGTTTTACTTAGTTTAGTAGCGTTATCAATTTTCGTGGCAACGCAAAAAGGAGATTATAAAGTAGAAAGAAGTAAAGTTATTAATTCGCCTAAAGCAGCTGTTTATAATTATGTAAATGACTACAAGAACTGGGCTAATTTTGGTTCGTGGATAGCTCAAGATCTCGAAATGAAAATATATTATCCGCAAAATACTGTTGGAAAAGGAGCATCTTATTCCTGGCAAGGAAAAGAGGGTAATGGAAACATGAAAACCATTTTCGTAAAAGAGAACGATAGTATAACGCAAAAAATGAATTATCAAGGAACCACTTCCAATGTGTTCTGGAGTTTCAAAGACACTTTAGGTGGAACAAAAGTAACTTGGAAAACTACTGGTAAAATGAGTTTCCTTTTTAAGATTTACACCGCTTTTACTGGTGGCGTTGATAAAGTTATTGGCGGAATCTACGAAAAAAGCCTTGCTAATTTAGATAAAACGCTAGATTATGAAATAAACACTTATTCCATAAAAGTAGATGGTTTGGTAAAAATGCCTGAAACCTTTTATTTGCATCAAACATTCACCAGTGAAATTTCAAAAGTTATTAAAAATTTCAGAATCGTTACTCCAAAAATAATTACTTTTTGCAAAAAAAATAACCTTCCTTTAGCCGGAAAACCGTTTGTAATATACCATACTTATGATCTTGTAAATGGCCTCACGAGAATATCTATTTGCGTTCCAATCAAAAATCAGATATATACGAGTGCAGGAAGCGACCTCTTAACCGGAAAATTAGAAGCGTATGAAGCCATAAAAACAACTTTGACCGGAGACTATTCACACCTTACAAAAACACTTGATAAAGGCAAAGCATATAGCAATGCAAAACAAATTTTCGCTGATCCTTCTTTATCTCATATTGAAGTTTACATCACTAGTAAAACTGAAAAAGAAAGCCCTTCAAAATGGGTAACTGAAATTTATTACCCTACAAAACCAAAACTTGTGGTTAATAAAATTAATGTTATTACAAAAAAAGTAGAAACTGTGCCAACTATAACAGAGGTTCTAACACCAGATACGGAGGTTTCTGCACCTAAAGCAAAAACGAATGTTACCGTAACAAAAACTAAAAGCGACGTTATTGTACCAAAAGCAAAAAAAGAGGCTGTTGTGCCAAAAGCAAAAAAGACTGCCCCTCCGGTTAAAGAAGTAGAGATTCCATCTGAATTTTAATTATTTTTTTGATTCAATTAAACCTATTTGATAAATTCTATTCTAAACAGAAAAAAAACCTTGCAAGAAGAAAGGGAATTCATTAAAAAGTTATTGAACCCTAAAACGCAAAATGAAGCGTTTAAAGAACTCTTGATGGAATATCAAAGACCGTTGTACCATCATATTCGAAATATTGTATTAAACCATGACGATGCTGATGATGTCTTGCAAAATACGTTTGTGAAAGTGTTTCAGTATTTAAAAAATTTCAAAGGTGAAAGTAAATTATTTTCGTGGATGTATCGTATTGCCACTAATGAAGCGCTGAGCTTTTTAAATAAGAAATCAAAAATTAACGAAATTTCATCAGAGGAATTACAAAATAAAACTATTGATAATTTACGAGCAGATGTATTTTTTGACGGAAACGAAATCCAACTTAAATTACAAAAAGCAATTGCTAATTTACCTGAAAAACAACAATTAGTTTTCAAAATGAAATATTTTGAAGAACTTAAATATGAAGAAATTTCAGAAATCCTGGGAACTTCCGTCGGTGCTTTAAAAGCGTCATATCACCATGCAGTAAAAAAGATTGAAGCCTTTGTAACGGTAAATTAAACCTTTTATATTAAATTAAGTCTAACGAGTATTATGAAAGAATTTAAATTAGAAAACGAACCTAAAATTGAGTCAGGATTCAAAACTCCCGACCATTATTTTGATCATTTTTCGGCTAAAGTTTTACAGCAATTACCCGAAAGTGAACCAAAAGTGATTTCGATTTTTCAAAAAAGAAAAGCGATAATCATTATGGTTGCTGCGCTTTTAGTACTCGCATTAATGATTCCAATTTATACTAGTATTTCAACAATTCCAAAAGAATTAGACCAAACGACTTTGGAAAATTATCTGACCTACCAATCTAACTTAAATCAATATGATTTAGTTAGTGAGTTAGAAACGGAAGATATTATTAAAATGCAGCCGGCACATTCGACTGAAGACCAAGTTATTGAAGACATTCTAACTACAGATACTGACATGCAACATTTACTTATCGAATAAAAATTAAAATTGAACTTGAAAAATAAAACAATGAAACTTAAAAAATTATTTCCAATCCTATTATTATTAATCTCCTCCATTTTTTATGGCCAGGGCGAAGGAATGAGAGAAAAAAAAGAACAAATTAAAGCTATGAAAATCGCTTTTTTAACAACGGAATTAAAATTAAACTCTAGTGAAGCAGAGAAATTTTGGCCTGTCTACAACACTTTTGATGATAAACAATTTGAATTAAGACATCAAAAAATGAAATCATTCATGAGGAGAATGAATGACGAAACTTTAGATAAAATGACCGAAAAAGAAGCTAGTACTTTCTTGAATCAAATGGAAAGCACAGAGGAAGAATTATTCGTTTTGCGAAAAAATTTCATTGCAACACTGAAAGGAATTATTCCAGCTACAAAAATCATTAAACTCCGAAAATCAGAAGAGAATTTCAATAGAAAACTTTTACAACAATACAGAGATAAAGGTCCGAGAAGAGATTAAATTCTTTGCTAATTTTTAAAAATGATGCGAACCATTTTATTTTTACCTGCTGCTATTGCGGTATAATTATCAATAAATCGAATCGTGAAAAGATTGGAATCATTAGAAAATTGCTTCCAGGTATTTCCGCGATCGCCGGAGTAAAAGAGCCCTGTTGCACCTACAACAACAAGTGCTTTACTTTTACTCCCCGGTACATATTGCACACAGGAAGCATATCCAAATCCTTGATTTTCAGCACGTAAATTCCAAGTTTTCCCTCCATCTTCTGTCGATGCTTTGTTTCCGAAATTTTGGTTTAGCAATTCATAATTTCCTCCGGCAATAAATCCGTTTTGACAATCATAGAAATCGGCGGTAAAAATCCCAGTCATTGTTTTTCCTTGAATTATTGGCGTGTCAAAAACTTTCCAAGAATTTCCTTTATTTGGCGAATAAAAAACTCTTGCTTTCTTTCCTCCGGAAACAATCCATGTCCTATTTCCCTTCACAACAATATTAGTGTTGCTTGCCGCAAATGCTGCTTCACCCTCACTAAGTTGCGGTAATTTATCACATACAATCTTATTCCATGAATTACCACCGTCTCGCGTCGTTATTATATTAAAACAATTAGTTAGCGGATCTCCTGTAGCAATTCCTTCTGAATCATTCCAAAATTGCATACTATCATAAAAAACTTTCTCGCCATTTTCTTGATAAACTAATTTTGCTTTTGAGCCATCTTTAGGAATCTTATACAGTAAAGCAGGATTGGAAACATTTAAAATAAAAATATTATTTGTCGTTTGAGAAATACTTCTAAATTCTGCTTTTAATTTATCAGTAGCAATGGTGCTTTCCGTCTTTTTATTTTGTTCCAAATCAAAAAAACCGAATCTTGAGTTATCAGCTGCGTACCAAACTTTATTTTTATCTATCGCTATGGCCCTAATGCTGATTTTATCTTGAAAAAGAGTATCAATTTGGATCGATTGAAAGTTAGCATTTATACTTTTTTTATCTCTATAACTAACTGTTTTACAAGACCATAAACAGAAAAAAATCAATACTGTTAAAAAAAAATTATTCATTTTGATACAATTATTTAGGCTAATTTACGATATAATATGGTATTACCATATGTCTTTAAATTTATTGGCACAGTAATTGGATATTGGAAAAATAATAAATTTAATACCATTAATTATGAAAACGAAACTACTACTATTGAGTCTATTGACTACTGTTTTCGCAACACAAATACAAGCGCAAGGCAGGACTTCAATAAACGCAATCAATTCAGAAATTAGCGATAACTTAGATCTAAGAGCTATTGCATCAATTTTTGGTGATTCTCGAAATCTTCAAGATTTTGAAAGACGATTGAATGATCCTAAACTTCAAATATCAAATTTAGATTTGAATAATGATAATGAAGTTGATTATTTACGAGTTATTGAATCCGTTGAAAATAGAACGCACGTTATTATTATACAATCCGTTATTGACCAAGATTTGTATCAGGATGTCGCAACTATCGATGTTGAAAAAGACAGATACAACAATGTTCATGTTCAAGTAATTGGCGATGAATTCCTATACGGTGAAAATTACATTTATGAGCCTGTTTATTATACAACGCCATTCTTTTACGCTTCTTTTTGGTCTTTTAATTACCGTCCTTATTATTCTACCTGGAATTGGAATTACTACCCTAGCTATTATTATGCTTGGAATCCATACCCAATATATCGATACAGAAGCAACATTAATATTTGTTTAAATGTAAATAACAATTACAATTATGTAAGCTCTCGAAGAAGTAATATAGCAATTAACCTATATAGTTCACAACGTTCTAATGGCTATGAAAGACAACATCCTAACTATGCATTTTCAAGAAGAAATACACAAGTAACAAATCGTTACGAACTGGATCAAAGAAGAGGTGACAGAAATTTGGGTTCCCGAAATGAAATGGTAAATTCTAGAAACAGAACTAATCCTTCCAGAGAAGCTGGTGCGCAAAGACAAGGACAACAAAGAGACTATTCTCAAAACAGAACTAATCCTTCAAGAGAAGCTACTGAGCAAAGACAAGGGCAACAACGAGACTATTCTCAGAACAGGTCCAATCCTTCCAGTGAAGCTGCTGCGCAAAGACAAGGGCAACAAAGGGATTATTCTCAAAACAGATCCAATCCTTCCAGCGAAGCTGCTCCGCAAAGACAAGGTCAACAAAGAGATTATTCCCAAAACAGATCCAATCCTTCTGGTGAAGCTCCTCCGCAAAGACAAGGTCAACAAAGGGATTATTCCCAAAACAGATCCAATCCTTCTGGTGAAGCTGCTCCGCAAAGACAAGGACAACAAAGGGATTATTCTCAAAACCGATCCAATTCCTCTGGTGAAGCTGCTCCGCAAAGACAAGGACAACAAAGAGACTATTTTCAAAACAAATCCAATCCTTCAGATCAAGCTTTTCCGCAAAGAGCAGAATCACAAAGAGGTAATTCTGAAAACAGAAATAATTTATCTCGTGAAGCCGCTCCACAAAGACCTGAATCTCAAAGAGACAATTCATCTTCAAGGAACAATAACAGAAGATCATAAACAAGTAAAATTAGATTACAAAAACACGGTTCAAACGACCGTGTTTTTTTTTACGTCTTTTTTTAAATAAACCGCTCTAATATCTTTTAAAAGAGTAAATTTGACGAGTTTTTTAAAAAATATACATGAGCGCATCGCACAAAGACTTGCACAGTAAATTGACATTAGGCGGGTTATTAATTTCTTTAGGAATAATTTACGGTGACATTGGAACCTCACCTTTATATGTTATGAAAGCCATACTTGGCGATCATATTATCAATGCAGATATTGTTTTAGGAGGCATTTCAGCAGTATTTTGGACCCTTACCTTACAGACTACAATCAAGTATGTGATTATCACCTTGAGTGCTGATAATCATGGCGAAGGAGGAATTTTTGCTTTGTACGCCTTAGTCAAAAAAACGAAAATTCAATGGCTGATTGTCCCCGCAATTATTGGAGGAAGTGCCTTATTGGCTGATGGAATAATAACACCTCCAATTTCAGTATCTTCTGCTGTTGAAGGAATTAGAACATACTACCCTCATATGAATACAATACCAATTGTAATAGGTATTTTATTTGTATTGTTTACCATTCAACAATTTGGAACCAAGTTAGTTGGGAAATTTTTTGCACCAATGATGATGATTTGGTTTATGATGCTTGCTGTGCTTGGTGTAATACAGATCGCACAGCATACGGAAGTTTTCAAAGCAATAAATCCATATTATGCTTATCATTTACTGTCTATTCACCCGGATGGATTTTTTGTGCTTGGTTTTGTATTTCTATGCACCACGGGTGCAGAAGCTTTATATTCAGACATGGGTCATTGCGGCCGAAAAAACATTAGAATCAGTTGGATTTTTGTAAAAACAGCCTTAGTACTGAACTATTTTGGACAAGGGGCTTATTTAATTCATCATGAAGGACAATCGTTACTAACATTAGGCGGAAAAAATGGAAATCCATTCTATCTTATTATGCCAGATTGGTTTCAACCAATAGGGATTGTTATTGCAACACTTGCTGCCGTAATTGCCTCACAAGCATTAATTAGTGGATCATTTACATTAATAAATGAGGCTATGCGTTTGAATTTCTGGCCAAAAGTAAAAATTAAGTACCCAACTGAATTAAAAGGACAACTTTACATTCCTTCTATAAACTGGCTGTTATTTTTTGGATGTGTTGGTATCGTATTGCATTTTGAAGAATCTAGCAATATGGAACATGCCTACGGATTGGCTATTATATTATGCATGATAATGACTACCATTCTACTTAATTATTATTTGATAATGAAAAGAGTTAAATTATACTTCATTATTCCTGTAATTACTACCTACTTAATAATCGAATTTAGTTTCCTTATCGCTAATATCACTAAATTTGCAGAAGGTGGCTACGTAACACTTTTTATAGCGATAGTACTGATTTCGATTATGACGATTTGGTATTTGGCTAAAAAAATTAACAAAAACTACACAAAAATTGTAAAAATAGAAGATTACAAAAAAGTATTGATTGAATTAAGTACTGATTTATCTATTCCCAAATACGCAACGCATCTTGTTTATATGACAAATGCAGGAAGAGTCGATGAAATAGAAGAAAAAGTGATGTATTCTATTTTACAAAAAAGACCAAAAAGAGCTGATATTTATTGGTTTGTACACGTTAATATCTTAACAGAACCTTACAAAACAGATTATAGGGTAACCGAAATAGTTAAAGATGACATCTATCGAATTGACTTTAATCTGGGCTTTAGAGAACCTACTAAAATAAATTTAATGTTTAGAGAGGTTATTAGAGATATGGTAAAAAAAGGAGAAGTGGATATTACAAGTAGATACGAATCTTTGAATAAAAACAACATCATTGGTGATTTCAAATTTGTTTTGTCTGAAAAATTTCTTTCTAATGATAGCGACTTGATATGGCATGAAAAAATAATTATGAACTCCTATTTCTTCATAAAAAAACTAAGCTTATCCGAAGAAAGAGCATTTGGTTTGGATAGTAGCTCTGTAAAAGTAGAGAAATTCCCAATGGTCCTTCATGCACCTCAAAATATAGGTTTAACAAGAATTAAATAAGTGTTTTTTTTACATAAAATTCATAAAAAGCACTGTTTTATAAACAGTGCTTTTTTTTTATTAAAAAATTAAAAACAACATTCATTATTAAAAATATAACATTTGGTCAATTAATAGTACCTTTGCACCTCAATTATTTAAAATGAGATTACACAGAAATTTAGTTTATACTACCATCGATGCTTTAAACGCCATTTTTAATGAAGGCGAATATGCTGATAAAGTGGTAGCAAGGTCCTTAAAGAAAGACAAAAGATGGGGAAGTTCCGATAGAAAATTTGTTGCCGAAACCATCTACGAAATCGTACGTTGGAAAAGATTATATGCAGAAATAGCCGAAGTAAAAGAACCTTTTGACAGAGATAATCTTTGGAGAATGTTTTCGGTGTGGGCCGTTTTAAGAGGCTATCCTATTCCTGATTGGCGTCAGCTGGAAGGAACTCCCGAAAGAAAAATAAAAGGACGTTTTGACGAATTATCCAAAGTACGAGCCTTAAAAGAATCTATTCCGGACTGGATGGATGAATTAGGAGTTAAAGAATTAGGCGAAAAGGTTTGGGCTACGGAACTAACGGCTCAAAATCAGCCTGCAAAGGTTATCCTAAGAGTTAATACGCTCAAGACAACCAGAGAAGCGCTTCGTGCTATTTTAATGGATTTAAACATTGAAACGGAAACGTTAAAAAATCAGCCAGATGCTTTAGTGTTAAAAGAAAGAGCTAATGTTTTCTTGACTGATGCTTTCAAACAAGGTTTCTTTGAAGTACAAGATGCCAATTCACAATTAGTGGCTGCTTTTCTTGATGTAAAACCAGGAATGCGTGTAGTTGATACCTGCGCTGGTGCGGGAGGAAAAACATTGCACATTGCTTCTTTAATGGAAAATAAAGGGCAATTAATCGCGATGGATTTGTATGAAAGCAAATTGAAGCAATTAAAAATCAGAGCCAAAAGAGACGGTGCTTTTAATATTGAATACCGAATTATTGATTCTACAAAAATCATCAAAAAACTACACGAAAAAGCAGACCGTGTTTTAATTGACGCGCCATGTAGTGGTTTAGGAGTTTTGAAAAGAAATCCCGATGCTAAATGGAAATTAAAACCGGAATTCATTGATAACATTCGTAAAGTCCAATCGGAAGTTTTAGAAAGTTATTCTAAAATTGTAAAACCAGGAGGAAAATTAGTGTACGCAACTTGTTCTATATTACCATCTGAAAATCAAGAACAAATTGCTCGTTTCTTAAGTACTGATATTGGTCAACAATTCAACTTTATAAAAGACCAAAAAATTCTGGCCTCCGAGTCTGGTTTTGACGGATTCTACATGGCATTATTAGAACGTAAAGAAAACTTTGAACAGAAAGAAAAAAGAGTACAAAAAGAAGTAGAATAGAATATAAAATTTAGATTCCAAAATTCACAAAAAAAGGTTCTCAAATTTGAGAACCTTTTTTAATTTATTTATAGGATTTATTAAATATATTTTATTAATTCAGTATCATTAAGAATTAATATTTGTTCAAAACCTTCGTCAAATAATTTTCCACGAACTTTAAGAATGTTTTTTCCATCAAGCAAAACTTCATCACGTTTGTTTTTAAAGAGAATAATCATTCTTCTAACTTTTCCGTTTTGAATTATTTCAGTTGATGCATATTTGTGTCCGCCATCTGCACCCGTAGACAAAACATCATATTCAGATAATTCGAGTTCAAAATTTTCATCAGAATCCATATAGCGTTTTTTATGATTATGTGCAAAGAAAAGCAAAAAACTAAGTTTACATAAATTCTTAATCATTCATAGAAATCAAAAACTCTTCATTATTTTTTGTTTTCTTGAAACGGTCATTAATAAAATCCATCGCTTCCACCGGGTTCATATCCGAAAGATATTTTCTCATAATCCACATGCGTTGCAATGTTTTTTGATCCAATAATAAATCATCTCGTCTTGTACTTGAAGAGGTTAAATCTATAGCTGGAAAGATTCGTTTGTTTGCAATTTTTCTGTCTAATTGCAATTCCATATTTCCCGTACCTTTAAATTCTTCAAAAATAACTTCATCCATTTTCGAACCTGTCTCCGTCAAAGCAGTTGCAATAATACTCAATGAACCTCCATTTTCAACGTTACGTGCTGCTCCAAAGAAACGTTTTGGTTTTTGTAATGCATTAGCATCAACACCTCCACTCAAGACTTTTCCTGACGCAGGTTGTACGGTATTATAAGCTCGTGCTAAACGAGTAATAGAATCTAACAGAATTACTACATCATGACCACATTCTACCAAACGTTTTGCTTTTTCAAGAACAATATTTGCTATTTTTACATGTTCCTGTGGCTCTCTGTCAAAAGTAGAAGCAATTACTTCCCCACGAACACTGCGTTGCATATCAGTAACCTCCTCCGGACGTTCGTCTATCAATAAAACGATTAAATAAACTTCTGGATGATTCGCTGCAATTGCATTTGCAATATCTTTAAGCAACATGGTTTTACCTGTCTTAGGTTGCGCCACAATCATACCACGTTGGCCTTTACCTATCGGTGAAAATAAATCGATAATTCGCGTCGAGATAGTACTTTGCTTTTCAGCCAATTTAAATTTTTCAGATGGAAAAACAGGAGTTAAATGCTCGAATGAAACTCTATCACGAACTACTTGAGGATCGTGTCCGTTTATTTTTAAAACTCTTACAAGAGGAAAAAATTTCTCCCCTTCTTTTGGAGGACGAACCACTCCTTTTACGGTGTCTCCGGTTTTAAGACCGAATAATCTAATTTGTGATGTCGATAAATAAATATCATCTGGCGAAGCCAAATAATTGTAATCGGAAGAACGCAAGAAACCATAACCGTCAGGCATCATTTCTAATACCCCTTCACTTTCAATAATCCCGTCAAATTCAAAATCAGAATCTTTAAAATTACTTTTCTTATTTTTAAAATTCGGGTTTTGATTCCCGTTCCCATTCCCGTTAGTATTTTGACTGAGGCTCTGTTTATGTAATTGATTTGGATTTATCTTTTTTATTGGTGCCGGGACTTCACTATTTTCCTCAGTTACTGAATCGGTAATTCCTTCAGTTTCTTTAGCTGTTTCCTTTACTTCCTCTTTATCTTTTTTTAAAGCAATTTTCTTCTCGTAAGCTGATTTACTGAATTTAACAATTTTAGGTGCTTTATTTTCAGTTTCCGTTGGTACACTACTTTCAGAACTATCCGTCGCAGTGTTATTAGCTTCGGGAGTGCTTACTTCAACAAGCGCTGTATATTCGTTTGGAGTTGCTTCCGGTTCTGTACTAGAGGTTGTTGGATTTCTTTGAATAGCTACTTTTTTTACAGGAACAATTCGCACTCTTTTTGGCTTATCATCCTCCACTGTCTCTTCTTGCCTTTTAACAACAATTGAAACAACGTTGCTTTCCTTATTTTTTTCTAATGTTGTATCAACGCTAGCGGTCTGATGCTCTAAAATATGACTAATTAAAGTCTCTTTTTTCACACCGTTAAACTTTATGGTTTTAGCTGATTTAGCTATTTCTTGAAGCTCAGATAGCTTCATTTCTTTTAATGCAGAAATATCAAACATGAATGTTCTTTGAATTTAATTAATTTGGAAAATCTAAAGATAGGTAGTAAACTATTTTATTTTGAATCAACCGCAGTATGAAGTGCTTACGGTATTGTTATGCAATAATACGAATAAAATTTAATCATGCAATAGTATTTATTAAAAAGAAAAATATATTTTTGTAAAACAAATTGAAATCATGATACAAAGAATTCAGACCATCTATTTATTTATCGCTTTCATAGTTACGGGAATACTACCGTTTTTTATTCCTCTATGGACAATGAAGGATGGCGGTAATTATTATTTTATGCAAAACCAGTTTTATGTTATAATATTGGGGCTAAGTACTACGCTTTCTGTATTAAGTATTGTTTCCTATAAAAAAAGACAAAATCAATTTGTTATTGGCAGATTGAACATCATATTAAATTTGATTTTATTAGGATTGTTTGTATATCGTTCGCTAAATCTATCTGGAGAAACACAAGTGGTTTCGGAGAAAGGTATTGGGATGTTTCTACCTATCTTGACTATCGTGTTATTAGTTTTAGCTAATAAAGCCATCAAGAAGGATGAAGATCTTGTAAAATCTGTGGACAGATTGAGGTAAACCTATAAACTTAGTTTATTAGTGCGAAGGAAACCCGAATGTAACAATTCGGGTTTTTTTGTGTAATATAATAAATCTTGCCGTTTTAAAAATAATAAAAATCTTATTAAATGAAATGTTAATTATTTTTTTATAAATTTGATAATAGCAAAAAAAATATGATGCCAAAAATAAGAATCCATCTGGCCGACGACCATAAAATACTAATACACGGTATTAGCTCGTTGCTACAAACCATTCCAAACTTTGAAGTGGTTGGGTTCTCTTTAAATGGCGCTACCCTTTTTGACGAAGTCACTCAAAATAAAACTGACGTTCTTATTCTGGACATAAACATGCCACAGAGAGACGGCATAGCAGTCATTAAAGAATTTGCCGAAAAAGGTTTCCCCTGCAAAGTAATAATTCTCTCCAGTTACGATGATTTAAAGCTTATAAAGGAAATTATGAAATTGGGCGCAAGCAGCTATCTTACGAAGCAATGTGCCGGAGAAAATATTGTCGAAGCAATTCTGGCTGTCTACAGAGGTGAGGAATATTTCAGTGAAATCGTAAGAGAAAAAATATTCAGTAATGTAACCAAAGACAATCCAAAATTAAACAATTTAATTCCTACCATAAATTCTCTTTTGACTGGACGAGAAGTAGAAATCATTACATTAATTTCATTAGAATACAGTGGCAAAGAAATCAGTGAACAATTGTATATCAGTATAAATACAGTAGAAACCCATCGCAAAAATATAATGAAAAAACTAAAACTAAAAAATACAATCAGCTTAGTAAAATACGCTATTAAAAACAACTTGATCAAATCGTAAGCTCTCATTTTACCTGTTTTTTATCTTCAAAAACACATTTCTTTTCAAATAAAAAAAACATGATAGTTATACGATTTTAAGTCAGATTCGAATTATTAGAAAAAATTATTTATTTTTAATTTAAAAAATAAGAAGTTTGAACTATAACTAACATACTTGCAGATAGATGTACCTTTTTATACCACAACAACACCGAATCATTTTTTTGTTTTTTTTAGTACTAAATCTTTTCAGTACTTGCATAGAGGCTAAAGAAAAAATCCCCTCTAAAGAAAAAATTACTTTTTTAGCAAAAGAGGCCTGTCAATACATGAAAGATGACAAGTTTGAAAAATCTCTGGTTAAATCCAGAATTGCGTTGCATTATGCTATTGCCATTAAAGATGATGATCTAATTGCCACGATCTACAATACTATTGGGGCTAATTTCGATGAAATGTCTGAATTTGACAAAGCTTTTTTTTACTATAATGTGGGCCTAGTGTACGCGAATAAAACCAAAAATTACCAACTAAGAAATTGGCTCTGTAATAATCTGGGAAATATATATTGTTTTGACAAAAAACAGTATGAAAAAGGAATTTTTTATTATAAAAAAGCTCTGGAATACAGTACAAAAATAAAGGATTCAAGTCAAATTGTTTTTATAAAACTTAACATCACTTGGGCCTATTTTGATATTGGACGTTTTAATAATGGTTACCCCTATTTACAATTCATTAATAAACATCATAAAAAACATGGTGACAACAGCACAATAGTAGCCTTAAACATGCTCAACGGAATGTATTACGGGCATAAAATGGAACGTGAAAAAGCGAGTCTTTTTTTTGAAAATGCCATTAGATTAGGAAATAAAGGACAAGAGAAATCTGATTTGTCATTTTCACATCTTGAGTATTCTAAATTTTTATTAAAAAATGGTCAGTACCAAAAAGCTTATGAAAACCTTGCAACTTACAATACCATTTCTGCTGAGCTCAATAATGAAGAAAAGATTAAAAAAGTAAATGTAGCCGGCATAAATCTCGAATTAGATCAATATAAAAGAGAGATCAATAATATCGAAGCTAAATATCAGACAAGCCAACAAGTATTGATCGAAAGACAATACAAAAATAAACAAATAAGCGTTATAATAATAGCTTCTTTAATTTTGATAATCATTCTCTTTTACTTTTTCTTTCAAAATACAAGACTAAAACAATACAATAAACTTAAAGATATTCAAAGTAAAATTCAGGAAAATATCATCAACGCCTCAATTAACGGCCAAGAAACGGAGCGAAAAAAAATTGCCTCCTTTTTACATGATAATATTAGCGCTTTATTGTCTTCCGCAGGATTGCACTTAACTGTTTTCACTTCACAAAACCAAACACCACCTGATGAAATAGTAAAAACTAAAGTACTATTAAAAGAAGCACATGATAAAGTACGGGATTTATCTCACGAGCTAATGCCGACACTTTTGGCACGATTTGGTTTATTTTATGCACTCGAGGATTTATGCGAAAAAAATTCAAACTCTGCAATAGATTTTATATATACCAGTACATTACCCACAAAAATTAGGTACAATGAAGATTTCGAAATGAAAATGTATTTTATTGTTTCTGAACTCTTAAACAATATAACTAAACACAGTCAGGCAAAAAAAGGTACGGTGACTATTCACGAACATAATGAATCAATCCACATTCACATCCATGACAACGGAAAAGGTTTCGACACCGATAAGTTCGAAATTATTGAAGGTTTTGGCCTTAACCAAACTAGGTCACGGATTAATAATTTACAAGGAAACTTGACCATTAATTCAAAACTAAATTCTGGCACATCAGTTTCTATTTTAGTTCCCGTAGTACATTAAAATGGATTACGACTTTTTTTCGATTTCAATAATCTCTAAATCTTTTATTTTATCGCCTTCAATCACAAAACGCAACATGGTACGCACTTGGTGATAGCCACTTTTCCCTGCTGCTCCTGGATTCATGTGTAGGAGATTATTTTTTTTATCGAATATTACTTTAAGAATATGTGAGTGTCCGCAAATAAATAATTTTGGAGGATTTGTAACCATCTCCGCTTTAATATTGGGACTGTATTTCCCCGGATAACCGCCAATATGGGTAATCCACACGTCAACTCCTTCGCACATAAAACGGTTGTGCAACGGAAATTCTAACCGCGCTTTGGCATCATCAATATTGCCATAAACACATCGCAACGGTTTTAGTTTTTTTATTCTGTCAGTCACAGCCAAATCGCCAATATCTCCCGCATGCCAAACTTCGTCAGACTGCGCCACATATTTCAAAATCGTATCGTCAATATAACTGTGCGTATCGGAAAGCAAGAGGATTTTTTTCAAACTAGTTTTATTTGGAGCTATTTCCTGCTATACGTTACAATCTTTTCTATTTTCAAGGAAAAACAGAAAAGGATTTTCACTGCTATCAGGGCTAGGATTTTGTGGTAAAATTAAACATTCCAATTTCAAATAAAAAATAAGTTTCAAACTAAAAAACATTACTCCTTTGCCTCTTCGAGAGAAAAATTTATAAGTATCTTTGTACCTACAAAAAAATTGACTTGAGGTATTTTATAAAGTTAGCATACAACGGAACCCATTATCATGGCTGGCAATACCAACCTAATGCTTCGTCAGTGCAGGAAACGATGAACAAAGCCGTCTCTACTATATTGAACACTGAGATTAATCTCATGGGAGCCGGACGAACGGATACTGGCGTTCATGCCAAAGAAATGTATGCCCATTTTGATTTTGAACCTTCCTTTGATATTCCTACTTTAGTACATAAACTCAACTCCTACCTGCCAAAGGACATTGCTGTTTATGATATTATTCTAGTTCACGAGGAAGCGCATACTCGTTTTGATGCTACAAAAAGAACGTACGAATACCACATCAACACTTTTAAAGATCCTTTTTTGCAAGAACAAAGTTGGTATTTTCATCAGCCGTTAGATGTAGATTTGATGAATGAAGCTGCTGAGTTATTATTTAACTACACCGACTTCCAATGTTTCTCTAAAGTAAATACGGATGTGAACACATTTGATTGCTCAATTTTTGAAGCCAACTGGACGCGAGGCACAGCCAAACAGGGCTTAGAAAAACAAGAAAACGAAATACTGATTTTTACCATTTCGGCGAATCGTTTCTTGCGAAATATGGTTCGCGCCATTGTGGGAACATTAATAAACATTGGTTTGCACAAGATTACATTAGCTGATTTTAACGCTATCATAAAAAGCAAAAACAGAGATAATGCTGGTTTTTCGGTTCCGGCGCATGGTTTGTATTTAACCAAAATAGAATATGATTACATTACGAAATAGCCCTGATAGCAGTGGAAATCCTTTTCTATTTTTCCTTTAAAATAGAAAAGATTGCAACGTATAGCAGGAAATAGCTCTAAAAAAACATGAAAGCAAAAGCATTTGATACCCGATTATTCAAACGAATATTACAATACACCAAACCTTACCAATGGCGTTTTAATGGCGTGATTATTTTTGCCATATCGCTTTCGGTATTTGCGGCATTGCGTCCTTATTTATTAAAGCAAACCGTCGATGGCTACATAAAAACGCAAGATCAGCATGGATTATTACTTTATGTAATCTTGATGGGAATTGTGCTTTTGATGGAAGTATTTTCGCAATTTTTCTTTGTGTACTGGGCCAACTGGCTTGGGCAGGACATTGTAAAAGACATTAGAACCAAGCTATTTCGTCATATTCTAAGTTTCAGAATGAAATATTTTGATCTTGTTCCTGTGGGACAATTGGTAACACGTTCGGTCTCGGATATTGAATCGATTGCACGAATTTTCAGTCAGGGATTATTTATGATTATCAGTGACTTGATGAAAATGCTCGTCGTTCTTATTTTTATGTTTTACATGAACTGGACCTTGACCTGGATTGTGATTGTTGCCATGCCAATTCTGGTTTTCATCACCCGAATTTTCCAAAAGAAAATGCAGGTCGCTTTTGAGGAAGTGCGCACCCAAATTGCTAATATGAACTCCTTTGTTCAGGAACGAGTGACGGGAATGAAAATCGTCCAACTCTTTAACAGGGAAGATATTGAGATCGAAAAATTTAAAGAAATTAATGAAAAACACAATAGAGCATGGATAAAAACGATTCTTTATAACTCCATTTTCTTTCCAATTGCTGATATTATTTCGTCATTAACGTTAGGCTTTATCGTTTTATACGGCGGAATGAAAATCTTAAACGGTGATCATTTTACCACTTTTGGAGATTTATTTTCTTATACGATGTTCATAGGAATGCTTTTTAATCCATTGCGCCAAATCGCAGATAAATTTAACGAGATGCAACTGGGGATGATTTCCGCCAATCGAGTTTTTGATATTTTGGACACTGAAGATCAGATTCAAGATACAGGAACAATTGAAGCGCCACTTTTTAAAGGCGATATCAGATTTGAAAATGTACGTTTTGGCTATATCCCTGAAGAAGATGTAATAAAAGGAATAGACCTTGACGTAAATGCCGGTCAAACTATCGCCATTGTAGGTTCTACGGGTGCAGGAAAATCAACGATTATAAACTTATTAAACCGTTTTTACGAAATCAACAGTGGTTCTATTTATATTGACAATCACAACATCGAGAATTATACTTTAAGTACGCTACGAAATCAAATTGCGGTAGTTTTACAGGATGTTTTCCTTTTTGCTGATACTATTTTCAATAATATCACATTAAATAACCCCGCTATTTCTCGTGAACAAGTTTTGGCGGCAGCCAAAAAAATTGGGGTGCACGATTTCATCATGAGTTTGCCAGATAATTATGATTTTGACGTAAAAGAACGTGGTGTAATGCTATCATCGGGACAACGCCAATTGATTGCGTTTTTGAGAGCCTATGTGAGTAATCCAAGTATCCTTATTCTGGATGAAGCCACTTCATCGATTGATACGTATTCTGAGGAACTGATTCAACGAGCCACCGAAACTATAACTACAGGACGAACTTCCATAATTATTGCTCATCGTCTCGCAACCATTGTAAATGCTGATAAAATTGTGGTTATGGACAAAGGATTAATTGTAGAACAAGGAACGCATCAGGAATTAATCAACCGCGAAAATGGGTATTACAAGAACTTGTATGACTCCCAGTTTTCAGTAGCGAATTAACTGTTGATTCGATTTTTTGTTTAAGTAAAAAGAGCACAAAGTTTTAATTGATAAGGTTTCATAGCCGTTAGTTCAAGTAATTTCGTTTAAAATAGCTTTGATTTTCTGAAAATTTGTTAGTTTACTACTTTATTACTTTGAAACTTTCTCAAAACAGAATAAATCCTTAAATTCGCCCAGTCAATTAAATAAGAAAAACACACAAAATCAAATGAGTTTTTACGAATTCATTTTACCAATAAAAAACAAATAAAAAACTTTGCAATGAAATACGATATTATAGTTTTAGGAAGTGGTCCTGGAGGATATGTTACCGCCATAAGAGCATCACAATTAGGCTTTAAAGTGGCCGTAATTGAAAAAGAAAACTTAGGTGGAGTTTGTCTAAATTGGGGTTGTATCCCAACAAAAGCATTACTGAAATCAGCTCAGGTTTTTGATTATCTAAAACACGCTTCGGATTATGGATTGACTGTTTCATCATTTGACAAAGATTTTACTGCGGTAGTACAACGCAGCAGAACCGTTGCTGACGGAATGAGCAAAGGAGTTCAATTCTTGATGAAAAAAAATAAAATCGACGTCATCGATGGTTTTGGAAAGGTAAAACCAGGAAAAAAAATTGATGTTACTGATAAAGATTCAAAAGTTACTGAATATGAAGCAGACCATATCATCATTGCTACTGGTGCACGCTCTCGTGAGTTGCCTAACTTACCCCAAGATGGTGTAAAAGTAATAGGATACCGTCAAGCGATGACTTTGGCTACTCAACCAAAATCGATGATAATCGTAGGTTCTGGAGCAATTGGAGTAGAATTTGCACATTTCTATAATTCTATGGGAACTGATGTTACCATCGTTGAATTCATGCCAAATGTAGTTCCTGTTGAAGACGAAGACATTTCGAAACAAATGGAACGTTCTTTGAAAAAAGCGGGAATCAAAATCATGACCAGTTCTTCTGTAGAAAGAATTGACACAACCGGAGCAGGTGTGCAAGCATTTGTGAAAACAGAAAAAGGAGAAGTAGTTCTGGAAGCAGAAATCTTGCTTTCGGCAGTTGGAATCAAAACTAATATTGAGAACATTGGTCTTGAAGAAGTAGGTATTGCTACTGACAAAGATAAAATTTTAGTAAACGATTATAGCCAAACTAACATTCCGGGTTATTACGCCATTGGTGATGTTACACCAGGACAAGCATTAGCTCACGTAGCTTCTGCCGAAGGAATCAATTGTGTGGAAAAAATTGCAGGATTACACGTAGAACCTATCGATTACGGAAACGTACCGGGTTGTACTTACGCTACTCCTGAAATTGCGTCCGTTGGTTTAACTGAAAAACAAGCTAAAGAAAAAGGATACGAATTAAAGATTGGTAAATTCCCATTCTCTGCTTCTGGAAAAGCAAAAGCTGCCGGAACACCAGATGGTTTTGTAAAAGTAATTTTTGATGCCAAATATGGCGAATGGTTGGGTTGTCACATGATTGGAGCGGGAGTTACGGATATGATTGCTGAGGCAGTTGTAGCGCGTAAACTGGAAACTACAGGACATGAAATCCTAAAATCAATTCACCCACACCCTACAATGAGTGAAGCTGTTATGGAAGCTGTAGCAGATGCCTATGGTGAAGTAATCCACTTATAGACATATACTTGTAACGATGCGCAGCAGTCCGTATCGATAGTACGTTTCAAAAAATGAATTCAGAATCCGATTTGTGAAAGCAAATCGGATTTTTTTATGGATTATTCTACTATTAAAACTCAACTACGTAGTATAACTACTCCTACTAATCAATTAATTACGAAATTTTTCTAAAGAATTACGTTATACAATTTTCATACCTAATTCCGTATTTTAAGTAAATCAAAATAGTTAAAATAAATAAAGCCTTTGGTCTTTTTCTAATTATTTAAAAGTACGTCCAATGAAAAATATTTATCTTTATACCGGAACTATAAATGAAGTTAAAAACTCGTTTAAAGGGATTTTAAATTCAAACAATAACGAATTTAAATTAGCCGTAGATTCCAATTTCTTTGAGGAAAATATAGATGGAGTACCTTTTATAAATTGCATCACCTCTATTCAGGCGAGTATTACTTTTTCTGATGAGACCCTGCTAAGTATTGAACTATTAAGTAAATCTTCCATTTTATTTGCGTACTGCACTGAAGAATCCATCGAACATAGCTTTAGTGTATCTGGACAGAAATAAATCCTTAGAAAACATCATTCGGCAGAAGTAACTAGTACCCGTAAAACAATCAGTAATATAAATGGAAAATTCATAAAAGAGAATATTGAAATTATAAAATTAGACCGAAACTATATCATAGATGACGAAGTTTCCTATTCAACCGACGGTAGCAATTAAAGAAACAGTGATACCAAATTTGACATCATAAACATTTTTATGAAAACCAAGGTTAATTTAAATTCAAAAAACAAGATTTTAATATAAGGTGATTGGTATTAAATAGGTTTCATTTTTAATGGTGTTTAAATCCCATTTTAAGAACTACAGCTTAACATCGAACATCCTACTTTTTCCCTGGCCCAATCGGGTCTTTTGGCAAACCATTTTTGAAAATTTGGTTGTTCATCGTAAGGGTTTTTTAGCATTTCGAATAATTCGTTTAGCAACGCATAGTCACCCTTATCTACTTCATCAATACACAATTGCGCCATAAAATTTCGTAATACATATTTTGGATTCACTTCATTCATTTGCTCTTTTCTTTCAGCATCCGAAAGTGTTTCTTCATTGATTCTAATAATATACTTCTCAAACCAGTCGTGCCAATCTTTCAAGATAGTTTCATCTAAGTCCTTTTCGTTGTAAAACGCATCTTTTATTGTATGGAAAGCTGGTGTTGCATCATCTGCTTTAGTAACATTACCCAGATTTCTAAAGAAAATAGTCATATCCGTTTCTACACCTTCCAGCAATTGGATCAAACTCTGAATCAAAACTACATCTTGTTCTTTTTTAATTTGGAACCCGAGTTTATTTTGCATCATATTCAAATACTCCTTTTCGTATTCCGTACTAAAAGCGTCCAAAATAGTTTCCAGCGGTTTAGCATCTTTAATTAAAGGATATAAAGCATTGGCCAATTGATACAAATTCCATAACGCAATTTCAGGTTGATTACCAAAACGGTATCTTTTATGTTGGCTATCCGTTGTGTTAGGCGTCCAACTGGAATTATAATCTTCCAACCAACCGTAAGGTCCATAATCAATGGTAATACCGTGAATGGACATGTTGTCGGTATTCATAACTCCATGAACAAAACCTACACGTTGCCAGTCAACAATCATTTTAAGTGTAGTTCGGGTTACTTCTTGAAAAAAGGCGAGATATTTCCCGACACCTTCCACTTGAATGTGAGGAAAATGATGTTTGATGGTGAAATCAGATAATAATTTGAGATTAACGTAGTCTTTTCGAGACGAAAACAGCTCGAAGCTACCAAACCGTATAAAAGATGGAGCCACTCTGCAAACAATTGCTCCTTTTTCATAGGCAGGATTTCCATTATACAATACATCACGCAATACTTGATCGCCAGAAATCATTAATGAAAGTGAACGTGTTGTTGGAACACCCAAATAATGCATCGCTTCAGCGCACAAATGCTCCCGAATAGAAGAACGTAAAACTGCAAAACCATCTGCTGTTCTTGAATATGGAGTTGGACCTGCTCCTTTCAATTGCAAAGTATACGCCTTATTTTCATGAACCACTTCAGTAAGATTAATTGCCCGACCGTCACCTAATTGCCCAGCCCAATTCCCAAATTGATGTCCCGCATAACATAAGGCAAAAGGTTTTGTTTCCGGATAAACGGTGCTTCCTGAAAAAATGTGTAAAAAATCAGCTGAAAGTAGGTCTTCATCAGTAATACCAATGGCATGAGCCACTTCATTTGAAGCATGAATTAGTGATGGATTAGATGGTTTTTTGGGCAACACAAACGAATATGCCGATTGCTCAACCTGTCTTGGTGTATTGATATCAATTGGGTCAGCAGGTAATTCGGTTGTAAAATTATTTTGTATGTGAAGTTTCATTTGGTAACAGATTTATATAAACTAGAAATAATTAAGAGTAGTATAATGTAAAGGTATTCGATACCGCACACATAATTGAATACTTATGATAACTTTATTATATAACCAAAGTCATTTAATTTATAACCACTAAAACCTTAATTTATAGTATCGTCAACATTATAAATTTATTACATAAAAAAATCCTGAGCTTTCACTCAGGATCCTTTAAAATATATAACTATTTTCTAAATTAAGAAAGTGCTGCTTTTACTTGGTCAGCTGCTTCTTGAAATTCAACAGCAGATAAAATTGGCATTCCTGAATTATCAATTAATTCTTTTGCTATAGCTGCATTTGTACCTTGCAAACGAACAATAATTGGTACTTTAATTGCATCACCCATATTTTTGTAAGCATCAACAACTCCTTGCGCTACACGGTCACAACGAACGATTCCACCAAAAATATTAATCAAAATTGCTTTTACGTTTTGATCTTTTAAGATAATACGGAAAGCAGTTTCAACACGTTTAGCATCAGCAGTTCCACCTACGTCAAGGAAGTTAGCCGGTTCAAAACCAGCATATTTAATTAAATCCATCGTTGCCATCGCTAAACCAGCTCCGTTCACCATACATCCTACTGTACCGTCAAGATCAACATAGTTCAAACCTACTTCTTTTGCTTCAACTTCGATTGGGTTTTCCTCACGAACGTCACGCATATCAGCATATTTCTTTTGTCTGTATAAAGCATTATCATCGATATTAACTTTAGCATCTACAGCCATAATTTTATTATCTGATGTTTTCAAAACTGGGTTGATTTCAAACATCGAAGCATCAGATCCAATATAAGCATTGTATAAAGAATCGATGAATTTCACCATTTCTTTGAACGCATTTCCAGAAAGACCTAAGTTAAAAGCAATTCTTCTTGCTTGAAAACCTTGTAATCCAACAGAAGGATCAATTTCTTCGGTAAAAATTAAATGTGGTGTGTGCTCCGCAACTTCTTCAATATCCATTCCACCTTCAGTAGAATACATAATCATGTTACGACCTGTAGCTCTATTCAATAAAACAGAAACATAAAACTCAGAAGTTTCACTTTCACCAGGATAATAAACATCTTCAGCGATTAAAACTTTATGTACTTTCTTACCTTCCGCAGAAGTTTGAGGTGTAACTAATTGCATTCCGATGATTTGTTCTGCAATTTCTTCTACTTGCTGTAAGTTTTTTGCTAGTTTAACTCCACCACCTTTTCCACGTCCACCTGCATGAACTTGGGCTTTTACAACATACCAACTTGTACCAGTTTCGGTAGTTAATTGTTTAGCAGCAGCAACCGCTTCTACTGGACTATTAGCAACGATTCCGCGTTGAATGCGAACCCCGTAACTAGCTAAAATCTCTTTTCCTTGATATTCGTGTATGTTCATAATATAGAATTTGTCTGGATTCTGAATTTATTTCAGAATAAAAGTGGCACAAAAATAGCAAAATTAAACTTAACTGCTATTTTTTTTTATTAAATGTAACGCCTCAAATTGTATATTTCTAGCTTATCATTAGACGATTCAAAAAATATAGAAAATAACAAACATTTTGTTATAATTCTAAAACAAAATTCCTCAGTAAAATAATTCTTTCAAAATAATTGACACAAGTCCTTTTAATAGGTTTTCTTTTTATAGAAAAATCAATTCAACTCTCTTTAAATACAATTATTGTGAGTTATCGTACCTTTTTCTACTATTACTGTAAAAATACATTCAATTTGGCTTTTACACTCATTATATGTTACTAAATCTTTAATTTTGTAAAAAAATATTAAGCATGAAAGTTAAAGAACAAGGCCTTTATTTGCCCGAATTTGAACACGACAACTGCGGCGCAGGATTTATTTGCAATTTAAATGGAATTAAGTCCAATGATATTATTCATAAAGCATTAGATATTTTAATAAAATTAGAGCACCGTGGAGCGGTTAGTGCTGATGGTAGAACTGGCGATGGAGCAGGAATTTTATTTGACATTCCCCATGATTTTTTTAAGAAAGTTTGTGATTTCGAATTACCTGAAACTAGACAATATGCCGTAGGAATGGTTTTTATGCCGAAAAGCACAAATCAGGTTGTCTTTTGCAAAACAACTTTTGAAACGGCCATACAAGATCAAAATTTAGAAATCTTAGGATGGAGAGATGTTCCAGTTGATGTTTCTAATTTAGGACAAATTGCAGCCGAAAAAGAACCAACCGTAAAACAAGTGTTTGTTGGTAAAAATGGACTGGATCTTACCGAACAACAATTTAATGCGAAAATGTTTGCTGCAAGAAAAATTGCAGAACATACTATTAGAAATTCAAGAACTTCGGAAAGTCATATGTTCTATTTTTCTAGTTTTTCAACAACTACCATTATCTATAAAGGTTTGTTGATGCCGGAAGACATTAGTAGATACTACAGTGATTTGTCTGATACTGACTTAGTTACTAGATTAGCTTTGGTTCACCAGCGCTTTTCAACTAATACATTCCCTTCATGGGAATTAGCACAACCATTTAGATACATGTGTCATAATGGAGAAATCAATACGCTTCGTGGAAACATTAGCCGAATGCGTGCTCGTGAAGAATTGATGCAAAGTGATGTTTTTGGTGATGATTTGAAAAAATTATTCCCTATTATATTAGAAGGAAAATCAGATTCAGCTTCTATGGATATGGTTGTCGAATTGTTATTGATGACCGGACGTTCTTTACCGGAAGCAATGATGATGGTAGTTCCTGAAGCTTGGGAAAAACACCAAACCATGTCTGAAGAGAAAAAAGCATTTTACGAATACAATGCTTGTATCATGGAACCTTGGGATGGTCCAGCTTCTATTCCTTTTACTGATGGTAACGTTATTGGAGCCTTATTGGATAGAAATGGATTGAGACCTTCTCGTTATACTTTGACAAAAAGTGGTTTTGTAATTATGTCTTCCGAAATTGGTGTTCTAGATATTAAACCAGAAGATGTTATTCAACACGGTCGTTTGGAGCCAGGAAAAATGTTCTTGGTAGACATGAACGAAGGTAGAATCATTGAAGATGATGAGATCAAAAATGCTATTGCTACTAAACGTCCCTATAAAAAATGGTTAGATGAGAATTTATTGCAATTAGCTCAAATTCCTTATACCAATAATCCGATACCAACCGAAAACGTAGACTTTGAAACAAGACAACGTTTATTTGGTTATACTATCGAGGATTTAAAAACAATTATAAACCCAATGGGAGCTCAAGGTAATGAAGCTTTAAGTTCTATGGGTAATGATACTCCGTTAGCGGTTTTATCGGATCAACCACAACTTTTATACAACTATTTCAAACAATTATTTGCTCAGGTTACTAATCCACCATTGGATGGTATTCGTGAAGAAATCATTACGGATATCAGTCTAGCAATTGGTGGTGATTATAATATTTTTGATGTTGATCCTAAACATTGTAAAAAATTAAAGATTCAAAATCCAGTTATCTCGAATGAAGATTTGGATAAAATAAGAAATATTGATCATGTTGATTTCAAATCGGTGACTATTTCTACATTATATGATATTGAAAAAGGTGTAAATGGATTGGAACGCGCTATGGAAAGAGCAGTTCAAGCTACTTTTAAAGCTGTTTCTGAAGGTTGCAATATCGTAATCATTTCTGATAGAGGTGTAAGCGAAAAAATGGCTCCAATACCAATGTTATTGGCTTGCTCTTACATTCACCATTCCTTAAACATTCTAAAAGTTCGTTCGAAATTTGGAATCATAATTGAATCAGCTGAACCACGCGAACCACATCATTTTGCCTTATTATTTGGTTATGGTGCCAGCGCAATAAATCCTTACATGGTCAATGAAATTATTCATGACCAAGTTAACCAAGGTTTTATTACTGGTATAAAAGCGGATTATGCAATTAAAAATTACAATAAAGCGATTGCAAAAGGGATCCTTAAAATCATGAACAAAATTGGTATCTCTACCTTACATTCGTATAGAGCTGCTCAGATTTTCGAAATTTTAGGATTAAATAAAACTTTCACTTCTAAATATTTTCCTTACACCCCTTCTAGAATTGAAGGAATTGGTCTGATCGAAGTAGAAAAAGAAATCAAAAAAAGATATCAAAAAGCTTTCCCTAATTCAAAAGTGGCTAATTTATTACCGCTTGAAATTGGAGGTGTCTACAGATGGAGAAGAACTGGTGAAAAACACATGTTCAACCCAACAACGATTTCTAAATTACAACAGGCTGTTCGATTAAACAGTCCGGAAAGTTACAAGGAATACTCCAATATGGTTAATGACCAAAGTAAAAATCTAATGACTATTAGAGGTTTATTTGAATTCAATAATTTGGATCCAATTTCAATTGACGAAGTAGAGCCTTGGACCGAAATTGTAAAAAAATTCAAAACTGGAGCCATGTCTTATGGATCAATCAGCCAGGAAGCCCATGAAAACTTGGCAATTGCCATGAATAGAATTGGAGGAAAAAGTAATTCTGGAGAAGGTGGAGAAGATACTAACCGTTTCCAAAAAGACTTAAATGGTGATTCTAGAAATAGTGCTATTAAACAAGTTGCTTCAGGAAGATTTGGTGTATCTATCAATTATTTGACAAGTGCCAAAGAGATTCAAATAAAAATGGCTCAAGGTGCAAAACCGGGAGAAGGTGGTCAATTACCTGGAGAAAAAGTAGTGCCTTGGATTGCAAAAGTAAGAAATTCAACGCCTTATGTTGGACTTATTTCTCCGCCGCCACATCACGATATTTACTCCATTGAAGATTTATCACAATTGATTTTTGATTTAAAAAATGCCAATCGTGAAGCAAGGATTAATGTGAAATTAGTTTCTGAAGTGGGTGTTGGAACAATCGCTGCCGGTGTTGCTAAAGCAAAAGCCGATGTAATCTTGATTTCGGGATACGATGGAGGAACGGGTGCCGCACCATTAACATCATTACAACATACAGGTATTCCTTGGGAATTGGGACTTGCCGAAGCACAACAAACACTAATCTTAAATGATTTAAGAAGCCGTGTCGTTTTAGAATGTGACGGACAATTAAAAACAGGACGTGATGTAGCTATTGCTGCTTTACTTGGAGCTGAAGAATTTGGTTTTGCAACAGCACCGTTAGTTGCGTCGGGTTGTATTATGATGCGAGCTTGTCACTTGAATACTTGCCCAGTTGGTATCGCAACGCAAGATCCTGAATTGAGAAAAAATTTCAAAGGAACTCCGGAGCATATCATTAACTTCATGTATTTTATTGCTGAGGAGTTAAGAGAAATCATGGCACAATTAGGTTTTAGAACACTTAAAGAAATGGTGGGACAATCTCAAAAATTGAATGTCAACAAAGCCATCAAACATTATAAAGCGAGTGGATTAGATTTATCTACTATTTTATACAAACCAGAAAAAGCTAAAGTAGTTCCAAATCACAACACAACTACTCAAGATCATGCTTTAGATAATGTACTTGATTTTGAAATTATAAAAGCTGCAATTCCTTCTATTTATAGAAAGGAAAAAACAAGAGTGACTTTTGATATCAAAAATACAGATCGTTCAGTTGGTGCGATATTAAGTAATGAAATTTCAAAAATATATGGCGCTCAAGGATTACCTGAGGACACCATATTAGTCGACTTTACAGGTTCTGCAGGACAAAGTTTTGGTGCTTTTGCAACAAATGGTTTGTCATTCAAAATTCATGGAAACTGTAATGATTATTTAGGAAAAGGACTTTCAGGCGCTAAATTAATTATCAAAGTCCCTCCTACTGCAACATTCAAGCCTGAAGAAAACATTATCATTGGTAACGTGGCACTTTACGGAGCAATTACGGGTGAGGCTTATATTAATGGTATGGCTGGAGAACGTTTTTGTGTGAGAAATTCTGGAGCAACAGCAGTTGTAGAAGGAATTGGAGATCACGGATGCGAATACATGACCGGAGGAACTGTAGTAGTTTTAGGAAAAACAGGACGAAATTTTGCTGCCGGAATGAGTGGCGGTATTGCTTATGTTTTTGATCCAAATAAAAAATTCGATGCTACCTTATGTAATATGGAGATGGTCGCTTTTGAAACATTGGAAGAGGATGACTTAACTAAACTGAGACGCTTGATAAAAAATCATTCTATGTATACCAATAGCCCGTTAGCTAAAAGAATTTTAGAAGATTGGGAAAATCAACGCAACCATTTTGTCAAAGTAATGCCAACAGATTATAAAAAAGCATTACAGAGATTAGCAGAAGAAAAAAAAATTGAAGAACTAATAGCACTATAGTTATGGGAAAGATAGGTGGATTTAAAGAATATAATAGAACTGACGAAAGTACTATAGTTGTAGAAGAGCGTGTATCAAATTATAATGAATTTACGATTCCGTTAGTCAAAGATAAAATAAAAGAACAAGGTTCAAGATGCATGGATTGTGGTATTCCTTTTTGTCACAGTGCTTGTCCATTAGGAAATTTAATTCCTGATTTTAATGACATGGTGCATCAAGAGGAATGGGAAAGTGCATTGGAGATTTTACAATCAACAAACAATTTTCCTGAATTCACAGGAAGATTATGTCCTGCTCCATGCGAAAAATCATGTGTTTTGGGTATAATCAGTGAGCCTGTCGCTATTGAAAATATCGAAAAAAATATTATCGAAAGAGGTTTTGCGGAAGGATGGATAAAACCACAAATTCCAGTGACGAGAACAGGCAAAACTGTAGCTGTCATAGGTTCAGGCCCCGCCGGCTTAGCGGCTGCACAACAATTAAATCGTGCAGGACATACCGTTACCGTTTTTGAAAGAGACAATGCTATTGGTGGTTTATTACGTTACGGAATTCCAAATTTCAAATTAGAAAAAGGAATTATCGACAGACGTGTAGCTATTCTAGAAGCTGAAGGAATTGTATTTAAAACCAATGTAAACGTTGGTGTAAATTTCAGTATTGAAGAATTAAATTCTTTTGATTCCATCGTATTATGTGGCGGCGCAACGGAAAGAAGAAGCTTACCTACAAAAGGAATTGAAAGCAAAGGAGTTGTTCAAGCTATGGACTTTTTAACACAACAAACTAAAGTGGTATTCGGAGAATCAATTCCGGATCAAATTAAAGCAACTGGTAAAGATGTTATCGTTATTGGTGGTGGTGATACAGGTTCAGATTGTGTTGGAACTTCAAACAGACACGGTGCAAAATCGGTTACTAATTTTGAGATTTTACCCAAACCACCCGTTGGTAGAAGTGAAACTACTCCATGGCCTTTTTGGCCATTACAATTAAAAACTTCCTCTTCTCATGAAGAAGGTTGTGACAGAAACTGGTTGATCAATACAAAAGAATTCATTTCTAATGAAAAAGGCGAATTAACAGGATTGAAAACTGTTGAAGTAGCTTGGAAAATGACACCTGGACAGAGACCAGAACTAATCGAAAAAGAAGGATCAGAAAAAATATGGCCTTGTGATTTAGCTTTATTAGCTTTAGGATTTACAGGTCCTGAAAGTACATTAAGCGATCAATTGGGGTTAGATGTAGATTTTAGAACCAATTATAAAGCAACTAATTATCAAACGAATGTTTCTCACATATTTACTGCTGGTGATATGAGAAGAGGTCAATCTCTAATTGTTTGGGCAATTTCTGAAGGTCGTGAAGCCGCTCGAGAAGTAGATAATTATTTGATGGGATTTACTAATTTACCAACTAAAGGTAGTGGTGACCTACCTAGTTTATAATTAAAAATAATTTTATTAAATCCCTTGATATTTTTTTATCAAGGGATTTTTATTTTTAGAATAGTTACAAGAAATAAAAACACATCCTATTTGTTGTAATAATAACATTTTGTTATAATTTGTTAAAACCTGTATTTTTATTTGTTTGTATTGATAAAGAGTAATAAATTTGCGTAAAAATACAATCAAAATGCAAGGAAAAGACTTATTACAATTAGCAGAACAATTCGGAAGTCCGTTATATGTTTATGATGCCGAGAAAATACAATCTCAATACAACAGATTATCAAAAGCTTTTTCTAAGGTAAATAAGTTGCGTATTAACTATGCAGTGAAAGCATTGTCTAATATTGCAATCCTTCAATTACTAAAAGAAATGGGATCTGGTTTAGACACTGTTTCAATTCAAGAAGTATTATTAGGGCTTCATGCAGGATATGAGCCTGAAAAAATATTCTACACACCCAATGGAGTTTCTTTGGAAGAAATTGAAGAAGTTACAGCAATGGGAGTTCAAATCAACATTGATAACTTATCTATATTAGAGCAATTTGGCACAAAATATCCAAATGTTCCTGTATGTATTAGAATAAATCCACATGTAATGGCAGGTGGAAATGCAAACATATCTGTTGGTCATATTGATAGTAAATTTGGTATTTCTGTTCATCAATTACCACATTTAGTTCGTATCGTTGAAAACACAAAAATGAATATTGTAGGGATACACATGCATACTGGTTCTGATATTCTTGATATCGAAGTATTTTTATACGCTGCAGAAATATTATTCGACGCTGCAAAAAACTTCAAAAATCTTGAATTTCTTGACTTTGGAAGTGGATTTAAAGTACCCTACAAGAAAGATGACATTGAAACTGATATTGAAGAATTAGGAAAGAAACTTTCGAAAAGATTCAATGCTTTTTGTACAGAATACGGAAAAGAATTAACCTTGATATTTGAGCCAGGAAAATTTTTGGTCAGTGAAGCTGGATTCTTTTTAGCGAAAGTTAATGTCGTAAAACAAACTACATCAACAGTTTTTGCAGGAATAGATAGTGGTTTTAATCACTTAATACGACCAATGTTTTATGGTTCACAACATCATATTGAAAACATTTCACACCCAAAAGGGAAAGAACGTTTTTACTCTGTAGTTGGATACATTTGCGAAACAGACACATTTGCAAATAATAGAAAAATTTCCGAAATCAAAGAAGGTGATATTTTATGTTTTAGAAATGCGGGTGCCTATTGTTTTTCTATGGCATCTAATTATAATTCACGATACAAACCAGCTGAAGTATTGTGGTTAAAAGGAGAAGGGCATTTAATTAGAGCTCATGAAACCTTTGAAGATTTATTAAAAAACCAAATTCCATTACCACTAGAAATTGCTACAGTATAAGCTAAAACACAAATCCCATCTCTTTAAAAAGATGGGATTTTTTTTATTCACTACGACTATCGAAAATACTCTATTTTTCTAAAACTTCCTCTAAAACATTAGCGTCAGTTCCATTTGGAAAAGGAATTTTAATTTTTTGAGCGATTGTAGGTGCAATCTGTGTGATATATTTCTTTGCAAATGATTCTCCTTTCTTAACATGCCAGCCGTAAAAAATTACTGGTACATGGGTATCATAACTATAAGGAGTTCCGTGAGAAGTTCCAGTACCTTGGTATTCGATGTAAGCCGCTTTGTCAAGGATAACAAGATCTCCATTTTGTGATGGATCGTATCCTTTCGTTATAAAATTAAGGTAATAATCATTTCCAGTCGAACCTAGAATTTCTTCTTCAGTATAAACTCTTTTAACCTGCTCCTGTGTCATTAAATAATCTTTAAAAGACTGCTTAACCTTATTCAAATCAAGCCCTTTAGAATTAATAATTTCTTTATTAAAGAAAAGATTGAAATTAGAATAATTTAAAACTAAATCTACTCCAAAAGTAGCAACCGAAAAATCTTTTAATCCTTTGATAATATTTTGCGGATTTACACTTTTTACATTGTACTTATTATCTCTGAGATAGTTTGCATTTTCAGCTCCCGCATGATCTGCAGTAAGAAAAAGCAAATAATTATCTTTCCCCACAGTTTTGTCCAAATACTTAAGAAATTCAGCAATAGTTTGGTCCAAACGTAAATAAGTATCTTGCAATTCCATAGACCTTGGACCAAGTAAATGTCCAACATAATCAGTAGAAGAAAAGCTAACTGTCAGGAAGTCCGTAATATTATCTTTTCCTAATTCTTCTTTTTCAATTGCTTCCATAGCAAATTCTGCCAAAAGGTTATTACCAAATGGTGTAGAACGTATAACTCCTGCATCATTTTTCTCATACATATCTTTTAAATTATACGGAAATACTGGTGCCGAACTATTATATAATTTCCCCTCGTATGGATTATTATCTGCTAGACTCTCGTTATAAGTTGCTGCAGGTTTGAATAAATCCCAACCTTTAGTAATATAAGGCATGAATCTTTTCTCTTGGTTAAATTCGGCAACCCACCCTGGTAGTTTTTCGCCGTAAAAGGAGCTAGAAATAAAAGCTCCTGTTTTACTAAACCAAAAAGCCCAATCAGCAAAATGTCCCGCAGGTAAAATAGCACCACGATCTTTTAGACTTATTCCAATAACCTTCCCTTTAAAATTGGTTGCTAACTTAAGTTCATCTGTAATAGTAGTACTTAACAAATTCTTTGGAGACATTTCACCCTCTATAACAGTACCATCTCCCACTGTTTTAACCGATGCGTCATCTGTACAGTACATAAACTTACCCAAACTTCTACTAAACCATTCGTTCCCCACAATTCCATGAGTTGATGGTGTTGTACCTGTATATATTGATGCATGGCCTGGACCTGTATAAGTTGGCATATAATTAAAATGCATGTTTTGAAAAGTATATCCATTAGCCATTAATCTTTTAAAACCATTAGGTGAAAAATCATCAGCAAAACGATATAAATATTCCATCTTCATTTGATCTACAACAATACCAACAACTAATTTTGGTCGTTCTTGAGCCTGCATATTTAAAGACATTAAAAATGCCAAAAACAAAATAATTTTTTTCATATTGTATTTTTATATAGTTCAACAAAAATACAATTTAATGTTATAAAATAGGTATTAACAAAACTTAAGTATTACAAATTAATCATTTCTTATTCCTGTCTAAAAAATGTTTTTATGAAAAAGGTTTGGACTTCACTCTACAGTTTGGAAACTGAAAACTTGTAAATGCATATGGAATAGTATTCTTCTTTTGGATTTAATTTAGTTGTTGGGAAATGATTTTTATTAGGGCTATCCGGAAAATGTTGGGTCTCAAGACAAAAAGCTGTTCTATACTCATATGCTTTCCTATTTTTTCCTATTTCAGTTCCATTCAAAAAATTGCCTCCGTAAAACTGCAATCCAGGCTCATTTGTGTAGATTTCCATAGTTCTTCCGGACACCGGTTCTATAACCTTTGCGGCATAGTTTAAACCTTCCAATTTTTGATTAAGGACAAAATTATGATCGTAACCAAGTCCATATTTTAGTTGCGGATTTTCAGTATTAACCCTTTCTCCAATCGCAGTTATTTTTTGGAAGTCGAAAGCGGAATTTTCTACACTAGCGATCTCTCCTGTAGGAATCAATCCATTGTCAACAGGTGTGTAATAAGCTGCATTAATCTGTAAAAGATGGTTGTTAATTGTTCCGTTCCCTGCTCCTTTTAAATTAAAAAATGAATGATGAGTTAAGTTCACTACCGTTGGCGCATCAGTAGATGCCCAATACTCAATTTTTAATTCATTATTGTTTGTAAGTTTGTAAACAACTTTTACAACAAGATTGCCAGGATAACCCTCTTCCATATTTTTAGATACATACCGTAATTCTAAAGTTTGACCGTCAACTTGTTTTGCATCCCAAACAACGGATTCAAAACCTTTATTTCCTCCATGAAGATGGTTAAGGCCATTGTTTTTGGCCAAATCATATTCTTTACCATTTAGTGTGAATTTTCCGTTAGCAATACGATTTCCATATCTTCCGATTAAAGCACCAAAATATTTTTCTTTAGAATTTAAATAATCATTAATATTGGGATATCCCAAAACCATGTCCTCATAATGACCTTTTCTATCTGGCGCCCATAACGAAACCACTTTACCTCCGTAATTGGTAATTTCCGAAATCATTCCTGAATGATTCTTTAAGGTATACAATCGTACTTGTTTACCGTCAATTTCCCTTTCAAAATCACTTTTTTTAAGTAATACAATGGACATATTTTTTTTGTTTTGTCCCACTGTTACAAGGGATGTAAATAATAATGAGATAATTAAAATCGCTTTTTTCATTGTTGTTTTTTTAATGTTTTTTGACTCAATTCTGCAAGTTTTTATATACTCTTCAACTGTAGCCCTAATCAATAATTATTTTTTCGTAAACCGTATTTCCTTCATTGGCGATATGAAGAAAATATAATCCTGATTTTAAAGACGAAACATCAACCTTACATTCCGCCTCAGTAGTATTAATTTTTTTTACAGTCTTACCAGCACTATCAATAATTTTGATTTGTACGTAGCTTTCATGATTATTTAAGCCAACAATTATAAATTCATCTTTGGCTGGATTTGGATAAATTTTCACCGTGTTGGGTATATCCACATTTGCCGTGTTCAAAGTAGCTCTTACAAATTCAAGTTTAAACTTTTGATTATCTGTTCCAATGGAAGTATTTTGTTGCACATTTCCCCCATTAACATCAATATCAGCAGCATCAATCTCAATTGTTTTACCACTATTTTTATTTATGATACTATAATTTCCCGCATTAAGGTCTGTTATAGCCCACATTTGACAAGAAGCTCCATTTGGTGTCCAAATAGTAACACTAGCAAAATTAGAAACGCTACAAGCTCCAATTTCCATTGCTAGACCACTCAATGCAGATATAATAGTGTAATGACCATCTCCAGTAGCTTGAATCCACCATTTTTGTCCCAAGCCATCATTATCCTCCCATTGTATAATGTTTGCAGGATTACCATAAACAGTCCCTCCAATTCCCACTAATTTAGTGGTGTTCTTTTGCTTTATTTTATACAGCCCATTTGCCAAGCCTTGAAAAGGCAATGTAGGTTCTCCACTAGGAGCAGTTATTGGTTCTCCTATAACGGAAGGCTTTCCAAATTGTGGAATTCCGTTTCCATCAAAAGTTATTTTTTGAGCTCTTGTTGTTCTTGTATTTCCGCAATCACCACTAGAATTTGGCGTTGCATGATATGCAAACCAATCTTCAATTCCATCGGGAGATTTAAAGAAACAATTGTGTCCCGGTCCATAGCTATGGGTTAACGCATTTGATGCAAAAACAGCATCAGGTATTTTTGTCCAAGAAGATGGAAGTAATGGATTAGCGGTATCATTCATATACATCATCCCCATTTTATAGTCTGGTGTCCAACAACCATTTGCAGAATAGGTCATAAACACCTTGTCGTTTTTTATAAGTATTTCTGGCGCTTCATTCACATCACCAAAATTACCTCCTGACAATTCTCCTGGACTCGACAGCAATGATCTCGTACCAGTCAAAGTCCAAGGATTACTCATTAAAGACACATAAATTTTTTGGGGTTTATCTCTTCCAAGTGCATTTGTTGTTGCATCGACACCAGACCAGATAAAATAACGATTACCTAAAATCTCCATAATTGTTCCATCTATGGCATAATAATCTGAACCGGTCGAAGAGAGCTTTCCTCTAAAATTCCAATTGTTTGACATCGGATCACCTGTACTGTTTTCAATCACAAATGATTTTTGAAGATTTGACTCTGTTTCTTTTGCAGTATAATAGATATACCACTTTCCATCAAGTTGGTGTAATTCAGGTGCCCAGTAATCCCCCATCTGAGCACCGACATTCCCCGGCCCAAATAACTTTGTTAGCCTCACTTGTTTTAAGCCTTCTAGAGTTGTTGCCTTTTTTATAGAAATGTCTCCACCCGTAGTTCCAGTGTAGTAATAGTACCCATTTACATAAGTAATATGGGGATCTGCTAAATCTGCAATAGGTTGGGTAAATGTCTGAGACATTCCTAATTGAAAACAACAAATACAAAGAACTAAAAACAATTTATTTAATTTCATGAATTTTATTTTTTATTTTTCAATATATTCAGGCAGCTTATCAGCCTCTATTGCTTATTGCTATTTCTATAAACTCCTGGTATTCCATCAAGTAGGTTGAGTGTCATTTTTTTTATAGTATTTTTTTTTTGTTGCAACAAGAAGTGTACAAAGAATGTTATTTTATGAAAAAATAGCGCAGCGATTGGTATCAGGAAATAGAAAGTTCTCTTGTATCATTATTTTTTTTCAGTCAATTTTTTTATCAGATTAACTTCATCTTGACGATATGGCGTACCCTCTTTTTTAAACACATCGTGAAACCATTCATTAGGCTCTTCCCCATTTACCATAGGAGTGTCCCATTGATAAATAGTATTTGACTTCCCTGCTACCAAGCCCCAATTAATTGCTCCAATATTTTCTTTTTTTAATAATGGCAGAATATTTGAAAACCTGCTATTTCTAGTTCGAGCCATATATTCTGTACAAATCATGGGTCTGCCATGTGATTTTAATAAATTAATTACTTGTTGATGCTCTGCAACATCACCATAATGGTGGTACGTAATAATGTCAGAATTTAAAGCCTGGAAAGCATTAAGTTCTTGAAAACTCCAAGTCCACAATCCAGCGGTTAAAGGTTGATTTGGGTTAATTTCTCGAGCCCATTCAAAAACTTTAGAAAGAAGATTCATTGAAGTATTCATTTTTTCACTATTGCCGGGTTCATTGTACAAATCCCACATCAGAACACGATTATCATTGGAAAAAGTTTTGATGATATCTTGAACATAAATCTTTAGTTCCGGAAAGTTTTTATCTTCTTTATAAGCAGGATCGCCCGGATCTTGTACCCAACCAGAATTATGTATTCCTGGTTTAGGACTTGGCTGTAAACCTATTTTGGGATTTTTATCCCACACGTCATCAAATATTACAAAAATAGTTTTAATACTGTGTTTATCTGCTATTTTTAAATATGTTTTCATCCGATTTTTAAACCCTTCTGGATTATCTTTATAGACTAAACTATGCAGGTATACACGCATCGTGTTCATGCCAATACTTTGAGCATACCCTAATTCTTTGTCTATTGTCTCAGGATCAAATGTATCTTCTTGCCACATCTCCAGTTGATTGATGGCAGTACTTGGGATAAAATTAGCTCCTACCAACCAGTTATTTTGAACATACCAATTTTCTGCTTTTTTAATAGACCATTTGTGCTGATTGTACTGATTGTTTTCTTGGGCCGATCCTACATTTATAGTAAGAATTAAAAACAGGTTTAAGATGTATTTTTTCATTTTAGCATTATTGAAATTTAATTATTTATTTTTTTCGTCTTTGAAAAACTACCGTTTTAATAAAAAAACGGTAGTTTAATTAACTAAATCAAACCATTAATCCTATGAATATTAATACATTAAGGATTAAATGTCTTTAAATTATTCCTCTGCAGGTCTAATCAATTCTTTACCTAGTTGTTCCGGAATGCCAAAAACTGGCAAGCCATCTTTGTCCCACGAAAATTGCTCCATTCTCATTGATCTATTTTCGCTACATCCTTGTCCAGGCTGTGGGTTGGCATGATACAGAATCCAATCCTCTTTGCCGTTTAAAGATTTAAAGAAAGAATTGTGACCGGGCCCAAAGGTGTTTCCAGTTGTATTAGATTTAAAAAGAGGATTGTTTTCGCTTCTTGTCCATGAGTTTACATCTAAAGGATTTTTGGATAATTCCATCAATATCATTCCAATGCTGTATCCATCTGTCCAACAGCCTCCTGCCGAATAGAATAAGAATACCTTGTTGTCTCTTATTAAAAATTGGGGTGCTTCTGCTACCAAAGGATTGGTATTATTAGTTTCCCAAGTTGCGGTTGGTTTCAATAAACAAACTCTTTCCGTTGAAACTTTAAAGGGGGTTTCTAATTTGACTATGTATAAATTTTGACTGACATTAGTATCACCAGACCATCCAGACCAAGCAAAGTAATGCTCGTTGTTAATCTCGACATGGGTTCCATCGATTGCCCATTTATCATCGGGCAGTTTTAATTCCCCCTTATCTACCCATGTTCCTAGAAATGGATCTTGTGACGTATTTTCAAGAACCCACATTTTGTGATTTTTATTATCGCCATCACTTGCAGCGTAATAGACATACCATTTTCCATTAATTTTATGTAATTCGGGTGCCCATATTTCTTTCGAATTAAAACCAGACGAGGGTGGGGTCCAAATTATTTTTTTTGTACCATTTTTAAGTTCAGACATTTTCTCTGTTCGTATCAATGTGATATTATTTCCGGTAGTAAATGTCACAATATATTCATTGCCATTTTTATAAACCCAAGGGTCAGCACCAGAGCTGAGAATTGGATTTTTAAACGTAGTAGCAGTAGACATTGCATCAATTTTTGGACTTTCACTGCTAATTTGGCTACTATTGCAAGAAATAAATACACTTATGGTAAGACAAACAATTGAAATGGCTCCATATATTCTCAATTTTATTTTTAGTAATTCCATGCTTGTAGTTCTTAAATTAAATATTTAGGATAAAACCCGTTGGGTTCCGATGATTAAAAAACAGCACCAACGGGTTTTTACGCTGTATTTTACCAATTAGGATTCTGTGTCATATTTGGATTAATATCCAAGTCTCTTTGTGGAATAGGCAGTAATTCGTGTTTGCCTTTTACAAAATTATTAAATGCTGGGTCTTTACTTTTTAAATCCGGGCCTAAATCACCCCATCTTTTCAAATCGTTGAATCTGTGACCTTCACCTGATAATTCCAGAAGTCTTTCGTGCTTAATTTGAGTTAAAAATGCTTGTTGGGACATACCAGTTGCTAAGGGAGCTAGCTCCGCTCTTGACCGTACTCGATTAACATATTGATAGGCGTCATTGGTTTTTCCAGTTGCGTTTAAACATTCGGCATACATTAAAAGTACATCGGCATACCTAATAAATCTGTAGTTGTTGATACCTCTAAACCCTTCATAATTTCTAGCATGGTCATGAAGAAACTTTCTGAATGATACCCGTTTATTGTTGCCATATCTTTGCAAAAATGTTTCGCCATATACCATCGTGGCAGCTGGACCCGCTTCGTTAGTAAAATTGTATAAAAATGTTGCCGGCAGTCTAGGATCTCTTTGGTTTGAAACCGTTTTTTCAATTTCAAATTCACCAACGACCCATCTTAATGCTTCAGCATCTGAAAACCCTACTCCGGGTGGTGCATAGAATTGACCTATAGATGTACCATAATTATGGTTAGCGGTTTGTACGTCATTATCCGTTCCTTCTGTAGGGTTTTCAATATAACTCCACTCAATAACAGATTCTACATTAAATTCGGAAGTAATCTTAAAATTATCGGCATAATTAGATACTAAATTATAGACGCTTGCTCCATCCCCAATCACTAAATAATCAAGCGCTTTTTTTGCTGATTCATAATCGCCTATTTGCATATACGCTTTTGCTAATAAAGCATTGGCGCCTCCTTTAGTAATTCTTCCCTGATCCTTAGGATCGGCATAATTTTTAGGTAAACGTGCAACGGCCTCCGTTAAGTCTTTAACAACTTGAGCCCAAACTTGAGTCTCGGTAGAAGTTGCCGGTAAATCCGTGGGCGCAGATGGCTTTAATTGCAAAACAACATTACCCCACAAACTAGCTAAATGATAATAATGCATTCCTCTAAAAAAATAGGCTTCCCCCAATACTCTCTCTTTTAGGCTGGAATTCATATCAATATTTGACACATTTGCAAGGACAGCATTTGCTCTATTGATTCCAACATAATTATCAAAATAAACATCAACCATTGGTCCAAAATTAGAGTCTGGCTGTATGAAATTATTCATCGCATTGGCCAAATCACTCCAGGGGCTATAACTTACACCCACATCAGATCGCAAATCATAAAGCATAGGTTGCCATCTTGAAAACCCTCCTCTGTGCAAGGTACTATAACAGGCATTAATACCTTTTACGGCATCTTTTTCATTCTGCCAAAAACTTTGGTTCGTTACTTCGTTAGGGTTAACTTTATCTAACTCATCACTGCAGGAAGAAAAAATAGTTAACAGCACAAATAATATTAATATGTTTTTCATAATTTTTTACTTTAGTTTTTTGTTTTTAAAATTCTAGATTTACTCCAAATGCAAGAATTCGATTTGAAGGCCAGTTTCCGTTGTCCACACCTCTTTCGAGAATACCATTACCTTGAACGTCAGGATCAAGTCCAGAATATTTCGTAATTGTAAATAAATTTTGTCCAGTTGCATATACACGCAATCCCGTCATTTTTAATTTTTTAAGAAGGCTGTCTTCAAACGAATATCCTAATTGAATATTTCTTAATCTGAGGTATGAACCATCTTCCAGCCATCTATCGGAACTAAATCTACCATTATCAACCAAACCTTGGTCGTTTGTCGCCACACCAATTCTCGGGTCACTTGTATTAGTATTTGTTGGAGTCCAAGGATTTACATCACTTCTAAAGTTTGTATTTTGATAGGAATCTAACTGTTGTCTCACACTATTAAATATTTCATTTCCAAAGACCCCCACAAACTGCGCACTTAAATCAAAATTCTTATAATTAGCTGCAAGTTGCAATCCTGTTTGTAAAGTTGGCCATGATGAAGATCCACTAAAGTCTCTGTCTGTGTCCGATATTCTACCATCCCCATTGATGTCTACAAATTTGACATCTCCAGGTTTTGCAAAAGGCTGAATCAGAATGCCATTTAACGAGTGAGCATCTATTTCAGATTGATTTTGAAAAATACCATCTGTTTTTAACAAATACCATTGACCTAAAGGTTGTCCCACCTTAGATCTTGTCAATCCAGTTTGTATGTAATCTATGCCTTCTCCACGGTTTCCAACTTTCTCAACACGGTTTTTTATGGTTGTAAAATTTAAACCAACATTCCATTTAAATTCATTGTCATTGTTCCTATATGAAGCTTCAAGTTCAAATCCAGTATTTCTAATTGAACCAGCATTTACTGGAGGAGTGCCACCTAAATTGCCTAAATAAACAGCAATAGGCAAATTCGTAACTAAGGCATCTTCAGACAATGAATTGTAATATGCCGCGGACAGTTTTACTGTATTTTTAAATAATGATGTTTCTAGACCATAATTTTGCGTTTTTCTATTTTCCCAACGTAAATCAGGGTTTACCAATGTTGCTTGATAAGAACCCACTTGAGGCATACCGCCTAGAATCGCTCTTGTATTGTTATTTATTGTTCCTTGCCAATCAAAAGATCCTAAGGTTACGATTCCCAACTCCCCATAGGATGCATTTACTTTCAAATCATTAATCCAAGGAACATTGAAAAAATCTTCTTTACTAATTCTCCAAGCTCCCGCTATTGAAGGGAAATTTCCAGTTCTATTATCTTTGCTAAAACGGCTGTCTTTATCAATTCTCCCAGTAAGAGTTACATAATATTTATTGTCATAATCATAGTTAAGCCTTCCTAGATAACCAAAAGTTCTATAATCATCAGTGATTGCACCTTCGCTAATCGATGTTCCTGTTGTTGAATTTATTTGGGTAAATATTTGATCTCCCAATTCCGTAATGTCACTTCTCACAGCTAAAGAGAAATCTCTTTTTGTTTGTTGGTCAGAAATTCCTACAACTCCATTTAGATTATGTTTTCCTACTTTTTTATTGAAATTAAGAGTATGCTCCATCAAAACACTGCTAAATCTAGATCTATTGTCGGCAATGAAACTAGGGCGAACTGCAGCATTAAATTGGGTAACTCCATTTCGTCTTATTCCTTTTGAAAAGTCATAACTTGCTTCAACCCCCACATTGAATTTATAGCTTAAACCTTCCATTATATCTACATTTACGAAAGCATTACCAACCAACTTTGCAAAATTGATTTTTTCACGTAAAAGATTTGTTACAGCAACCTGATTCTTAGAAAATGAAACGGCATTTACAGTTCCTATTCCCCAACCACCTGGGTTATTAGCATTTATATATTCATCCCCTTTAACAGGTATAACAGGCAACATAGTCACCATATCGAAAAAAGGATTACCCGTATCAAAAGATCCTAAAGGTTGTTTTGTGTTTGAATTAGATAATAATAAGTTTTCTCCAATAGTAACTATACCTTTTTTCATTTGGGTATTAACTCTAAAAGATGTTCGTTGAAAAGACCTGCCAATTAGCACTCCTTTGTTTTCAAACTGACTTGCAGAAAGAAAGTAGGATGAGTTTTTACTACCGCCAGAGGCGCCAATGTTTAAATCTAAAGTATTTCCAGTTCTTGTAACTTCATCCTGCCAATTTGTATTAATATTAGGGTTGAAATTTGCTCCAACTGATGATGGGGGAGTCAATCCGGAATTTGTATAACTTGTTTTTTGTAATTCAGCATATTGGGTGTTGTTCATTACATCCCATGTTTGAGGAATCTTTTGTACGCCAGTGTTAAACGTAACGGAAATTTTAAGTGGTCCTTCTTTTCCTGATTTAGTTTTTATAATAATAACTCCATTGGCAGCTCGTGAACCGTATATCGCTGCTGCAGATGCATCTTTTAAAATTTGGATGGATTCAATATCATTATTATTTACTGTTTGATTTGCGTCTGCAATCATTCCGTCAATAATGTATAATGGATTAGAATTAACAAAGCTCGCTGAACCTCTAATCTCTATTTGAGAATTTTGTCCTGGCTGTCCACCATTTCTAACAGTAACACCTGCTGCTAATCCTTGCAAAGATTCCGCAAGAGAATTCGAGAAGTTTTTATTTGCTTTTACTGGATCTATAACAGCAATAGCACCTGTTAAATCTTTCTTTTTTATAGATTGATATCCAATTATAACTATCTCGTCTAAATTGTTGCTGTCCATGATTAAAACAACATTAATTGTAGTGCGACCATTGACTTGAATCGATTGGCCTTGAAAACCAATATAACTGAAATCTAACACTGCATTGGAAGGAACGTTTTTTAATGTAAATTTTCCATCAAAATCAGCAGTAGATCCTATCTGGGTCCCTGGAATTGAGACATTGGCACCCGGTAATGGGGTTCCATCACTTCCTTTAATTACACCACTAATGCTTAATTGGCCTTGTGAATAAGCGTTGTTTAGGAACGTAAATAAGCAAAATGTTAGGGTAATGACTAATTTAATTAATTTTGGTACATTTTTTTTCATTTTGTAATAGTTTTATTTGGTTATTTTCAAACAAAAAAAGTTTAAAAAAAATCATAAATCTATCTTTAATGTGTCATTCTTTATACAAATCATTTAAAGTAATTATTTTATTAGTAATATTATCATTTATGGAATGAATTGTATAATTTTAGGATGATTTGAATTGAAAATTGGCATTCTATTTATTTACTTTTATTCACAAAAATAGTATCACGTTTAAAAAATGAAAAAACACATCGTTCACCTCCTAATAATCTTTTTTTCGACCATTTCTTCATTTGGGCAAGAGTTTTATTTTAAAAAGTATAAAAGCGAAAATGGATTATCACATAATACAGTGCTTACCTCTCTTCAAGATAAAAAAGGGTTTATGTGGTTTGGAACCAAAGATGGATTAAACAGATTTGATGGCTACACTTTTAAAACTTTTCGAAATGACACCAATAATCCCAAAAGCATAGGGAGTAATTTTATTGAATGTCTTCACGAATATAATGGTCAATTATGGGTGGGAACTAATAATGGGTTATTTACATACAATGAAAAAGCGGAAGATTTCAGCCTTTTAAACAGGTCTTTAAACAAACCCATCGTTGACATTGAGAATGACAATGACGGTAACCTTTGGTACATTGCAGACTTAACTTTATTCAAGTATACTGTAGCGACAAAAAAAACAGTTAGTTATAAAAATAAACTATTGTTTAACGTAGAAGAAATTACCAGAACACCTGATGGAAGAATTTGGGTAGCCTTTAATAATAATTTATACAGCTATCGTAAAGAAACAAATTCATTTAAAAAAATTAGTATTAATATCTCTACAAAAAATAAACTTCCCATAAGAATTAGTAAAATAATATGTGAAGATGAAAACAGCATTTACATCGGAACACAAAATAATGGTGTGCTAGTTTATCATATTCGGAATAATACTATCACACGATTGCGTCTGAATAACAGTGAACCTTTATACATTAGAGATTTTTTAAAAATTAATACAAACGAGTTGTGGATTGCAACAGAATCAGGTTTAGTTATCTATAATTTGAAAAGTTCCAGTTATAAAAATTTAACTAAAAACTATAATAATCCTTATTCAATTTCCGATAATGCAGTTTATTCCTTGACTTCTGATTCCGAAGGAGGCGTTTGGATTGGTACTTATTTTGGGGGTATTAATTATTACCCAAAACAATACATACAATTCAAAAAATATTTCCCAAAACTTGGAGAAAATTCAATTAGCGGTAATGCAGTTCGTGAAATTCGTTCTGATCAAAATGGAAATTTATGGATTGGAACCGAAGACGCTGGACTTAATAAGTTTAATCCAAAGACGGGAATTTTTACTAATTACAATCTTTTCAATAATACTAACTTATTGACCCATAACAATATTCATGGGCTGTTAATCAAAGAAAACAAACTTTGGATAGGCACGTTTGATCGTGGTATTGACATAATGGATACCGATACTGGAAATGTTATCAAACATTACAGTGTAGGAGATGGTCATGGTCTTTCCAGTAATTTTGTATATACACTTTATCAAAATAAATCAAAACAAATTTTTGTCATTACTTCAACGGGGATACAAACTTACGATGCTGAAAAAGATAAATTCATCACGCACAGAGGGTTTTCAGAACGGGTTTTTTATACTTCGTTTATGGAAGATAAAAAAGGCATTCTTTGGGCTGGTACTTATTGGGGTGGTTTAATTAGTTATAATCCACGGACTAATAAACGCATTGTTTTTAAACAAAATAAAAACAATTCAAAAAGCATAAGCAATAATGCAATAAACGGCATCTTCCAAGACTATAAAAACGATTTATGGATCGCAACTGAAAATGGGCTTAATGTTTATAATTATAAAAGCAATGAATTTAAAAATTACACTACGAAAGATGGATTTCCCAGCAATGTATTTTACTCTATTATTTGTGGTGAAAAAAATATTCTTTGGATAAGTACTTCAAAAGGTTTGGTTGAATTCGATCAAGAATCAAAAAAAATTAAAGTGTACACTGAAGACAATGGCCTTTTAAACAATCAATTCAACTATAATTCAGCTTACAAAGACAAAAACGGTATGATCTATTTTGGCAGCACGAGTGGTATGGTCGCTTTTAATCCAAAAAAGTTTAGAAAAAACACTTTTCGTCCCTCTATTTTTTTAACCGACATAGAAATAATTGGTAAAGAATCATCTGAAAACACTACTATCTCTGCTTTAAATAATTCTATTACTAACAACAAGGAGATTACATTACATCCAGATGAGAATTCTTTTAATCTTGATTTTACTTCTTTAAGTTATACTGCGCCAGAGATGGTGAAGTATTGGTATAAGCTTGATGGATCCACAAATGATTGGATCTCGTTAGGAAAAAGACATAAGGTTTATTTTTCTGGTTTATCTTCTGGTAAATATATTTTTAAAGTGAAAGCACTCAACGTTAACGGTATTTGGAGTAAGTCGTCACCAGTACAAATTACGATCTTACCACCTTTATGGAAAAGTAATTTGGCCTTTGTCTTTTATTTTTGTATCCTAATTATTTTAAGTTTTATGGGTTTTAGATTTTATCACAACAGAATAAAAATAAAAAATTCGTATTTATTAACGGAACTAAATAACAAAAAGGAAAAAGAATTATACAATGCCAAGATCGAATTTTTTACCAATATTTCTCACGAGATTCGTACGCCATTAAGTTTAATAAAAGGTCCTTTAGAAAAGTTACTTACTAAAGTCGATCCAAACAGTGATATAAAAGAGAACCTCTCTATTATGGATAAAAATGTAAGTCGCTTGCTTACTTTAGTTAGCCAATTATTAGATTTTAGAAAGACTGAATTAGAGAACGTTAGCCTAACATTTGTCAAAACAAATATTACAAATTTAGTACGAGAAACCTATACACAATTCAGTCAGATAATCAAGAGCAAGAACATTGATTTTGAACTTAAATTGGAAACAGATGATTTAATTGCTTTTGTTGATGCTGAAGTATTGACTAAAATATTAAGTAATCTGTTTAATAATGCGATAAAATATTCAAAATCCAACGTTATTCTTTCCTTATCAAAAAAGGAAGGATATTTTAAATTAACAATAAAAAATGATGGTAAACTAATTCCATCCCAACTCAGAAACAAGATATTCGAACCTTTTTTCAGGGCGCCAGGAACCGAAAATCAGTCTGGAACTGGCATAGGTCTTGCGCTTGCCTACTCTCTCGTCACGCTACACAAAGGAAAGTTAAAATTAGACACAAGTGATGCTGCAATGAATAGTTTTGTGCTCAAACTTCCCATACATCAAGACAAAGAATTCGATTTTGACGATTCAAAGACATCAGACATAAAAATAGAAGCCCAGTTCTCTGTTCATAAATTAAAAATAGAAAACAATAAACCCACTGTCCTTTTAATAGAAGACAATGAGGATTTACTAGATTTTATTGCTAAGGACTTAATGGATACTTATACAATAATAAAATCATCAAATGCAATACAAGCCTTAGATATTGTTGACAATGAGAGTATTCAATTAATAATAAGTGATGTCATGATGCCAGAAATGGATGGGTTTACATTCTGTGAAAAAATGAAAACTACTATAAATACAAGCCATATTCCCATTATTCTGCTAACTGCCAAAACATCCATTGGAGCTAGGATAGAGGGGCTAGAATCTGGTGCGGACGCCTACATTGACAAGCCTTTTTCAATGGAATATCTAAAAGTTCAAGTGTCTAATTTATTAGATAATAGAAGAAATATCATAGACCATTATTCAAGTTCTCCTCTAGCTCACATCAGAACAATGGCTCATACTAATGTCGACGAAAAATTTATAAAAAGATTGGACGGAATTATTATCAGTAATATTTCAGAATCCAATTTAAGTGTTGACACCTTGGCAGAGAACATGAATATGAGTCGATCCACTTTGTATAGAAAAATTAATAATATCACTAATTTAAGTCCCAATGACTTAATAAATATTACTAGACTTAAAAAAGCTGCCGAATTATTGAAAACAGGTGATTATAAAATCTATCAAGTGGCCGAAATGGTCGGTTTTAATTCACAAGTAAGTTTCGGCAGAAGTTTTCAAAGGCAATTTAATATGACCCCATCTAAATATGTGAAGTTTGAGATAAAAAAGAAATAACTCCCGAGTTTTGAATTTTCTTTTTATTTACTGTTAGTTTACACTCCCTAACTTTTTTTTTAAATATCTTATTTTAAAAAAAACCGTATTACTAATGGCATGACTTTTTAGTTTTCCATTTTTTGTCTGTTTCCAGAGAGAGATGAAATTTATCTTGAATTAATTTCGATCGTCTTTTTTTGTAAGTCATCCAATTAGTGTTTTAACGGCTCACTTAAAAAAATATGGCCAGAAGTCGTAACTTCGGATAAAAAAAATGAATTTTTCAATATTTTTATCCTTTCTACCTGAAGCATTATTATCTCATTTTGACATTGTTGATTTAAAGGAACTGGGGGATTAATTAACCAAAAAAGATTGCTTTTATATCTCTTTAGACAAGAAAAATATTTTCTAAAAGAATATAGCTCCATTGAATATGAATCTAAAGGGTTCTATGAGCGAACCATAATACAAGATTTTCCGGGTCACAGAAAAAAGTTGGGGAGAATTTATAAATTTGCATAAAAAAGCAAATGGATATTTCGATATTTTCTTCGTTTCTACCAGAAGGACTGTTGTCTCATTTTGACGTTGTTGATTTCAAGGAGTTGGGTGACTTACAAACCAATAAAGACTGTTTATATATCTATTTAGACGAGAAAAATATTCTTCCAAAAGGATTTAACTCAATTGAATTTCAATCAAAAGGGTTTTATGAGCGAACCATAATACAAGAATTTCCTATACGAGGGAAAGCTGTTTATTTAGGTATAAGAAGACGTAGGTGGCGTAATAAAACAGACAAATCTATTGAAGTAAAAAGTGATTATTCATTTATAGCTGAAGGTTCAAAATTAACGGTTGAGCTTTCAGATTTTTTAAAAGATACAGGTCGAGACCCGAGAAGATACGATAAGTAATATCGTCAGTTATTATGGTGTTAAGGCTAATTTATTGCAACGTCATTACAAGAAAAAAATCAGTGGTTTTAAAGATTGGAAACAGTTAAATCACTCCCAAGATTATTTGATTTATCCTGAAAATATTGGCGAACATTTAAGTATTGACGAGTTGAGTTTATCAAAAGGAGAACTCTATACTTTTGTTACAAATAAAAATGGAAGAGGAAAGAAAAAGACACTCGTAGCGATTATCAAAGGAACTAAAAGTCACGATATTATTGATGTTCTAAACAAAATTTCGTTAGAAAAAAGAAAATCGGTAAAAGAAATAACCCTTGATATGGCAAACAACATGCAATTAGCTTCAAGAATGTGTTTTCCTGAAAGTTATCACGTAACAGACCGTTTCCACGTTGTAAAACTAATAATGGAAGCCTTGCAACACTTAAGAATAAAATATCGATGGGAGGAAATTGAAAAAGAAAATCAAGCCATCAAAATAGCAAAAGAACAAAGCTTAAAATACATTCCATTTACTTTTGAAAACGACGATACTCCAAAACAATTACTAGCTCGCAGCCGCAATATTATTGCTAAAAAACCAAATGATTGGACCCAAAACCAAAAGATAAGAGCTGAATTACTATTCAAGAATTATCCTCTTTTACATAAAGCATATAATCATACTCTTGAGTTTAGAAATATTTATGAAGAAACATTAAGAAAACTCGCCAAAGAAAAAATATTAAACTGGATAGAGAAAACCAAACTATTAGAAATGACCGTTTTTAATACCGCGGCAAACAGTTTGAAATATCATTTGGAAACCATTTTGAACTTCTTTATAAAACGACATACAAATGCAAATGCAGAATCATTTAACTCGAAAATAAAACTCTTCAGAGCCAACCAAAGAGGTGTCGTAGATATCAAATTCTTTCTCTTTAGAATGGAAAAACTTTTTGCCTAATCCCCAGAAAATTTATGTGACCCGATTTTCCCATAAGAGGCTAGGCTGTTTATTTAGGCATAACGCGACGAAGTATGCTAAAATTAAAGCTTTTAGATCCCAATTCAGAGCGGTCAGAAATATAGGATTCTTTCATTTTAGAGTAACCGAAATTTATGCTTAATTTTTATCGCTCCACAGGTTTTGGAATTGATCCCAAATCAAAGAGGTGCAGTAGATGTGGAATTTTTTCCCTTTAGAATCCAAAAATTTACAACGAAAAAAATCCCCATCAAATGAATGATGAGGATTTAATAGAATCTGAAACTAATTCAGATTAAAGAAAGGCGACGAACCGAGGCATTAGCCAAACACGTCGTACCTATAAAAAAAAGAACCCCAGCTTTTTCAAGCTGGGGTTCCACAAAGAAAGGCGACGACATACTCTCCCACATAACTGCAGTACCATCTGCGCAGGCGGGCTTAACTACTCTGTTCGGGATGGGAAGAGGTGAGCCCCGCCGCAATAACCACCTTAAGAGGTTATAATTGCTTTGGGCAATTATCTATAACTAACAATTGATAATTTATCAATTCATAATTATAGTAATATCTTAACATACTGAGATAAAGAAAATAAAAAGTATTAGAAAGTTTCTTCCCCGGGTTACCCCGGGGAAAAGCGTACATAAGCTTACGGGTTATTAGTACTACTCGACTATGACATTACTGCCTTTACATCTATAGCCTATCAACGTGGTCATCTCCCACGACCCTTAAAAGAAATCTCATCTTGTGGTGGGTTTCGCGCTTATATGCTTTCAGCGCTTATCCCTTCCAAACGTAGCTACTCTGCGATGCCACTGGCGTGACAACAGATACACTA